>CAJTXF010000030.1 GCA_910580045.1 uncultured Eubacteriales bacterium
TTTTTTGATGCTTCCATTCTATCACAATTCCTCTACCTTGTGTAGACACTATCTAAGCTCTGGACCTGCACTTTTTTTGAGCCAGGGCTTTTCAAAAGCCCGGTTTCGTGCTATAATCTACCTTTAGAAAACAGGGATTCAAGGGGCTGTCAGCCCATGAGCAAACCTGAGGAAGCAAGTTTGCCAAAGGAAAGGATTGGATACAGATGGGTATCAGAAATGATTTGCGCAACGTGGCGATTATCGCCCACGTGGACCACGGCAAGACTACGCTGGTGGACCAGCTGCTGCGGCAGAGCGGCATTTTCAGAGAGAACGAGGCTGTGGCCGAGCGGGTCATGGATTCCGGTGACCTGGAACGGGAGCGGGGCATCACCATTCTCTCAAAAAATACGGCGGTGAAATATCAGGACACAAAAATCAACATTGTGGACACCCCCGGCCACGCGGATTTCGGCGGCGAGGTAGAGCGGGTACTCCTGATGGTGGACGGGGTCATCCTGCTGGTGGACGCCTTTGAGGGCTGTATGCCCCAGACCAGGTTCGTGCTGAAAAAGGCCCTGGCCCTGGGCAAAAAGCCCCTGGTGGTGCTGAACAAGATAGACCGGCCTGGGGCCCGTCCTGCTGAGGTGGTGGACGAGGTGCTGGATTTGTTTATTGAGCTGGGGGCCAATGATGACCAGCTGGAGTTCCCGGTGGCCTACTGCTCTGCCCGGGAGGGCTACGCTTCTCTGGAGCCGGATACTCCCGGCACGGACATGACCCCCTTGTTTGAGATGATTCTCCGGGAGGTCCCGGCCCCGGAAGGGGACCTGGAGGGGCCCACCCAGGTGAGGTTCTCCAATATTGACTATGACGAGTACGTGGGCCGTATCGGCATTGGCCGGGTGGAGCGGGGCTGCATCAAAACCGGCCAGCAGGTGGCCATCTGCGGCGGCGGTGAGGAGGGCCACAAGCTGGCCAAGGTGACCAAGCTGTACCAGTTCCAGGGCCTCAAGCGGGTGGAAGCCCAGAGCGCCGGGGTGGGGGACATTATCGCTGTGTCCGGCATTGCGGATTTGAACATTGGCCAGACCGCCTGCGCCCCGGACCAGGTGGAGCCCCTGCCCTTTGTGAAGATTGACGAGCCCACAGTGTCCATGATGTTCAAGGTCAATGACTCCCCCTTTGCCGGGCGGGAAGGGAAGTTCGTCACCTCCCGGAACCTGCGGGACAGGCTCTTTAAGGAGGTGGAGACCAACGTGGCCATGCGGGTGGAGGAGACAGACACCATGGACACCTTCAAGGTCTCTGGCCGGGGAGAGCTGCATCTGTCCATTCTCATTGAGCAGATGCGCCGCCAGGGCTATGAGTTCCAGGTGAGCACCCCCTCGGTCATCTATAAGGAGAAGGACGGCCAGCGGCTGGAGCCCATGGAGCTGTTGATGATAGAGACCCCGGACAGCTATGTGGGGGCGGTGATGGAGAAGATTGGCGCCCGAAAGGCAGAGCTGCTGAATATGGGCACCCGGGAAGGGGGCATGACCCATATGGAGTTCAAAATCCCGGCCCGGGGGCTGATGGGATACCGCTCCGAATTCCTCACTGACACCAATGGAAATGGCATCATGAACCATGTGTTCGACGGCTACGAGCCCTATAAGGGGGACATCTCCCAGCGGCAGCAGGGCTCCATCATTGCTTTTGAGGCAGGCGAGGCCACGGCCTATGGCCTGTTCTACGCCCAGGACCGGGGCAGGCTGTTCATTGGCCCAGGGGTGGAGGTGTATGAGGGGATGATTGTGGGCGCAAACCCCAAGAACGAGGACATTGTGGTGAATGTGTGCAAGAAAAAGCACGCCACCAATACCCGTTCCTCCGGGGCGGACGATGCCTTGAAGCTCACCCCCCACTCAGTGCTGAGCCTGGAGCAGTGTCTGGAGTTTATCGGGGAGGACGAGTATGTAGAGGTTACCCCCAAGAGCGTGCGGATGCGCAAGTCCACCCTGTCCAGAGAGCAGCGGATGAAGCAGCAGAGCCGCAAAAAAGGCGGTTAAAGCCCGGGCAGGCGGGACGATTTGCGCCGTCATAAAGGAGGTGAGCCGCTGTGCAGATAGCTGTACTGGATTTGGAGTGGAACGCGGCATACAGCCGCAGGCTGAGAGGGTATCTCAACGAAATTATAGAGTTCGGGGCAGTGAAGACCGGGGCGGATTTGCAGCCCCGGGGAACCTTCGGCCTGTTTGTGCGGCCCCAGGTGGGCAAGCGGCTGAACACTGTGGTGGCGGATTTGACCAGCATCACAGAGGAGAACCTGACTGGGGGCGTGCCCTTTATGCAGGCGGTCAGCCGGTTCCGCCGGTGGCTGGGAGAGGCAGTGCTGGTCACCTGGGGCCCTTCGGATGTCCTGACCCTGATTGACAACTGCCGGTATTTCAGCGGAGACATGACAGTGCCCTTCCTCACCCGGTATGTGGATTTGCAGCGCTATGCCCAGGACTATCTGGGCCTGGGGGGCGGGCAGATGAGCCTGGAAAGCATGGCCCAGCAGCTGGGGCTGGATATCTCCCAGATGGAGCAGCACCGGGCCCTGGATGACAGCCTGATTACCCTGCGGATTCTGCAGAGAGTCTATGACGAGAAGGCCATCCTGCCCTATATTGAGACCTGCAACGAGGAGTTCTACCGGAAGATGACCTTCCGCACGGCCTATGTGCGCAGCCTGGAGGATACCCGGGCCAAGCCGGAGTATTTTCAGTTTATGTGCCCCCGCTGCGGGGGAGCCAGCCAGCTCACCGGAGAGTGGTCGCCCCGGAACAAGGGCTTTCAGGGCAGGCTGTTGTGCGGGACCTGCGGGTATCATTTTGTAGGCAGGGTACAGATAAAAGTGAAATACGAGGGGATTATTGTGAATAGAAAGACATTTCCCGTGCCGGTTCTGGAAGAGCCCAGAGAGGCTCTGCCCGGCCCGGTGGGCCATATGGAACTGGATGTGGCGGAAGGCGTGGGTATGCTGCGCTTTCCCCAGTGGAAGGTGCTGCCCGGGATAGAACACGCGTTTTCCACCCGGCTGGGCGGGGTGAGCGAGGGGGAGTTCGCGGCCATGAACCTGGGCTATAACCGGGGCGATTCGGACGAGAATGTGGAGGAGAACTACAGGCGCTTTCTGGCGGCAGCAGGCTTTCCGGAGGACTCTCCTGTGTGCGGCTGCCAGGTCCATAAGACGGACATCCGCCGGGTGGACGGGAGCCACCGGGGCCTGGGAATCTGGCGGCCCAATGACTGTGACAGCGCGGACGGCCTTTGCACCAATGTGCCTGGGGTGACCCTGGTGGTCTATGCCGCGGACTGCGTGCCCATCTACTTCTTTGACCCAGAGCATCAGGCCATTGGCCTTGCCCACGCGGGCTGGCGGGGCACTGCTGCCGGGATGGCAGGGGTCATGGTCCGGCGGCTGGAGCAGGAGTTTGGCACCCGGCCCCAGGCTCTGCTGGCGGCCATTGGGCCCTCTATCTGCCGGGACTGCTTTGAGGTAGACGAGCCAGTGGCAGAGGTGTTTCAGGCCCTGCCCGGGTGGGAGAAATTCGTCACCGGGCCGGAGCATGAGAAGTACCATGTGGATTTGTGGGAGTGCTGCCGCCAGACCTTGCTGGATTCCGGGGTGTTGGCAGAGCACATCACCCTGGGGAACGTGTGCACCATGGAGGAGAGCAGCCTGCTGTTCTCCCACCGGAAGACCCGGGGCCGCCGGGGCAGCAACGCAGCCATGTTGGCCCTGAAGCCATGAGCGGGACAGTCAGGGGCTTCCGCTGCCGTCTGTGTCCCAGAAGATGCAATGTGCCCAGGGACGGCCCGGCAGGCGAGGACGCCCAGCTGGGCCTTTGCGGCATGGGCCGGGAGCTGCGAATCGCCCGGGCGGCCCTGCATTTTTGGGAGGAGCCTCCCATCAGCGGCACAAGGGGCTCAGGCGCGGTGTTCTTCACAGGCTGCGGGCTTCGGTGCCGGTTCTGCCAGAATTATGAGATAAGCCGGGGGGAAAAGCCTGGCCGGGCTGTCACGCCCGGAGAGCTCAGCGGCATCTTCTTCTCCCTCATTGAGCAAGGGGCCCACAACATCAACCTGGTGAGCCCCAGCCATTTTGTGCCGGGCATCCGGGCGGCTTTGCTGCGGCAAAAGCTGCCGGTGCCGGTGGTGTACAACTCCTCAGGCTATGAGCGGCCCGAGACCCTGCGGGCCCTGGAGGGCCTGGCTGACATCTATCTGCCGGACTTTAAGTATATGGACAAGAGGCTGGCGGAGGGTCTCTCCGGGGCAGAGGACTACCCTGAGGCTGCGGCTGCAGCCATTGGGGAGATGGTGCGGCAGGTGGGGGAGCCGGTGTATGATAAAGATGGGATGATGGTGCGGGGCGTGCTTATCCGGCACCTGATACTGCCTGGGCACACGAAGAACTCCATCGCTGTGCTGGAGGCTGTTGCCCAGGCGTTTCCTGGGATACCCGTGAGCTTGATGGCCCAGTATACCCCCTGGGGGCAGGCAAAGGAGGAGGGGGGGATTCCGGGGTACCCGGAGCTGAGCCGGGGGGTGACCCGCCGGGAGATGGAGAAGGTGGAGGACGCGCTGTTCGAGCTGGGATTGGATGGATTTGTCCAGTCCAGGGAAGCGAAAGGCGCGGCGTACATACCGGAGTTTGAGTAGGGCCGGCGGCCCGCGGCAGCGCCCAGCGCCAAGACGGCAGGTCAAAACAAAGACCAGGGTTCAGGCTCCTGCTGCCTTCTGAAAAAGTGAATGGAAACTTGCCCTTGGCTTACTTTATAAGTTTTTTTAATATATTTCAAAGGACTGATACCAATGTGGTTTATTTTCGGCTTGATTACCGCCCTTTTCTGGGGCGGCTCTGACCTTTTCTCAAAAATGGGTACTGACCCCCGTGACAAATACAGCCACCTGCGCATGATTATCATGGTCGGCGCTGTGATGGGCATTCACGGACTGATTATGTTCTGCCTGAACTATCAGGAGTTTAACCCCATGTCCATTGTCAAATACCTTCCGGTCTCTGCCTGCTATATCCTCTCTATGGCTGTGGGGTATATCGGCCTGCGGTATCTGGAGCTCTCTGTCTCCTCCCCGGTGTGCAATTCCTCTGGGGCTGTGGCAGCTATCCTCTGCTTTGTCTTCCTCCACCAGACCATGAGCGGCGCCCAGCTGGTGGCTGTGGTGCTGGTGGTGCTGGGCGTGATTCTGCTCTCTGTCTTTGACATGAAGGACGAGAACAAGGCCCGGCGCTTCCGGGGCGAGGTTATTGAGGAGAAGTACGCTGTCAGCGCTTTGGCGGTCAGCCTGCCCATTATCTACTGTATCATTGATGCCCTGGGCACCTTTGGCGACAGCCTGGTCCTGGACGCCTGGGAGCTGGTCACCGAGGAGGAGGGCGAGATTGCCTATGAGTTCACCTTCTTCCTGTGCGCGGTGGCGGCGTTTATCTTCCTGGTGCTTATCAAGAAGCAGAAGTTCAGCCTCTGGCAGGAGCGGGAAAAGGGTCTGGGGGCTATCTGCGAGACTGCCGGGCAGTTCTTCTATATCTATGCCATTGCTGACAATGGCATCATGGCAGCACCCCTGATTTCCAGCTACTGCCTGTTCTCCGTGGTGCTGTCCCGCATTTTCCTGAAAGAAAAACTCACCCTGCGCCAGTACGGGGCCATCGCCATTGCGGGCGTAGGCATTGTGCTTATGGGCGCGCTGGAAGGAGCGTAACAGATGGATTACATGGAAGCCTTTGGAAACCTAGAAATGGCCCCAGCCTGTAAAGAGCGCCTGGCCGTGATTGCCCGTCTTGAGGCCCAGCGCTGCTGGCACGGGAGCGTGATGGGAGTAAAGTCCAACCTGGGGCCCATTATTAAGAACTTCCCCCGGTGGAAGCTGAAGGAGGCCGAGAGCCTGTGGTGCGCGGCCTTTGTGTATTACTGCTGCCTGGGGGCTGGGTATGTAATTCCTGTGCGGCCAAAGGAGTGCGTCTCCTGCAATCTGGCTGGGTGCGGCGCTTGGGAGGAGTGGGCCAAGAACGACAACCGTATCGGGTGGCTCTCCGCCTCCTGTCTGCCTCAGCCGGGGCATATTGTGATTTTCGATAAGGTGTTTGAGAATAAAGTCCATGACCATATCGGCATTGTGCTGGGGGCGGACAAGGACAGAATTGTCACCGCGGAGGGGAACCTGAATAACGTCTCCGGGGTGATGGAGCGGCCCAGGGACAGCCATATCCGGGGGTATATCAGCCTGCCGGACGGGTTTGTGTACTGATATGGGCGGACAGATTTTCCTTTTGACCGAGCAGGAGGCCCAGGCCATATCTGCCTGGCGTTACCCAGGGGAGTATGCCCTATACAATTTTTCTCCTGAGGATTCTTTGGACGAGCTGCTGGATGGCAGCGGCTGGGGCGTCCGCGATGCCCAGGGAGCGCTGACAGGCTTCTACCAGTTCGGCAGGGGCGGGAGAATCCCCACAAAGGAGCAGGGCGCTTACTTGGAGGGCCCGCTGGACATCGGCCTGGGCCTGCGCCCGGACCTGTGCGGAAAGGGGCTGGGTGAGAGCTTCCTGCTTGCCGGAATGGAGTTTGCCCGGGCGCGGCTGGGGGCAGAGGCATTCCGGCTGACTGTGGCAGCCTGGAACCTGCGGGCCCGGAAGGTGTACGCCCGCTGCGGGTTTGGGGGAGAGAAGCAGGTCACCCACCGGGTCTCGGGGGATAGGTTCCTTATCCTGACCAACCCCATACGGAATCAATGACAGGGGAAAGCCCGCCAGGCACAGGCCTGACGGGCTTTCCTCATGATTACAGTTCCTTGGCGTACATCACATATTTCCCCAAGCTCCGGATGCCCAGCTCCTTTATCACCGGGGCTTCCTCTGGCCCATGGAAGGAGGTGAAGGTCTCCATCCCGTCTGCTTTGCCCTGGTTCAGTGCCCGCAGCATCAGTGCCCGGAAATCCTCTTGATTGAACTTGCCATCCGCGTGGTCCAGGCCGAAGATTTCCAGCATCCCGTCCACATAGATGAAGTAGATTACTGCCGCGTCCTGGCCGTCCCGCTCCAGCAGGTACAGATGCCAGCAATCCAGCGCTTCCCGGAGATGGGTGTTGTCCCAGTACATTTTCCCGTCCCATTGGGCGTGGATGGCGGCAAAGCGCTCAAAATTCTCCTCTGTAATGAGAATGGGCGTCGCGCTCTCGGGCTTCGGCTCATATTCTTCGAATTTCATCACCGCTACCAGGCTCTCCTCATGCAGGGGCCAGCCCAGCTCAATCAGGTGGTTGACTGCCCGGGTGTTCTGCTCCGAGAAGCCGAAGTGCATGGTAAAGCCCGGGTACTTCTGCCCCAGGAAGGCAATCAGCTCGTCCATGGTCTGCTCGGTCTTGTCCTCTGTGCAGAAGGCCCGGGTATCCAGATATTTGTCCTCGGGCAGGGCGAAGTAGTGGATATAGCCCAGGGTCTTGCCCTCGTCCTCAAAGAGCAGGGCGCCTTCATGCTCCCGCTCATGGGCCAGGGCGGCGTTCTCATCAAACTCGGCCCGGGTCTTCAAGCCGTCCGCATAGGTGGGGTAGCCGGAGTGGCTCATGTCCAGGGCCAGGCCATAGGCCCAGTCCAGGTAATTTTTGTAATTGTCTTTTGTAAGTGGTTTGAGCATAGGATTCTCCTTTCAATTCTCTTGGTTTTGACATCTGACGGCTCGGGGCTGGCGCTTTCTTCAAGCAGAGCGGCCGAGTGGTATGCATGGTCCAGGGGCGGGGAAGCTCCCCAGCGGGGAGCGTTCTGACCCGACCGAGCCGGCAGGTGAGACGGCCCTAAACTTATCTGCTAGATACTGCTGTCTCAGGAAACGGGAGTTAACCAGAACGTCTAGGGCCCAACGCCTGTGCAGACGGCTTGCTGCGCTCCATGAGTTGGGAAATCTGTGATTTCCCAACTCAACGGAATTGCGCGACTGGCATCTTTGGCGGCGCGAGTTGGTGCGACGTTCGAGCGCTGGCTTGCTGCCTGACCTGCTGCCTCGAGCCGTTAGGTGCCTCTCTCTGCCAGCCCCGCTAACAGTGCACTGACTATTTCCTCCGTCTTCATGCCCCGGGAGCCCTTCACAAGCACCGAATCCCCGGGCTTGAGGGTGCGGAGGAGCCAGGCGCTGGCCTGGGCGTTGTCCTCTGCTTCCAGGGCGCCGCTGCCGTAGCCCTGGGCCATAAGCCTGCCCAGCTCTCCGACAGCCACCAGCTCCACGCCCTTCTCTTTGGCATAGGCCCCGGTCTCCATATGGCCTGCCCGTTCATAGTTTCCCAGCTCCCGCATACCGGCCAGCACCGCGATTTTCCGCCCCAGCCCGGGCCGGTCTGCCAGCAGGCCCAGGGCTGCCCGCATGGAATCTGGGCTGGCGTTGTAGCTGTCATCTATCACGGTCACGCCGCCTGCCTCTTTGATTTGCTGGCGCATGGCGGGGGGCGTGTAGGCGGCCAGGGCACGGGCGGTGTCAGAGAGAGACTGGCCCAGATAATCCGCCACAGCCAGGGCGGCCAGGGCGTTGCGGATGTTATGCTCCCCCAGCACGGGAAGGGTGACGGCCTGGCGCCTGCCGTCCGGGGCCAGGCAGGTGAAGGTGAGGGAATCCCCATCCCCTGCGATGCCCTCTGCCCGCCACTGGCACTGCTCCGACAGGCCGAAGGTCACCACCCGGCATACATCAGAGTGCAGGCTTGGGAGTAAATCATTGTCCCCGCACACGATTAGGGGGGCGCCCTGGGGCAGATAATCGGCCATGTGGGCTTTCTCCGCCAGAATATTCTCCCGGGTGCCCATAAACTCCAAATGTGACGTGCCGATGGTGGTAATCACCCCGCAGGTGGGCTTCACCACCTTGGCGATACGGGCCATCTCCCCAGGCATACTCACGCCCATCTCAATGACAGCGGCAGTGTGCTCCGGCTCCATATGGCACATGGTGATGGGCACCCCCACCTGGCTGTTGGCGTTGCCCCGGGTCTTGTAGACATTGCGGCTGGCGGTAAGGGCCTGGGCAATCATCTCTTTGGCAGTGGTCTTGCCCACGCTTCCAGTGATGCCGATGATAGGGATTTGGAAGCGCTCCCGATAGGCCTCGCCCACCCTTTGCAGGGCGGCGCGGCAGTCCTCTACCAGCACCAGAGGGCCGCCTGCCTCAAGGGGGTGGTCAGTGAAGCTGGCAGCGGCTCCGGCGGCAAGGGCGCTGGAGATATAGGCGTGGCCGTCTACGTTTTCGCCCCGGATGGGGACAAACATGACGCCGGGGCGGGCCTGACGGCTGTCGGTGATGAAGTCAGTAATTCGGGCGGAGCCGTCGCCGGAGAGAAGCTGGCCGCCAGACATTTCAGCGATTTCAGAAAGGGTTAATTGCATAGTATCACCTCGTAAAAGATAAAGCACCACGCCCAGCGCGGGCACAGAGCGTAACCAAAAGAGCGGAAAAGAGAGCGCGAATTGCGCGGTCCAGGGGCGCGGGGACAGAGTCCCCGTGGTCTTGGCCTTGACCTTTGGGCGGCGTACAAAGTGAAACGAGAGAGGCAGAGCTTCACCCATATCGTCAAAATTCGACAAAGTCAGTCATTCGCGCCGCCAAACCACCCGAACAGCACAATTCCGCTCAGTTTGGAACCCGCCAGGGCTCCAAACTGGCGGAGCGATGCGGACTGGCTTTCCGAAGCGTGGGGCCCTAAGCGTTCCGGTTAGCTCCCGCTGTCAGCAGTATCTTACGGCAACGCCTAGGGCCCCACGCTCCTATAGACGGTCTGCGGCTCTTTGCAATGATTTTTAGGAAGGCTTTTTTACCATCAGACAATACCAGCCAATTTCAGAGAAGGGCTTGTCGTCAAACCAAGGGCAGGGCTTTATTTCAAATTGTGAGTAGCCCATCCGCTCCAATTCATCCTTGACCAGCGCAAGGGGAAAAGGATGGAGATGCTCTTGAAACTCATTTGTTTTGAAAATTTTGCCGTCCCTTTCATAGCTGTGAAGGATATTTATGGTGATGGTCCCATCATCGTGAAAGTCCCACACCTGGACATTGCCAATCCTGGTTCCGTCCTCCTGATAGAAGGGCTGGGGGATAATAAAACGCTGCCGGTTCTTCTGTGCCATCTCCCAATTCCGGCTGTCAAAATAAAAGTAGCCGCCGGGTTTCAGGCAGCTGTCCATCTCGTGTACAGCTTTTATTACGCCCTCATTGTCCACATGGGCGAGGGCATTGCCGGTGCTCATTACGCAGTCAAACTGGCGGTTAAAATGAGCGGATACCTCTCGGAAGTCGCATGGCACAAGCTCAATGGAAAATCCTTTTGCCGCGGCTTTTTCACCAGCCTTTTGCAGCATACCCGCGCTGATATCTGAGCCAGACACCTGATAGCCCAGCTCTGCCAGAGGAAAGGTCAGATTCCCTGTGCCAAAGCTGCAGTCCAGAAGGGTATGAATCTCTTTACCGGCGAACATCTTTTGGTAATGCTCCTTGTAGGCCTGATTCGCCCTATCGGTAAAGCGTTCGTCATAAATATCAGGATAGTCATAGAGGTCAGCCATAGGAAGCCCCTCCTTACGCCAATGAGCCCATGGGGTCCCAGGGCTCCAGCGCAATGGGGGCCTGCTCCAATTCCGCCCTCTGCTCCTCCGTCAAATACTTCTTATGTACCACCACCTGATAGGTGTACTCGGTGAACCACTGGTCGCTCATCACATAGTAGCCGTCCACACCGGCCTCCTTGCCCCAGCTGTTCTCTACCCGCCAGCGGGTAGGCTTGCCGTCCTCGTCCAGGTTTACCCCCTGGAAGACCATGGCGTGGGTCATCAGGCTGTCGCCGTAGTCCAGGCGCTGGGCCTTGCTCATGCCGAAGCCAGTGCCGAACAGCTGGTCAGGGCGCAGGGCGTTCAAATCCATAATTCCCCCGTCCCGGATGGAGCACTTGCCCACGTCACAGCCGAACCATACGGGCTTGCCGTCCTGCATCTGGCGGATGGCGGCGGCCTTCAAATCCTCAATGGGCAGGTTCAGATATTTCACCGGACGGCCCTCCACAATATTGCCCAGCAGCTTCACGGTGAAGGTCTTGTGATAGGGCTTGTCGGCGGTGGGGGCGTTGATTAGGCTCACATAGTCGGACATATCCCAGCCAATGTACTTCTCAAAGAAGCTCTTGCCGGTCAGGCCCGTCTCCCGGATGAAGTTCTTGTCCTTGTCCCGAAGCTCCAGGGTGAAGGTCTCGGGCGGGTTGCCCAGGGCAATGCACAGTATGTTGTAGATGTCAGAGAGCATAGCCTCCTTCTGCTCCCGAAGCTGGTCCACGGTCTTTCCGGCAGCGTGGCCCTCCCGCAGGGTGCAGGCGAACTCCCGCAGCTTGCGGGTCATGCAGCCGGTCATCTCCCAGGTGGAGGAGGAGCAGGCGGTCTCAGGCATAGCGTCCTTGGGCACCACGCCGTATTTCTCCACCAGGCTGCACAGCATATCCCACTGGCCGCCGTCGTTCAGAGGGGCGCTTAATAGGTGGGCGATGACCCGGCCATTGGTGGGCTCATCCAGGGTGTCGAGAATGCTCTCCAAAAAGTAGTTGGACTTTTCCAGCTTGTCATAGAAAAGGGTGTAGTTCTGGCTGAGCTCAAAGGTTTCCAGGTTCAGCTTTTTCATTATGTCCACCCGCATGGTGTTCAGGGCGGCGAACATCCAGCAGCGGCCCGAGCCCTTCTGGTTGGTGATTTTGCCGGCTTCCAGCTGGACAGAGAACTGGTGCCGGTCCTGGCGCTGGACAAAGGGGTCGGTTGCGGACTTGTTGACGCCGTTCATGGTGACGGCCAGCTGGGCTACCCGCTTGGCGGGGTCAGCAGTGAAGTCCTTTTGGAAAGCCTGCAGTTCAGTGGTGGTGATTGTTTTGTTCATTTTGGTTCCTCCATTTTTTGATTTTATTTCTGATTTTTATGTGTTTTCTGCTTTTTTAATGGGTATCCACACCTCATACCGGCTGCCCTGGGGTGTGCCGGCGTTTTCCTTCTCAATTCGGAAAATCAGGGATTCCGGCCCGTCAGCCCGGACATAACCTGCGGGAGGATTTACGGTGTCAGCATATTCGTTGCAGCGGCCATTGCCCGCTTGCCCCACGGCCTCTTCGTTGGACTCCATCCACTCTGTGGTGACGGCCAGAAAGTCCCCGCCAGGGAAATCCATTAGAGTGTACCCCTCCGGGGCCTGGGCCCCATTGGTTACAAAGAGGCCCTGGAAATACACGTCCCGGCCCTGCTGGTCGTGGAACCAGATGTTGATGGGCTTTTCGTCCACAGCATAGGGCAGGATGGGGGCATAGCCGCCCATTTGGAAGAAATTTGTCCAGATGGCGGCAAAATCGGAATTCTGGTCTACCACATTGGTGTTTCCAAGGAAGCGGAAATCATCCAGATGGAGCTGGTAGGTAATGATTTTGGGTTGGTTCATAGTAACCTCCAGGTGAAAAATTTTGTGGGCCCTAGACGTTCCCGAAAGATGCCGCTGTCTCCTGACCGTAAGGCTTAGAGCCGCCACACCCCGGAGTACACCTGCAGCTCTCCGTAAGTGCGGAAAGCTCCGCCCTCAGGCGGCTTTTACTTGCCCATCTCCTCAAGGATTTCCCGGATTACCACTCGCTCATCAAAGGGTCTTTTTACCCCTTCAATCTCCTGATAGTCCTCATGGCCTTTCCCGGCCAGAACAATAATATCCCCCTCCCCGGCGTTCTCTAAGCACCACCGGATGGCCTCCCTCCGGTCAGGAATCTCAATATATTTTCCGCTGGTTTTTGCCATGCCAATCTTAATATCCGCGATAATGTCCTCTACCTTCTCGAACCGGGAATTATCAGCGGTAATCACCGACAAATCCGCCAGCCGCCCGCTGGCCTCGCCCATCTCGTACCTCCGCACCTTGGGGCGGTTCCCCCCTGCCCCAAACAGGCAGATAAGCCGCTTGGGCTTATACTCCCGCAGGGTGGTGAGCAGGCTCTCCATGCTGACGGCGTTATGGGCATAGTCCAGCAGCAAAGTGTAGTTCCCAGGCACGGGCACAGGCTCTACCCGGCCCTTGACCTTCACAGAGGCAAGGCCCTGCTGCATGGCCTCCACAGGCACTCCAAGCTGGTGGCAGCAGGCAATGGCTGCCAGGGCGTTGTAGGCGTTGAACCGGCCGGGAATGCCCACCTGGGCGGTGAAATTCAAATCCCCGCTTACCTGGAACTCTACCCCCAGCAGGCCGGGCTGGTTCAGGTGGCGGCAGTCTTCCCCCCGGAGCTGGCCCGCGCCGTTCAGGCTGTAGCGGTACACCTGACAGGTGCTGTGCTTCAAGAGTTCTTCCGTGCTGGAATCGTCGGCGTTCACCACGCCCACTGGGCACATGGTGAACAGCATGGCTTTGCAGGCCAGGTACTCCTCCATATCTTTGTGCTCCACTCCGCCGATGTGGTCCTCAGAAAAGTTGGTGAACACCCCCAGGGCAAAGGGCAGGCCATAGACCCTATCATCCTTCAGCCCAATGGAGCTCACCTCCATCACGCAGTACTCACACCCAGCCGCTGCCATACGGCACAGGTGCTTCTGGACCTCATAGCTGATGGGCGTGGTGTTGGGCAGGGGGGTGATGTCCTCCCCAATAACCGCGCCGATGGTACCCAGCATCCCGGTTTTGTGTCCCGCAGCCTCCAGGACAGCCCGGACCATGCAGGCAGTGGTGGTCTTGCCTTTGGTGCCCGTGATGCCAATGACCTTGACCTGTTTCGCGGGTTCTCCGAAAAAGGCGGCGCTTATCAGGCTCAGGGCCTTTTTGGTGTCTGGGGTGAGGAAGATTTGCGCTCCGGGGGCCTCCACAGGCCGCTGGGCCACAATGGCAGCAGCCCCGGCAGCAGCAGCCTGGGGGGCAAAGCCATGGCCATCAGCAGCAGAGCCGGGAATGCACACAAACAGGCACCCAGGCCCTGCCTTCCGGGAATCGTACACAATATCCGTAATCTCCAAGTCCTCCCCGCAGGAGAGGCCCAGAGGGGCAAGCAGTTTGGAGAGCAGCATACAGCAACATCCTTTCTCGCGATATCTTCACAATATGCCCGGCCGGCAGGGTGTTTATACCGGCACGCCTGCCCAAAGGGGAGCGGCAATCAGATACAAGGCTCCCCAGTACAGGGCCATAATAGGCTTATGCCAGAAATCCTCCAGATGGGAGAGCTGGCTTTTGGCCACCATCATGTCCGAAACAAAGAAGGACAAGGTGCCAATGGCCAGAGGCCAGCAGGTCTGCCCGGCCGTAAAGGGCAGGGTAAGCCCCAGGGCCAGAGAGGCCCCCAGCAGGGCTGGGTACAGGCAGAAGGGGAGGGTGAGCTTGCCCAAAGTGGGCAGCTCTTTTCGGAACAGCCAGGCTGTGCAGGCATAGGCCAGCACCCAGAGGAGCAGGTTCTCCCATCCAACCGGAGCCAGACCCCACAGCCACACCACCAGGCAGATATGGGCTCCGCCGAACAAAAGCATCCCGGGCACAAAGCTGATTTCCAGCAGGGCGTCCGCCCCGGTGCAGAGCACAAAAAACCAGAACACCGGCTGGGTTACAGGGTTCTTCCCGGCAAGGTACAAGGCCAGCCCGGCAGAGCCCACGGCCAGAAAGCTCCCGGCACATTTGGCAATCAGGCTCTCTTTTTTTAGTCCGGTCCGGCGCAGGATAAAGTACAGGGCGAACAGGGCAGCCCACAGGGGCAGGGCAAGGGCAGAGTATAGGGCCAGGCTCACGGCAGGGCCTCCTCTCAATGGTATTCACGCTTCTATCATTATAAGCCCCTTTCGGAGGGAATGCAAGGGGCAGGAGAAAAATAGAAAAAGCCCGACCGGAAAGGCCGGGCTTCTCTTGTCCTCAGTCCAGATACATCTCAAACTCAATCTCATGCCGCAGGGGGATGCCGTGCTTCCCTGTCTCCGGCAGCTTGGGATTGGCCTTGCGGGCGTATTCCAGGGAGCCCCGGTAGAACCTGGCCATGTCAAAGCCCTGCTTCTGATAGAATCCGATGGCCTCCAGATTGTCATTGGTGGTGATTGCGGCCAGAGCGCGGCAGTGCTGCTCTTTGGCGGCTGCTTTTACCCGGGCGATAAGCTCAGTGTCAATGCCCTGGCCGGGTATGCTGCTGTTCAGGAAGAGAATCTCGCACACACCGGCGGCAATGGAATAGGCGGCAAGGCCCACCAGCTTCCCGTCTGCCCAGGCCGCGGCAGCGGACAGCCTGGACATATCCACCGTCACTCCGCGGACAGGCCAGGTGAATGGGCAATGCTCCCGCAGAAAGGAGTTGGCCTGCTCCCGGCTGCTGTTGTCGATGGCTCCATAGCTCACCTGCACAGGCGCTTTTGTCTGTTCCGCCGCCTGGGGCGCGGGAGCAGGCACCGGGGCAGGCTGAGGCTGGGGCACAGGCTCTGGCTTAGGCGGGGCTGGCTGGGCGCTGACAGCGACGATTTCCGGCTCAGCGGCCGGGGCGGGAGGCGTGCCACCTGGGCCCAGGCGGTAGATTTTGACCCCGTAGGGAGGCAGCTCAATACAGCCGTTCAGCTCCCGGGCCTCCCCAGTGAACAAGTCCACAGCAGGGCCGTGGTAGTTCACATTGATGTTAAACCCACTCTGCTCCGCGTTGATGGCCACGAACACCGTCTCCTCCGGGCACTCCCGGCGGATGACAATCTGCTTGTTGAGCAGGGTCTCATTCTTATAATCCCCCTGGCTGAGGGCCTTGCTCTGGAGCTTGATTCTGCTGAGCTGGCCAATGAACTTGGTCAGCTCGTTCTGCACCGGTGCCTCGAAACAGGGCCGGAGAGAGGGGTCGCCGTTTTTCTTGTCCCCGTCCGCGCCCCACTCGCTGCCGTAGTACAGGCAGGGAATGCCGGGCATACAGTACAGCATGGCGTACAGGCCGGGCAGCTGCTCTTTCTCTTTGAGGATGGTGTGAATACGGCTCACGTCATGGTTGTCCGCAAAGCACAGCAGATGCTCTCCCCGGTACAGGCACCAGTTTTCGCTGCCGAACTGGCGGTTCAGGGAGTGGGCTATCTCGAACATATTCTTATCATTAAAGGAGGAGTACAGCCCCTTATAGCACTCGTAATTGGTGACGCTGTCCAGCATTTCCGGGTTCATAATCCGCCGGTAGTCCCCGTGAATCATCTCCCCCAGCAGGAAAAAGGCAGGGTCCTTCCCCTTTGTGAACTGGTGCAGGCGTCGGAGGAAGTTCTCGTCCAGCAGATAGGCCACGTCCAGCCGCAGGCCGTCAATCCCAAATTCCTCCATCCAGCCGCTGACGCATTCCAGCAGGTGGTCCACCACAGCCGGGTTCTGGAGATTCAGCTTCACCAGCTCGAAATGCCCCTCCCAGCCCTCGTACCACAGGCCGTCATTGTAGTTGGAGTTGCCCCCAAAGTTGATGTGGAACCAGTCCTTATAGGGGGAGCGCTCCCGGTTCTTCAGCACGTCCTGGAAGGCCCAGAACCCCCGGCCCACGTGGTTGAACACCCCGTCCAGCACCACCCGGATGCCCGCCTTGTGCAGGGCATTGCACACGTCCGCAAAATCAGCGTTAGTGCCCAGGCGGGTGTCGATTTGGCGGAAATCCCGGGTGTCATAGCCGTGGGTATCAGACTCGAACACCGGGGAGAAGTACACCGCGCCGGTGTTGAGGGATTTCAGATGGTCCACCCAGTCAATGACCTTGCGGATGCGGGGCTGGGGGTTGGCGTCGTTCTCATAGGGCGCGCCGCAGAAGCCGATGGGGTAGATTTGGTAGAACATGGCGGAATTCTGCCAGCCGGGCTGGTTTTTCAGGTGGATGACTTGTGTATTGCTCATGGTTTTCTTATCCTTTCTATGCCTGTCTGTGCTTATGGCCTGTGTATTTGCAACCCACAGTTGTGAATATGGGCTTTTAACATTCCGGGCGGGTCTCCATTTGGCCGCAGAGCATGGTATAGAAGCCGGACTTCTCATAAAACGGCCGCAGCCTCTCCTCGCCGTAGATAACGGAAACCATATAGATATGGTCAGCCTTCAAGCGGTTGATTGCCCGGTTCATCAGCTCTGTGCCGATGCCCTTGCCCTGGTAATCCGGGCGCACCATCACGTCTTGGATATAGGCGCCGGTCACACCGTTGCTCACCACATCCAAAAAGCCCACCAGTTCGTCCCCGTCATAGCAGGCGATTTGAAGGTAGTCCCGCAGGGCAGGGTTTCTCAGCTCTGCCTCCATACCGCCCCAGCCCACCGAGCGCCGCAGGGCGGCGATGCTCTCCGGGGAGGCGCCGGGGTTAGTCTTGTATTCCAGCATGGATTTCTCCTTTTCCAATCGGGGTGAGAATTCTGCCGGCTTATGCTTCCAGGAAGCTGAGAACCGCGCGGGTATATTTTTCCGGCTCTTCTGTTCTGGGGAAATGCCCGCTGTTCTCAAAAATCTCCCGCGTTACATTCCGCCCCCTGCTCAACAGATAATCCGTCTGATACTTTGTGCACGCGGGGTCATATTTTCCATTAAGCAACAGAATGGGAAGAGCAATCTCCTGGGCCAGCGGCAAAAAATTATCCAGCATGGTCACTCTTTTCCCGGAAGCGTCCTCTTGCGCCGGGCCGGTCTCCAGCAGCTTTTTCAAGTGCCTCTCCCCTTTGGCCCGCATCTCATCATGAATGCCTCTGGTGTCCATGCTTTGCCAGTATTCCTCAAAGGAAATGCCGTGCAGGTAGTTTCCGAGCTTTGGGTCCTCTACATAGTTCAGCAGGGTCATCAAATCATTGGGGG
This sequence comes from uncultured Eubacteriales bacterium, assembly GCA_910580045.1. GTDB lineage: Bacteria > Bacillota > Clostridia > Oscillospirales > Acutalibacteraceae > Acutalibacter. The sequence continues at coordinate 17,815 of CAJTXF010000030.1, forward strand.
TCTCCTGCCCGCCGGGATAGTCTGGGGCCTTCAGCTTTTCGCAGAGCTTGCTGGCTTCCGGATTACCCAGGCTTTCGATATGCCCGCTTACATATTCCGCCACGGATTTTGCGGAATCCTCAAACCACAGGGAGGGGCATTCCAGAATCACCTTTTGGATGGATTCCGGATGCCGGTAGGCGTATAGGATTGCGAGCATGCCTCCATAGGAATGGCCCAGGATGTTCCACTGCTCTATGCCAAAGGATTTCCGCATTTCCTCCAGCATCTCCACCTGGTACTCCATGCTGTAATCTTCATCCTCGCCGATTGCATCTGAGCGGAGAACCCCGAACTGGTCAAAGAGAATGACCCTTATTTTTTCGCCCAAGGCTTTGGCCTGGTTCACGAAATCCAAGCAGCTGGCCCCCGGGCCGCCGTGAAGATATAAGAGCGTATTCCTGTGTTCTGCTCCATACGCTTCATAATAAATTTTATGGGAAAAAACATCCACAAACATCCTGCGCCCTCCTCTAGCCCAAGCGGCAGCTGTTCCCCTCCCAGCTGAACACGCTGTTATAGAAGGCTGTCATGGCTTCAATCATATGATTCAAATCTTCCCGTCCCCCTGTCTCATAGGGGGAGTGCATGGCCAGCTGCGCCAGTCCAATATCCACTGTGGGGAACGCCGCCTGGGCCCCGGAAATCAGCCCCAGCGTGCCGCCGCCCGGCGCGGACGAGTTGTTATAGTAATCCTGGGCGGGCACCTCAGCCTTTTCGCAGATGCGCTTGAACAGGGCGGCAGTGGCCCCGTCCGTGGCGTAGCGGCTGCTGTGCTTGATAACCACGCCCCCGTTCAGATAGCAGCGGCTGGTGGGGTCTGCCTTGTCCGGGTAATTGGGGTGCACCGCGTGGGCGTTGTCCGCGGAGAGGAGCATCCCGCTTGCAATGGCCCGCTGGCGCTGCTCCTCGTCTTTCCCGGCCCAGGCGCAGATACGGGCAATGGCGTCTTTTAGGAGAGTGGAGCCCGCCCCCTGCCGGGTGGCGCTGCCTGTCTCCTCACTGTCAAAGATTACGCAGATTGTGCAGTTCTCTGAGTTCTCACTCTGTAAAAAGGCGGTGACAGCAGAGAATGCGCACTCTAAATCGTCCAGCTTTGGCGCGGCGATGAACTCCTCTGCCGCCCCGAACACGGTGCCCCGGGCCCGGTTGTACAGGTACAAATCGTGGGAGAGGATGTCCTCCTTCTTTACTCCCACCCGCTCTGCCGCCAGGGCCAGCAAATCCGCCTCGCTGCCCCCGAACAGGGGCAGGGTGTCCCGCTGGGGGTTCACCTTGCTGCCGTTGTTGGCCTCCCGGTTCATGTGGATGGCCAGGCTGGGGATGACCAGCAAATCCCGGTGCAAATCCACCAGCTGCATCCGCAGGCCCTCCTCTGTGCGGATGGCCAGCCGCCCGGCAGCGGAGAGGGGCCTGTCCAGCCAGAGGTTCAGGGTCATGCCCCCATAGACCTCTGTGTTCAGCTTGGTATATTTCCCGTCGCAGGCCTTCATCTCCGGCGCGGCTTTCACCTGGAAACAGGGAGAATCCCCGTGGGGCGCGGCCACGGAGAAAGCCCGGAAGTCCTTCTTCGGGCAGCGGAAGGCCAAAATGCTGCTCATGCTCCGGGTGGTGAAATACCCCTGCCCGGCCTGAAGCTCCCAGGGCTGCTGCTCGGTGAGCTCAATAAAACCAGCGTGAAGCAGGAGGGCCCGCACAGCATTCACTGTGTGGAAGGCAGTAGGGCTGCTCTCAATAAAGTCAAAAAACCGGTTGGTCAGGATGGCTTCCATTTCAGTCATGTCTAAGATACCTTCTTTCATAATCCCAAATTTTGGCTGTGCCTGTGCGCGGATGTCACGATAGAGTCAGAGCCTGCGCTCTGGATAGAGGCCGGGCCTGCCGGTTCGGCCGGTACTAATTCCCGCCGGGGACCAGCGCCTCAAGCCGTCAACTGTTCTCATAATAGCACATTTTAACCTGTAAAGCAAGAAGAATATTTGGGAGAATAAGACAAAACCTTTGCATAGGCTCACTGGCGGGATGTGGGCATCCAGGCCTCCATGGCCTGGTCATAGTCCTGCCCTGTACTGGCATAGTCTGCCAAAAGAAGGGGTCCTTCTGCTGTCTCTGCCCATACCCCCAGCATGGCTGGAAAGGGAAGTTCGTCCGACTTGGCCCGGTGGGCAGCCACCCAGCCCTTTTCGTTATTTTGGAAGTGGACAGGGCTGCCCGCTGCCGCTCCGCCCAGGGATTGCTCCCGGGCCAGGACCAGGGGCCCCCGGCAGAGGGCCACATGGGGCGGCAGAGCCTCCCCGTCCGGGCCCAGCTGCCAGGAGCCCAAGGCCCGGACCTCCATGGGGAACACCAGCTCTATCCGGTCCCCATCCCGCCAGGTGCGGGTGAGCTCCAGCCAGCCGGGGTTCGCGCTGAGGGCGCTGCCATTGAGCGCTGCCTGGGGCGCGGCGCACCACTCCGGGCAGCGCAGGGCCAGGGTGAATTCCTCAGGTTCTGCCAGGGACAGGCTCAGAATTACCTGCTCCTCCACAGGGTATCCGGTGTCCACTGTGAGCTGGAGCTTCTGCCCGCTGGGGGCAGGCAGGGACATTACCCCAGGCAGGTACAGGCACAGGGCCAGGCCGTCCCGGCGGAGCAGGGCGCTGGCAGCGGGAGCCATCCCCAGCCCGGCAGCGCCAATGGCCGCGCAGCAGCCATAGATGGTGTTGTCCGCCATGACCATTCTGCCGCCCACTGCCTGGCCCCGACAGCCTGCCCGCAGGGGGCTGTAGCTGTCAAAGGGAAGCCAGCCATTGGGGGAGAGGGGGTCCCTGGGCACCTGGTTTCTGTTCACAGCGCCCAGCAGGGCGTTATAGGCAGAGCGCTCTATGTGGTCCGCGAAAACAGGCTCCCCGGTATAGAGCAGCAGTTGGCAGCAGAGCTTCATCCAAGTGACCGTGACACAGGTCTCCTGCATGATTCCTGTGAAAGCAGGGTCTGCCTGGCCCAGCCGGGAGTGGTCGAACAGCTCGTGGGTGCAGCCCGCGCTGCCGATGATGGTAATGTCCGAGTCCATTACCCGCCGCCCAAAGTTTACCGCGGCCTGGGCCCATTCCGGCTTTCCCGCGGCCCGGGCGTATTCCAACAGCCCCTCAAAGCAGGACATCATCTCATAGGCCTTGGTCACTGGGTACTGCCAGGGCTCCAGCTTATCTTCCAGGGCCAGCCGGAACAGGTTGGCGGAGAGGATGCCCCCCTGCTCCACAATGTACCCGGCAAAGTCCAAAAGCCTTTGCTCCCCGGTCATGTTGTACAGGAGGATGATGGGCTCCAGCAGGGAGGAGGAGTTCATCCCCTCCCAGAAGTTTGAGGTCTGGCGGATGTCCTTTTGTCCTGGGCCCGGGCCGATATGCTCCAGGATATATCCTGCGTGGCGGAGCATGGCCTCCAGCGTTTGGGCCTTAAGGGCCTGGTCCTGGCAGATGTCATAGAAAAACTCCATGCCCAGCAGTATGTACTTCCGGCCCCACAAATCCCAGCCCTGGAATTCCACCTCCACCGGATAGCAGGAGAAGCGCCCCAGAGGGTCCTGGGCAGTGAGCATGTCCCGGAGGGTATCCTCCAGCTGGCGGTAGAGCCGGGCGTCCTGGGTGTAGGCATAGATTAGAGAGCCGCCCCGCATCAGCTTGCCCCAGTACTCGCAGCGCCAGCCCAAATCTTTGTCAGCTTCCGTGCGGAACTGCCGGACAAACCGGGCCCAGAGCTCCGCGTCCAGAAGCTGGTGCTCCTGGATGAACCGGACGGCCTCATCCAGTGGGCCGGTATATTGGAAAGAGCCGGGAGGCGGCAGGAACAAGGAGTCGGTGGAGAGCCGGGGACGGTGGGCGGGGGAGCCTGCCAGAAGGCGAACCTGGGAGGGAGTCAGCATAAGAATCATCCTTTTTATTAAGAGAGTTTGGCCGCCCGGGGCGGCTGTTTGTGTCATTATACGACTTGGGAGGCAGAATGTAAAGGGCGCGGCCCGGATTTCTTCTGGAGGGGAATCCAGGGAAAACTTATTGCAATTTTCGGCCTGTTGGTATATGATACCAATGGGCGGGGCTGACGGTATTATCCTAGCTCCACAGGCCCCACACACTATGGGGCAGAAATTGAAATATACCCATGAAACGTATTGCGTTTTGGATATGTTTGGGGTATAATTTTAGCTGAGTAGGACAAGAGAAGAGGGCGAAAAAGGAAATGCCGTTCAAGTTGGCAGATGGTACTCTTTCCCTTTTGTATGATTTAGGTGAGCCTTCTGGGATTCCTGCCGCTATTTCATTATGGTTTTACGGATGATTATAAACAATGAAAACAAGCAGTGAGTATATTTTCCCCGAGCCATCCCCCTGGAAACCGGCGCGGACACATCTTCTCGCAGGGAATGAGAAACTGCAAATCTGCGGGATAGAATGTGAGTGTTTAGGTATTTTCTCGGAGAACCATACCGTTACAATCGATTTGTATTCGGAATGGTCCCCGGAAGACTTTCTTATCTTTTTTGTGGAGAAAAGTGAAATAAACGGAACTCCCTGCCAGTTCCTGGATGGACGCCAATACCGGCCGGATGAAACCAGCCGCGGGCGGGAGGACATAGAGGCTCTTTGCCAGGGGTACGGGAAGGAAATGGAGAGCGGGAGGTGGCTCCACCGCATCCTTCTGGCCCATCCCACAGGGGCCCTGGTGGAGGCCCTGTACCTTGTGCTCAAAGCGGCCTGGAAGCGGCTGGAGCCCAGCGCTCCGGTTCTGTGCACGGAACTTCATTATACGAAAGAGGGCTTCCGGACTAGAGATTTCTCCGCCCATGAGGGTATCTGCCCGGTCTCATTCCAGGTGGAGCAAAGCCCCTTGCCCCGGAAACCCGAAAACTGACGCAAGTACCCGCCCGGCGGTATACCGCCGGGCGGCTTTTGAGGTGAAAGTATGGATAAGAAAAATTTCAGCAGGCCCATTGACATCAAGAACATAAAGGTCACAGACAGCTTCTGGCACAGCTTCCAGGAGACTGTGCGCCGGGAGGTCATCCCCTATCAGTGGGAGGCCCTGAACGACCGGGTAGAGGGCGCTGCCCCCAGCTTCTGTATGCACAACTTCCGGGCCGCGGCCCGGCTGATGGCAGAGAAAAAATCCCAGCCGGATTTCCAGGAGCCAGCCTATGCTTACCGGGGCTTTGAGACCCTGCCCCAGGATTCCGGGCACCCGGAGCCAGACAAGTTCTATGGTTTCGTGTTCCAGGATTCGGACTTTTACAAGTGGGTGGAGGCTGCCGCCTACTCCCTTTCCAGCCACCCGGACAAGGAACTGGAGGCCACTGTGGACGAGGCAATTGACCTGGTCTGCGCCGCCCAGCACGACACTGGGTACCTGGACACCTACTATATTCTGAACGGCATGGATTGTGCCTTTACCAACCTGAAGGACCACCACGAACTGTACTGCCTGGGCCATCTGGTGGAGGCTGCTGTGGCCTACTATCAGGCCACAGGAAAGGACAAGCTGCTGGGGGCTGCCTGCCGGTATGCGGACTATGTGGACAGCCGGTTCGGGCCTGAGCCGGGGAAGCGCAAGGGCTATCCGGGCCACGAGATTGCCGAGATGGCCCTGGTGCGCCTGTACCAGGCCACCGGGGAGGAGAAATATTTGAAGCTGGGCAAGTTTTTTGTGGACGAGCGGGGCGCCTCCCCCAACTACTTCCTTGTGGAGGACAGGGAGCGGGCCGCTCGCGAGGGCAGGCCCGCCCCTGGAGAGGATATTGCCTCCTACAGCTATTATCAGGCGGACAGGCCGGTCCGGGAGCAGGAGGAGGCCGTGGGCCACGCGGTGCGGGCAGGGTATCTCTACTCCGGCATGGCGGATGTGGCCAGGCTCACCCAGGACGAGGAGCTGTTCACTGCCTGCCGCAGGCTTTGGGACGAAATCGTCCGGGAGAAGCTGTACATCACCGGAGGCGTGGGAGGCACTGTCCACGGGGAGGCCTTCTCCTACCCCTTTGATTTGCCCAACGACACGGCCTATTCGGAGACCTGCGCGGCCATTGCCCTGGCTTTCTTTGCCCGGCGGATGCTGGAGGCCGAGCCAAAGGGAGAGTATGGGGATGTGATGGAGCTTGCCATGTACAACACGGTGCTCAGCGGTATGGCCCTGGACGGCAGGAGCTTTTTCTACGTGAACCCTCTGGAGGTGAACCCCGCTGCCTGCCACGCGGACGCGCGCCTGCGCCATGTGAAGCCTGTGCGCCAGCCCTGGTTCGGCTGCGCCTGCTGCCCGCCCAATATTGCCAGGATTGTGGGCTCAGCGGCCAGCTATGCCTTTACGGAGAACGAAAGCACCCTGTTCACCCATCTCTATATGGGCGCTGAGCTCACTGCCCGGAACGGCCTGGGCCTTACCTTGGAGAGCAGGCTGCCCTGGGAGGGCTGGGCCCGGATGACGGTCCATACCGCCAGGCCTGGGGGATACACCCTGGCTTTCCGGGTGCCGGGCTGGTGCAGGGCGCCCAGGTTCATTGGGCCAGAGGGCATAGGGCAAATCCAGAAGGACGGCTATGTCTACTTCACCGGAGAGTGGAAGGACGGGGATACAGTCACCATTGAGCTGCCCATGGACATCCGGCTGATGGGGGCCAATCCCCGGGTCCGGGAGGACATAGGGCAGGCTGCCGTAACCTGTGGGCCTTTCTGCTACTGCCTGGAGCAGGCGGACAATGGCCCGGATTTGCATCTCTGCCGGGTGGACGCCAATGCCCTGGGCAGTGCCAGAGCAGGCGAAACCATCATCAGCGGCCAGAGCGTGTCCATGCTGGAGCTTCCCGGGTTCCGGCAGGAGCTGGCTCCGGCTGGACCCCTGTATGGGGAGTATGCCCCGGCCAAGGAATCACCTGTCACTCTCAGGTTCATCCCCTACTATGCCTGGGCCAACCGGGGCGAAGGCGAAATGCGGGTCTGGGTGAGAGTTTAAGGAGGTAACCGCATGAATCAGAAGAACACATATTTAGGCATGGAGTTGGGCTCCACCCGTATTAAGGCAGTGCTGATTGGGGAGGACTTTGCCCCCATCGCCTCTGGCGCCCATGACTGGGAGAGCCATCAGGAGGGGGGATACTGGACCTACAGCCTGGAGGAGATTTGGGCCGGGCTGCGGGAGAGCTATCAGAACCTGGCGGCGGACTATAAAGCTAAGTTTGGCGAGGACCTGACCTCTGTTGGAGCCATCGGCATCTCTGCCATGATGCACGGCTATATGGCCTTTGACAGGGCTGGGGAGCTGCTCACTCCTTTCCGCACCTGGCGGAACACCACCACCGGGGAAGCGGCGGAAAAGCTCACAGAGCTGTTTGGATTCAACATCCCTCAGCGCTGGTCCGTGGCCCACCTGTACCAGGCCATGCTGAATGGGGAGGAGCACGTCTCCCAAATAGACTACCTGACCACTTTGGCTGGCTACCTCCACTGGCAGCTCACTGGGGAGAAGGTGCTGGGCGTGGGGGATGCCAGCGGCATGTTCCCAATTGACAGCGGGAACTTGGACTATGACTGCGCTATGCTGGCCAAGTTTGAAAAGCTGTCCGCCGGGAAGCCCTGGCGCCTCCGGGATATTCTGCCCAAGGTGCTGGCCGCGGGGAAGGACGGGGGCCGTCTCACCCAGGAGGGGGCCAAGCTCCTGGATGTGAGCGGCAAATTGCAGCCGGGCATCCCCTTCTGCCCGCCGGAGGGGGACGCGGGCACAGGTATGACCGCCACCAACGCGGTTGCCCAGCGCACGGGGAACGTGTCTGCCGGGACCTCTATCTTTGCCATGGCGGTGCTGGAAAAGCCCCTGGGAGGCTGCTATCCGGAGATTGACATGGTGACCACCCCCGCCGGCAAGCCTGTAGCCATGGTCCACTGCAACAACTGCACCTCTGATTTGGATGCCTGGGTGGGCCTGTTCCGCCAGTTCGCCGGGGCCATCGGCGCGGAGCTGAGCAAGCCCGCGGCCTATGATATCCTTTATGAGCTGGCTCTGTCCGGCCAGCCGGACTGCGGGGGCCTGGTGAATTTCAACTACTTTGCCGGAGAGCCGGTCACTGGCCTGGATGAGGGCCGTCCCCTGTTCCTGCGCCGGCCTGGGGGCATGAGCCTGGAGAACTTTATGCGGGCCCAGATTTCTTCCGCCATGGCCGCGCTGAAAATCGGGATGGATATCCTTTTTGAGAACGAGCATGTGGGCCTGGATAAGCTCATGGGCCATGGGGGCCTGTTCAAGACCCCGGTGGTGGGCCAGAGGCTTATGGCTGGGGCCATGAACGTGCCTGTCACTGTGATGGAAACCGCCGGAGAGGGCGGGCCCTATGGCATGGCCCTGCTGGCAGCCTATTTGGTGGCCAAGGCGGAAGGGGAGAGCCTGGAGGGATTTTTGGAGAGCCGGGTGTTTGCCCAATCCAAAAGCTCCTGCATTGCCCCGGACGCTTCTGACGCGGCAGGCTTCCGGGCGTATACAGAACGGTATAAGGCCTGCCTGCCGGTAGAACGGGCAGCGGCAGAGGCATTGAAGCTGTGAGAGAGGAGGAAAAACAATGCTGACAGAGCTGAAGGAGCGGGTGTGCGAGGCGAATCTTCTGCTGCCCAAGCACGGCCTGGTGACCTTTACCTGGGGCAATGTGTCCGGGGTTGACCGGGAGAAGGGCCTGATGGTCATCAAGCCCTCTGGGGTAGAGTATGACGGCATGAGCCCCCAAGATATGGTGGTGGTGGATTTGGAGACCGGCAAGCGGGTGGAGGGCCAGTGGAAGCCCTCCAGCGATACGGACACCCATCTGGCCCTGTACCGGGCTTTTCCCAAGCTGGGGGGCGTGGTGCACACCCACAGCCGGTGGGCCACCACCTTTGCCCAGGCAGGCCGGGCCATCCCGGCCATGGGCACCACCCAGGGGGATTACTTCTATGGGGACATCCCGTGTACACGGAAAATGACCCCGGAGGAAATTGGGGGCAGCTATGAGCTGGAAACCGGGAACGTGATTATCGAGACCTTCCAGGGCATGGAGCCCATGGACATCCCCGGGGTGCTTGTACACAGCCACGGCCCCTTTGCCTGGGGCAAGGACCCCTTGAACGCGGTACACAATGCGGTGGTAATGGAGGAGGTTGCTTTTATGGATTGGCACACCATGCTGCTGAATCCAGAGAGCGGCCGGATGCAGCAGGAATTGCTGGACAAGCATTATCTGCGCAAGCACGGGGCAAACGCCTATTACGGACAGTAAGAACCTGTATTCATAGGGGTGTCCATCCGCTGTGAATACAGAATCTAAGCCCCCTGGCATATGCAGGAAACCATATCGGAAGGAAGAAAGCCCATGGAGCAAAAGGAGTTTTTCCAGGCAGTGCAGCCCAATTACCCGGTGGATTTTTCCGCTGTGGCGGCCTTGATTAAGGGGAAGTACCGGGAGACATTCGCGCGAATCCTGCGTACAGCGGAGGACGCGGCGGCAAACCGGTTTGCCCCCCATCTGCGCTGGGATTTGGAGCAGGCCGGCAGGCCGGTGGAGTTTGGGGAGGAGATTGACTGGCTGTACCAGCCCGGGGAGGATTCAGAATTCACCTTCGCTTTGAACCGGATGAAGTTCTGGGTCTGCATGGGCCAGGCCTATCAGGTGACTGGGGAAGAAAAATACGCCCAGGCCTTTGCCCGCCAGCTCTGCCACTGGGTGGATTGTGTGCCCAGAGAGGACGCTGCCTGTGAAAAGGCCTGGCGCACCCTGGAGGCGGGTATCCGCATGGCAGTGTGGAGCAAGGCCATCGGCTATTTTAAGGGCAGCCCTGCCCTGACAGCGGATGTGCTGGAGCGCTATCTCTCCTCCATGACAGCCCACGCGGAGTACATTATGTCAGTGTGGAACTCCTATCATCTGATGAGCAGCCAGGGAGTGATGGCCAGCCACGGCCTGTTCGCGGCAGGGTGCGCCCTGCCCCCCAGCGAGCGTACTGGGGAGTATCAGCGGGAGGCTGTGCGCAGGCTGTACCAGGAGATGAAAATGCAGGTCTACCCGGATGGTATGCAGTGGGAGCAGTCTCCCATGTATCACAACCAGGTGCTGCGCTGCTGCCTGGATGTGGTGCTCCGCGCCCAGCGGGCGGGCTTTGCCCTGCCCAGAGGGTTTGAGGAGACTGTGTTCCGCATGGCCCGGGCCAGCCTGGCCTGGCAGAAGCCGGACGGCTGTGAGCCCCTGGTGGGGGACAGCGAGGGCATTGACCAGCGGGATTTGATGACCCTGGCTGCAGCCATGTATCATGACAGCGAATTGAAGTTTGCGGGATATCCCACCCTGGATTATGACACCCTGTGGGAGCTGGGCGCGGAGGACGCGGCATTTTATGCCGGGCTGACGGCCTGCCAGCCAGACTGCAGGGATTTTGCCCTGGGAGAGAGCGGAAACTTCATCTTTCGCTCTGACTGGGGCGAGGACGCGGTCTGGGCCCGGTTCCACTGCGGGACCCTGGGCGCGGGCCAGGGCCACGCGGACCAGCTCCACTTTGACATTGCGGCTTATGGTCAGGACATTTTGACCGCCCCGGGCCGGATTGCCTATGGGGACAGCCCCAGCCAGAGGGAGTTCAGGAACCCGGATGTTCACAGCAGCATTTTGGTAGACGGCGGGGACTTCTGTCTCTATAAGGACAGCTGGGAGTGCGCTAAGCTGAGCCGGGCAGTCAACCAGCATTTTTATACAGACGGGCAGTATGGCTATACAGAGGGCGGGCATCTGGGCTATTATGGCCGGGGCGTGTTTGTGAACCGGCGGATGGTGTACCTCAAACCCGATGTGTTTGTCATCATTGACGAGTTCTATGCCAGTGGGACCCATCAGTATCAGCAGTTTTTCTATTGGGGCGAGGGCGGCACAGTCCGGCAGGAGAAGGGCGTGACTTATTGGCAGGGCAAAACCGCCTGTGCTTCCCTGCGGCTGATTTCCGCCCAGCCCATGCTGACTGAGCTCCGGCAGAGCCGGGCGGCCAGGCGCAGTAACGCTGTGCAGGAGAATACGGTGTTGGAAACCGTCTGCGCTGGAGAGGGCTTTGTATCCGTGTTCACCGTGATTTCCGTGGACAGGGCCGGCGCTCCAGGCCCGCTGACTGCGGAGAAGCTGCCGGTGCGCTCCAGCTTTAAGAATACCACCTTTGGGGACAGGCAGGTTGAGGCACTGCGCATCACCAAAGACAGACGCAGCTGGGTGCTGGTGGTGGCCCATGAGGAGTACGCCGGCCCCACAGATACCTTCTGCGCAGGAGGCTGCAAGGGCTTTGGAGGCGTGGTGGTCTTCGCAGACGACGAGACGGAGATTGGAGCAGTTTTGGCCAGATAGAAGCGCCCTGCCGGGCTCTCAGAACAAGCAAAAGACCAGCCTGCCGCTGTCAGCGGGGCTGGCCTTTGTGTTTTCCGTTGGAAGGGCTTAGAGTCTGTTTGAAACCTCCAAAACACTGTCTGTTTTGCCCAGAAATGGTGTTTTCAGCGTCAAAAATCCTCGAAAGGCG
>CAJTXF010000031.1:0-2932 GCA_910580045.1 uncultured Eubacteriales bacterium
CCCCAAACCCCTGCAAGGGGCCATGCGCCCCTTGACCCCGGTCGGGGCTTGCCCTTGGGTTGCCCTTGGGTTCCCCTCTGCCCTTTGGCAACATGATTTGATATCATCAGTATAGCATTCCAAGAGAAATTTGTCAACTATATTGCAGAATCATGTGTAAACTCACGAAAAAAGTCTGCCCCCACCACAATATCCTCCCTGGGCGTCTTCTCCCAATCAAAATCTTCCACCAACTCCCCCGGCCGCACTGCCTCCGGCCTGTCTATCTGCCCCGCCAGATACGCCAGCCAGCCCACCAGCTCCTCTGGGCTGAACCGCTCCAGCAGGCCATCCAGGCCCAAATCCCCGTCCCGCTTAGAAAGACGGCGGCCATCCTCAGCCAGCAGCAGGGGCAGATGAATGAACCGGGGCGGCGTCAGCCCCAGCAGCCGGTAGAGGTACAGCTGGCGAGGGGTGGAGCCCAGCAAATCCCGGCCCCGGGCCACCTCTGTGATTCCCATGGCCCCGTCATCCGCCGTCACGGCAAGCTGGTAGGCAAACACCCCGTCTGAGCGGCGGAGGATAAAATCCCCGCACTGGCTGGGCAAGTGGCAGCGCTGGGGGCCATAGTGCCCGTCCGTAAACTCCTCCCAGCCAGACACCAGCAGCCGCAGGGCCGGAGAGCGGCTGCCCTCCAGCCGGGTGACTTGCTCCTCTGTCAGCTTCCGGCACTTGCCGGAGTAGATATACTCCCCGTCCGAAACGTGGGGCGCGTTGGCGGCATTTGCCTCCGCTGCATGGAGTTCTGCCCGGCTGCAGAAGCACTTGTACACCACCCCCAGCTGGTGGAGCCTGTCCAGGCACTGCTGGTAGTATCCGCCCCGCTCTGACTGCCAATAGGGCCCCTCGTCCCAAGTCAGGCCCAGCAGCCGCAAATCAGCCATCAGCTGCTCTCCATAGGCCCGGCTGGTGCGCTGAGGGTCCAGATTCTCCATGCGCAAAATGATTTTTCCCCCCTGAGACCGGGCTGAGAGCCAAACCAGCAGGCAGCTGAACAGGTTCCCCAGGTGCATCCGGCCGCTGGGGGTGGGGGCGAACCGGCCCACGACTTCCCCCATATCACTCACCCCCGGCTGGCCTTATCGCCCTCATACTGGTGCTCTGCCACCACCGGCAGGCCGCTCAGGTACCGGCGCACCATGTCCAGGGCCTGGGAGGCAGCGCAGTGCCTATGCCAGTCCCGGCTCTTTGTGCGGCCGATCGGGCTGCGCTTGGTGACCCAGGTGTTTTTGCCGTCACTGAGGGCAATGTAAATCAGCCCCACCGGCTTCTCCGGGGTGCCCCCCTCCGGACCCGCAATGCCTGTAATGCCCACGCCCAAGTCGCTGCCGCTGGCACGCACAATGCCCTCAGCCATGGCCCGGGCAGTCTCCGGGCTCACCGCGCCGTGGGCCTCCAAGGTCTCATGGGGCACGCCAAGAAGCTGCTCCTTGGCCTGGTTGGCGTAAGTGGTCACGCCCATGTGGAACACCGCCGAGGAGCCGGAGATGTCCGTCAGCCGCTTGGAGAGCAGGCCGCCGGTGCAGCTCTCGGCAGTGGCCAGGGTCTTGCCCTGCTCCCCCAGCAGCTGGACTACCAGCGCCTCCAGGCTGTCCACATCCACGCTGTACACAAAGCCCCCCAGCCGCCGTTTGATTTCGTCAATTAAGGGCTGGCAGAGCTGGTCAGCCTCCTGATGGGTGCGGGCCTTAGCCGTCACCCGGAGATAGCACTCCCCCTCATTGGCATAGGGGGCCAGGGTTGGGTTCTCCCCGTCCATCAAATCGTCCATCATCTGGGCCACAGGGGCCTCTCCCCGGCCATAGATGTGCACATTGTGGGACACAATGGTAAATTCCTGGCTCTGCTTGAGATAGGGCACCGCGTAGTTATGGAGCATGGGGGCCAGCTCGCTGGGCGGGCCGGGGAGCATGATGATGGTGCAGCCGTTCTCCGCCTGGAAGGCGCAGCCCGGGGCTGTGCCGTTGTCGTTCTGCAGCACATGGCAGCCCTCGGGAAGCCAGGCCTGCTTTGCCTGGTTCTCGCTGACGTGCTTCTCGTTGAAATAGTTCTGGATACGCTCCAGGCTGGGCTGGTGCAGGGTGAGCTGTTTCCCGGCAGCAGCGGCAGTGGTCTCCTTGGTCAAGTCGTCGGTGGTAGGGCCCAGGCCCCCGGTCATAACCAGCAAATCGCTGCGGCGGATAGCAGTCTCCACTGCCTCCTTGAGCCGGGCGGGGTTGTCCCCCACCACGCAGGTGTGGAGCAGGTCAATGCCCAGCTCGGACAGGGCCCGGGCCACAATAGCAGCGTCCGTATTCACCACCGCGCCCAAGAGCAGCTCAGTGCCAACAGATATAATTTCCGCGTTCATAGTATCAACCTCCGGTTTGATGATAGTTATAGAATTCAGGAGCCTGACGGCTCGGGGCAGGGGCTTGCGCAAAGCAGAGCGAACAGGCGGGAAGCGCGGTCCAGGGGCGTTAGGCCCCTGGTGGGGTGTGGGGCAAAGCCCCACGGTCTTGCCCTTGACCTTTAGGGCGGCGCCATCAAGTAGCCTCCGAGGCAGCACCCAACTCCCACCACCTGAACCTGTCAGAGGCACCAGAGTTCGCGAAGCGAACTCTTCCGCGCCGCCCACAAGCCGCAGTACACAGCAAGATTCCGCCAAGTTGGGAAAGCGGGTCTTTCCCAACTTGGCGGAGAGAGGCGGACTCCCTGCAGAAGCGTTGAGAGGCTAAGCGTTCCCGCACACTGCCGCTGACCTCAGAAAACAAGAGCTAACAGTAAGGGCAAGGGCCTGACCATCAACAGCTTCCCAACTGCAAGCGGCATCTGACCGGAACGCTTAGCGGCCCAACGCCTGCGCAGACGGTCTGCGGCTCTCCGTGAGTTGGGAAATCTTTGATTTCCCAAC
>CAJTXF010000031.1:2941-25589 GCA_910580045.1 uncultured Eubacteriales bacterium
TTGCCCCCAACCCCCCACCACCTTTTGAAAAAGGTGGACGAAAACTTCCATTCCGCCTTTACCTTACTCTTACTGCAAGGCGCTGCCTGGCGGATGGCTGTCTGGCTCTCGAATATCACCAGCCGGTGCTCCCCATTTTGCCGGGGCATATGCTCTCCCCCATAGGCCACCATCTCAGGGGCAAGGGCCTCATAGCCAGGCCGCAGGCTGAAATACACGTCCGTCACCGGGTTCTCGTGAAAGCAGAAGCCCACGATTTTCTCCCCGTCCAGCCACATCCCGCACCGGTGGAGAAAGGACTTGTCCATCCAGCCAGAGCACAGGGCGTACTCCCAAAAGGGCGCGGGCACGCCGCCCCGGCGGTCCAGGGAAAAAATGTCCAGTAGGAACTGGTATACGGCCATATGGTCGCCCAACATGCTGAACTGTTTGGTGGTGATACTTTCCATGGCCCCCTCCTTACAGCAGGTAGTTGTTTTCCCGGTTCGCGGCCTGCAGGCCCACTAATTTATAGGCCGCGTAGCCCCCCAGGACCAAAGGCTCTTCCCTGCAGAGGGCTTCCGCCTCCTCCCGGCTCTCTGTCTTTAGGATATACATCCCAGCCATGCCCGGATATCCGTGGAACACACCGCAGAACTCCAGCTTCCCCTGGTCGTCCAGCTGCCTTATATTCTCAACATGCTCAGCAACCACTTTCTTTGTCAGCCGGTTATAGGTCTTGCTCTTTTCCAGCAGAACTAAATACATTAAATTCTCCACAGGGCTTTCCTCCGTATTTGGTATTTTTTAAGACCTTTCCGCCTCCTGGGTGACAGAAATCTTGATGACCTTTGCGGTCTGCTTCTCCCGATTCCAGATGGAGTGGGGAATGCTTCCCTGCACATAGATCATCCCGTCCTTCTCTACCGTGCGGGCCTGGTCCCCCAGCATGATTTCCACCTGGCCCTCCGCCACAATGAAGATATGGTCCTCCGGGTGGGTATGGTTTCCCTGGGGGCCGCCACCGTTGGGCTCAATATAGGCCAGCGCGCCCCACTGGATGCTCCCCATACGGTCAAAGAGCTTTTTGGCCAGAAAATCCTTGTGCCCCTCGGGCGTGATAAATTCTTCCATAGCCGTCTCCTCCAAAAGAAATCAGTAAGCAGTGATGTGGGTGGTCCGCACATTCTCCAGGGCTTCCCGGAGCAGGGCTTCCCCGTCTATGGCCCCCTCGCCCCGCTCCACCATCTCCAGGGTAGGCTTGGTGCGGGGGTGCTTGGGGGTGAAGATGGTACAGCAGTCCTCATAGGGCTCAATGGAGGTGTCGAAGGTGTCAATCTGCCGGGCGGTTTTTATAATCTCCGCCTTGTCGCTGCCAATCAGGGGCCGGAACACCGGGAGCTTAGCCACCGCGTCTGTGCAGGCAATGGCCTGGACGGTCTGGCTGGCCACCTGGCCCAGGCTCTCCCCGGTAATCAGGCACTGGCAGCCCTCCTGCTCCGCCACCCGCTGGGCGGCCCGGAGCATGTACCGGCGCAGGATGACTGTGCCCAAATCCTCTGGGCAGCAGTCCCGGATTTCCTCCTGCAAATGGGTGAACCCCACGGTCACCAGCTTGATTCTCCCCGCGTACTGGCTGACCTGGCGGAGCAGCCGGACCACCTTGTCATGGGCCAGCTCGCTGGTATAGGGGGGGCTGGCGAAGTGAACGGCGGTGAGGGCCAGGCCCCGCTTGGCCATGGTCCAGGCCGCCACGGGGCTGTCCAGGCCCCCGCTGATGAGCACCAGCCCCCGGCCCCCGGTGCCCACCGGAATGCCCCCCGCCCCAGGCCGGGCATTGGCATGGACAAAGGCGTACTGCTCCCGCACCTCCACCCGGACCTCCACGTCCGGGTGGTGTACGTCCACCCGGAGATGGGGGTATTTTTCCAGGAGATACCCGCCTACCTCAGCGGAAATCTCCGGGGACTTGCAGGGGAATTTCTTGTCGCTGCGCTTGCACTCCACCTTAAAGCTGTCAGCCTCTTCCAGCTTCTCCTGCAGATACTCCGCCGCACGCTCCTGAATAGCCCGCAGCTCCTTCTCCGCAGTGCCTGCCCGGGTGTAGCTGACTACCCCGAAGACCTTGCCGCAGCGCTCCTCCGCCAAGTCCATATCCGCGTCCCCGTCCAGGGGCTCCACATAGATGGTAGACTGCTTAGAGCTCACCGCGAACCGGCCCGCGTCCCCCAGGCGGCGCTTTACATTTTTCATGAGCACTTCCTCAAAGCTCCGGCGGTTCAGGCCCTTGAGGGCAATTTCCCCCAGCTTGAGCAAAATCATTTCCTGCATCCTATCTCCGTCCTTTCCGCTCCACAAAGTTCACCAGCTCCCGCAGATTGCGGATGACCCACTGGGAATCCGGCTGGTTCTCGTTTCTGTCAATCAAAAAAGAGGTGAAGCCCAAGGCCCGGGCCCCGTCAGCCTCAGGAAGGCAGTCGTCCACATACAGGCTCTCCTCTGCCGGCACCCCCTGGGCCTCTAATGCAGCTTTGAAAATCACCGAATCCGGCTTGCCCGCCCCCACCAGAGAGCTGGCTGTAAAGCTGGTGAAATATCCGTGGAGGCCGCAGTTCAGCAAGGTCATTTCCAAAGAGGGCGGGCTGTCGCTGATGACTCCCATTTTGTACCCCTTATTCTTGAAGTATTCCAGCACGTCCACAGTCTCCGGGTAGGGGTGCTTTTTTAAGTACCAGAGCTTTTCCACCAGCATATCCGCCCGCTCGGCTGTCTTCTCCGTGATACCCATGTCCTCAAATACGTACAGGTACCACTGGCGGAAAAAGTCCAGCTCCTGCTCCACGGTCTTGTAAGGCGCAAAGGGGAAGCCCCCTTCCTGCACCCGCTGGAACATCTTCATAAAATAGTCGTAGCTGCTGTCGAACTCCCGGCCGCTCCACTGCTCTAAACGCTCGTTGCGAAACCGGGTCCACGCTGGGTCCCCCCGGACCAAAGTACCGTCCCTATCGAAAAATATGGCCTTATACTTCATCCTCTTTCTCCTTTACCTCTCCTTTGCCAGAGTGGCAAGCCCCGTTCGGACCCCCTCACACAAGGCCAGCACGTCCTCCCCGGCGGTAAACCGGGACAGGCTCACCCGCAGGGCAGAGCTTATCCGCTCTTTTGGCAGGCCCATAGCGGCCAGCACATGGCTGGGCGCGGCTTTGCCGCAGGCCGACCCGGCGGACACATATACATCCCGCTGGGCCAAAAAGTGGAGCATAGTCTCTGCCCGCACCCCCAGGGCCGAGAAGTTCACAATATAGGGCAGGCCCTCTGGGGAGGTGTTCAACGCCACCCCTGGGATGGCGCGAAGTCTTTCCCACAGCATATGGTGAAGCTCCTCCATCCGGGGCAGGACCTCCCCGGGCCGGGGGGCCAGCTCCGCAGCTTTGGCGAAGGCGCCAATCAAAGGCAGGCTTTCTGTGCCGGAGCGCAGGCCCCGTTCCTGCCCGCCCCCAAACACCCGGGGCAGAATCCGAGTCCCCTTCTTCACGTACAAGGCGCCCACCCCCTTGGGCCCGTGGATTTTGTGGGCGCTGACCGTACACAAATCCGCCCCCAGCTTCTGGGGGGTAAAGTCCAGCTTGCAGAAGGCCTGGACGCAGTCTGTGTGAAGCAGGGCCGGGGCCTTTTTCCGCCGGATAGCCCGGGCCGCCTCGGCCACAGGCAGGACCACCCCGGTCTCGTTGTTCACCAGCATCACGCTGACCAGGATGGTATTCCCATCAATGGCCTCCCAAAGGGCCTCCGGGTCCACATGCCCGGCGCTGTCCGGCCTCACGTACTCCACCTGAAAGCCCTGGGCCTCCAGCTCCTTAGCGGCGTTCAGCACCGAGTCATGCTCCACTGCCGTGGTGACGATTTTATTCCCCAGCCGCTTCCGGGCGGCGGCCGTCCCCAGCAGGGCCAGATTGTTGGCCTCTGTGCCCCCGCCGGTGAACACAAGCTCCTCCGGCCCGGCCCCCAGCCGCTTCGCTAGGGTGAGTCGGGCGGTGTCCAGCTCCTTTTTGGCTAAAAATCCTAAGGTATGCAGGGAGGAGGGGTTCCCCCAGTCCTGGGTCATCAGCCGCAGGGCCTCCTGGGCCGCCTCGGGCAGTACCGGGGTGGTGGCAGAGTTGTCCAGATAATGCCCGCCCATCAGCGCCTCCTGTAGCCGGTGGAGAAGTCTACCTGGTTGCGCAGAGGCTCTCCCCGCAGATACCGGCCCAGGTTCTCCGCGAAAATTCCCGCGATTCGCTCCAGGGTCTCCCACAGGTGGTAGCCTCCGGACACGTGGGGGGTGATGACCGCTGTGGAGATGCCCCAGAGCCTGTGCTCTGGAGGCAGGGGCTCCGGGTCGGTCACGTCCAGCCCGGCTCCGGCCAGGCGGCCGCTCTCCAGGGCATCGCACAGGGCATCGGTATCAATCAGGTTCCCCCGGCCCACGTTCAGCACCACAGCCCCGGGCTTCATACGCCCAATCCGCTCCCGGCTGAGCATCCCCCGGGTCTGGGGGGTGCCGGGCAAAGTGGCGGCCACCACGTCCGCCCGGGGGAGCAGGGCGTCCAGCTCCCCGGTCAGGCAGAGTTCATCCACAAACTCCGGCTTCTCTCCCCCTGTGCGGCGCAGGCCAATCACATAAGCGCCCAAAGCCTTGCACAGCCGGGCAAAGTCCCCGCCAATGTCCCCCAGGCCCAGCACCAGCACCGTGGCCCCCCGCAGGGTGCGCACCTGGCCCTGGCTCCCCCACTCCCGGCGGAGCTGGGCGTCCCGGTACAGCTCCAACTTCTTAAAAATCATCAGCAGCATCCCCAGCATATGCTCGGAGATGGCCAGCCCATAGGCCCCGGTGGCGTTGGTGAGCACCGCGCCCTCTGGCAGCACCCCGGGCCGGGTATACCACTCCACCCCGGCCGAGCTTGTCTGCATCCACTCCAGCTGGGAGGCGTGCTTCAGCAAATCAGGCTGCACATTGCCCAAAATGGCATGGGCCCAGGCTATATCCTCCTCTGTCACCAATTCGGCGGGCAGCAGCTGGGGAAAGGGCAGCTGGCCCCCTCGACCCGATGGCAGGGCCTCCCCCAGCCGGAAGCGGATTTCCGCGCCCTCCTGCCGGGCAGGCTGCTCCAAATTTTCCCGCTGCTCCTTGGACAGGGGGATGGTGACCAAAATATGCTTCTTTTCCATATTCTCCATATTTCCTCTCCTCACAGGGTCTCGATTTCCTTGAGCCACAGGGCCCCGCTGGCGTCGCTGGGCATCCGCCAGTCCCCCCGGGGCGACAGGCTCACCGTACCCACCTTGGGGCCGTCCGGCAGACAGGAGCGCTTGAACTGCTGGGCAAAGAACCGCCTGCAGAACACCTGCAGCCAGCCCTTGATGACTTCCGGCCCGTAGGCCCCGTCAAAGCTCCGGCAGGCCATGCGGTAGATTTTCCCCGGCCCAAAGCCGTACCGGAGCAGGTAGTACAGGAAGAAGTCGTGGAGCTCATAGGGCCCCACCAGCTCCTCAGTGCACTGGGCAATCTCCCCATCCTTGGGGGGCAGCAGCTCCGGGCTCACCGGGGTGTCCAGCACGTCGAACAGGGTCTCCCCCAGCAGGCCCCCCAGCCGCTCCGCCTCAAAGCGCACCAGGTGCCGGACCAGAGTTTTGGGCACGTCCGCGTTCACCCCGTACATGGACATATGGTCCCCGTTGTAGGTGGCCCAGCCCAAAGCCAGCTCAGACAAATCCCCGGTGCCAATCACAATGCCCCCCCGCTGATTGGCCAAATCCATCATCACCTGGGTGCGCTCCCGGGCCTGGGCGTTCTCAAAGGTCACGTCATAGTTGTCCTCTGCCTGGCCGATGTCCCTAAAGTGGCTGCGCACCGAGTCCCCGATGGGAATCTCCCGGAAGCTGGCCCCCAGCTCTTTGGCCATGGTCTCCGCGTTGCGGCGGGTGCGCTCTGTGGTGCCGAAGCAGGGCATGGACACCAGCAGTATCCCCTTCCTGTCCAGGCCCAGAATGTCAAAGGCCCGCACTGTGACCAGGGCCGCCAAGGTGGAATCCAGGCCCCCGGAGAAGGCGATGCAGGCATCCTTGCAGCGGATATGCCCCAGCCGGGTGGCCAGGCCCTGGGCCTGCATGGTCAGGATGCTCTGGCAGCGCTCCCCCCGGCCGGCGGACGCGGCGGGCACAAAGGGCTGGCGGGAGAAGCTCCGCTCTGGGGTAAAATCCGCCAGAGTGGCCTGGTCATAGGCAAAGCCCACCCGGACGAAGCCGTCTTCCGGCAAATCCTGCCAGGTGTTGGCCCGGCGGCGCTCCTGGGCCAGGCGCTCCAAGTCTATCTCAGCCACGGTGAGCCCAGTGGAGAACAGCCCGCTCTCCCCCAGCACCGTGCCGTTCTCAGCAATGATATTATGCCCTGCGAACACCATGTCCCCAGTGGACTCTCCGGGCCCAGCGTCGCAGTACACATAGGCGCTCATGCTGTGGCCAGACCACATCTTCACCAAGTCCCGGCGGTAGGGGGCCTTGCCTGCCACCTCGTCACTGCAGGAGGGGTTCAAAAGCACCGTGGCCCCGGCCCGGGCCAGCTTGGCGCTGGGGGGCTCCACACCCCACAAATCCTCGCAGATTTCCACCCCCAGAGTCAAGCCCTCCACATTCTCACAGGGGAACAGCAGGTTCCGGCCCAAGGGGGCCTCCTGGCCGCAGAAGCTCACCTGCCGGGGCTCTGGGGCAGGGGTAAAGTACCGGGCCTCGTAGAACTCCCCGTAGTTGGGGATAAAACTCTTGGCAGGCAGGCCCAGCAGCCTGCCCTTGTGGAACACCGCCGCGCAGTTGTACAGGGAGCCGCCCACAGCCACAGGCACCCCCACCGCGCAGAGGATGTCCAGCCCGGCGGTCTGCTCCATCAGCCTGGCAAGGCCCTGCTCGGCCGCTGCCAGCAGAGTCCGGCTCTGGAACAAATCCCCGCAGGTGTAGCCAGTCACGGCCAGCTCCGGCAGGCAGACCACCCCGCAGCCCCGGCCTGCCGCCTCCTCAATCAGGGCCTTTATCCTTTCTACATTGACATCCACGTCCGCCACCCGCACCTCTGGCGTGGCTGCCGCCACTCTCAAAAAACCATCCCGCATATACTTGTCCTCCTTATGCAAAACCAAAATTTATTTCTCGTTAAAAAAGGCCGCAGACTCGCCTGCGGCCTTTTTCGCCTTTTTATAGGAAACGGGGCTGAAGCTGCAGGCGCGTTTCTCATGCCCTGCACTTAGCCCTTGTGCCAATCGAATTTGCGCCTGGCGCTATCCCCTGCCAGTGCAGATTCTTTAGATTGTCACCCTTCCCCTGTTTCGCCGTCCCCGCCTTCCCCTTCGCCGTCTCCGCTGTTATCCGGGGTCGGCTCTGGGGTAGGTTCCGGCGTGGGCTCTGGGGTGGGCTCCGGCGGCACAGGGGTCGGCTCTGGGGGCGCGGGCGGCTCGGGCGTCGCATTGGGCGCAGGAGTGGCCGTGGGCTTGGGAGAGGGAGACGGCTCTGTGTTCCCGTTCTCCGACGAGGTGTCCACCTTGCTGGTATCCGTGCCCGGGCCCACCAAGTAGACAGTAGCTGTCGAGCGGTAGTAAGAGCTGGGCAAATCCTCCCGCCGGACCTCCTGCCCGTCCTTATAGAAGATGCGCCAGGCAGAGGCGTAATACCCGTTGTTGCCGGTGCTTTTGCGCACATACTGTCCCTTGGCCAAAGAGCTGTCTTCCTTGAACTCCACGCCCCGGGGACCCTCGCTGCCAGTCTGCTGAGAGCCCAGCTCAATATTGTCCCACTCCTTGGGCAGGCATCCGTAGAAATTCACGTTCAGGGTCACCCCGTCCATCCAGGAGGCAATGTACACCGGGTTCTCCAGGGGGTTCTTAAAGCGGAAGTCAATGCCGCCATAGCTCACCGTGGCGTCCAGGCCAATGGGGCAGTAGCCTGACGGGCTGCTGTGGCAGTCCCGCTCCACAATCTCCATGCCAGCCATCAGGGCCGCGTTGTAGATGGTGGTAGAGCCCTGGCAGATGCCGCCGCCATAGGCCTGTACACTGACGCCCCCCTCCAGCGCGCCGGCAGGCAGCCAGCCAGCAGAGGGGTCCGTGCTGTCCCCGGTGAGGGTGTTGTAGGAGAACACCTCCCCTGGCTTAAGGATGGTGCCGTTCACCTTGGAAAGGGCCAGGGCCATGTTGCTGTTGCCGTTGGCTGTGTTTGAGGAGGTGGTGCTGTAGGTGGAAATCAGCTTAAAATTCTCCTGCAGATACTTCTTGGTCACCTTGGGCTGGGTCTCCACAAAAGCGGCCTGAATGGCCCCCCCATGCTTCTGGGCCAGCAGCTCCTGCACACTGCGCAGGGTGGCGGCCATGTCCACCCTGCTGCCGGTCTGCTCGTCCTGGAACACAAAACTGCCCGCAGCGCTGTCAAAGCTGGCAATCTCCGCGTCCTTGGCCTGGGCATAGCAGGCCTTGGCAGCCTCATCCAGCTTCTGCCGTCCGGCGGCGGACAAATCCGCCACAAAGGGCAAATCAAACTTGTCCGCCCTGCGGCTTTCCAGCATGTCCTCCATCACCAAATCCAAAATATCCTGGGCGGCAAAGTCCTCGCCCTTGAGGGAGACAGTGTCATCCTTAAATTTCACGCTGATTTCCAAAGAGCTCATGGTCTCTTCCAGGGCAGAGCGGGCAATCTGCTGGGCCTCAGACAGGGTCTTGCCCCCAATATTCTTCCCGCCGATGGTGGCCCCTTCCGGAAAACGGGTGGGGTCGCTGGTCTGAGAGCTCGCCAGGCTGGAGGTCTCTGCATTGTCCTCCCCGCCGGGTTTGCAGGCCGCCATGCCCACTGAGAGAAGAAGCGCCGCGGCGGCCAGGGCAGCGGCCCGTTTCCATGTAATTTTATTCCCAAATTCCCACATCTATATGATTCCTTCCTCCCGTTTTCACGGGTAAGCTGAGTTTGAGCCAGTTTATATATCATTATACAATGCAAGCGCTCAATTGTAAAGCCGTCAAATTCCTGAAAAAGGTTTCAATTTTGTTATTTTTCTGTTGAGTACAGGCATGGTAAGACACCTGGCTGGAGCCCGGCTCAGGGCTTCTGCCCCGGGCCCTTGGATTTTTACTCCCTGAGCCGGTTTGAGAGCCTGGGGAGCCGCTCCTTCATCCGGCAGTATCCATCCGCCTCCCTCCCGCAATACGCCGCGACACTTTTGAATCTAAAGCCTGTCCACACAGGCGGAATGCAGGCCCTTCTTTGCCAGCAAGGAAGAAGCATACTTACAAAAAACTTACGCTTTCCAAAAACGCTGGTATCCTTGGCCTGTCTATGATATAATGTCCACAAGCGGACATCCGGAGAAGCCCTGAAGCGCGAAGCGCTTCTCTTTCGCTACGCATGGCTTGGCGATGCCAAGTCACAGCACCGGTCTTCTCCAAGCAGATTTGTGATATAATATCTTTAGTTATTTCGTCATCCCTAATCATCCCTAACCGCTGTTTTTGATTTATTATTGAGGAGCGATACCCTATGAGGATTTTACTTTTGACCGCCGCCACTGGCGCGGGACACATAAAAGCCGCCAACGCGGTGGAGGCCTATATCCGGGAGAACACCGGCTGGGACGTGCGCTGTGTGGACTGCCTGAAAGCTGTGGGCCGCCTGCTGGACAAAACCGTCTGCGACAGCTATCTCTTTATGGCCAAAAAGACCCCTGCCCTCTTTGGCCATCTTTATAAGGGCACCAACCGGCAGAATGTGATTTCCCACCTGGTGCCCAAGCTCAGCGGCCTGTTCAGCGGCCTGCTGTACCCTGCCATTGAGAGCTATCAGCCGGATGTTATTATCACCACCCACCCCTTTGCCACTGAGATGGTGGCGGATTTGAAGGCTGACGGTGTCATCCGCACGCCCCTTATCTGCATCATCACAGACTATGGCGCACACCGGGCCTATATTGCCAGCCAGGTGGACAGCTATGTGGTGGCCAGTGATGACATGGTCCCTGAGCTGCGGGAGTTCGGCGTCCCCGCCGAAAAGATTTGCCCCTTTGGCATCCCGGTCCACGGGGTGTTCTTTGACCCCCAGGACCAGAAAATGCTGCTGCGCCAGCTGAACCTGGAGCCGGACATCCCCACCCTGCTGTTTATGGCAGGCAGCTTTGGGGTGAACAATATTATCAAGCTCTACCGGGATTTGGCCGGCACCCAGGTAAAAATGCAGATTATTGTGATTACCGGCCGGAACCAGAAGCTGTTTGAGGCCTTTGAGAAGGAGATTGCCGCCCACCCCAGCCTGCCCACCCGGCTTATCTACTTTACCGACGAGGTGGAGAAGTACATGCACGCCGCTGATTTGCTGGTCACCAAGCCCGGGGGCCTGACCGTGTCAGAGGCCCTGGCCTGCAACCTGCCCATGGCTGTGTTTGAC
Organism: uncultured Eubacteriales bacterium; assembly: GCA_910580045.1. GTDB lineage: Bacteria > Bacillota > Clostridia > Oscillospirales > Acutalibacteraceae > Acutalibacter. Next base: position 13,370 of record CAJTXF010000031.1, read on the forward strand.
GCCATCCCCGGCCCGGAGGATGACAACGCCAATTTCCTCAAAACCCACGACATGTGTGTGCACCTGGAAAAGGGCAGCAACTTTGCCCAGGAGATTTCCCAGCTTCTCCAGGAGAAAAAGCGCCTGCAGGCCATGCGGGAGAACTGCGCCGGGTTCGATAAGTCCCAGTCCATCCCCAACCTGCTGGCCTTAATCCGCCAGCTGTCGCCCGCCAAAGTCAAGGTGCGGCCATGAGCTTTACGGCAGAGGATTACCAGGCCCTTCTCGCCCAACTGGAGGCCCTGGCTGATTCCAAGTACAAGGCCTTTCACCAGGGGCTTGTGCCCGGCGCTGTTCTGTCCTACGGCCTGCCGGTGCCCCAGCTACGCCAGCTGGCCCGGCAGGCGGGAAGGGAAGACCCGGAGGGCTTTCTGTCCGTCAGCCAACCCGGGTCCTATGAAGAAACTATGATAAGAGGGTTTGTGATTGCAGGGATGAAGGGGCCTATGGCCCAGCGCCTGCCCCTGATTGAGAGCTTCCTGCCTTTGATTGACAACTGGGCGGTGTGCGACTGCTTCTGTGCCTCCCTTCACCCCAAAAAGCCGGAGGACCGGGCTCTTTTGTGGCAGTTTATCCAGCCCTTTTTCGCTGATTCCCGGGAGTATTATGCCCGGTTCGCGGCGGTAGTATTTCTAAGCTGCTTTGTGGATAGGGAGCATATCGGGCCCGGGCTCCGGCTGCTGGAATCCATGACCCAGGAGCAATACTATGTGCGTATGGCAGCGGCCTGGGCTCTGTCCGTGTGCTATGTAAAATTCCCCCAGGAGACCCTGGCCCTTCTGACCCAACGGACGCTCCCGGCCTTTACCCAGAATAAGGCCATCCAAAAAATCCGGGAGTCCCGCCGGGTGGGCGCCGAAGAGAAGGAGATGCTTCTCCAATATAAAATCGCCAAATCTGACTAGGGTTTGTTTGAAAATAGAGGAAATGACGGATTTTTGACCAGAAGTGGTCAGATTCAAGGAGAAAAACCGGGATTTTCGACGCGGAAGATGGCCGCTTCCGATGTTCGCTTTGCGAAATCGGGCAAAAAGACGGTGTTTTCGATTTTTCAAACAGGCCCTAGAGTCTGTTCAGACCCATGCTCTGAGGGAATCACAGGAGCCGGGGCATTTCCCCAGCAGGCTGCTCCTCTGTAAAGACCACGTCCACCACAGGCTTTTGCCTCTCTGGGCCTTGGGCAGCGTGCCAGTGGCTGAGCAGGCCGCCCAGGGCCATGCCAATCACAAACAGCAGAGCCGCGGCCCAAGCCACAACCAAAAGCCTGCTCTCCCACCCGCTGTAAAACTCTCTCCACTCCTCCTGCCATTCTATGCGCCGGTTTTGCTTATTCATATCCGCGCCTCCTTTCGGGTTTCTGTTGATTAGACGGAGCGAAGGGGAAAAAGGTAAGCAGAAATTTTTTTATTTTCCCTAACGGCCCGGGGCGGACGCTTTCTCCCAGCGCAAGCCAAAAGGCGGAGCGAAAAGTTTTTGAAGGGTCCCACCCTGGCAGGGGTTCGGGGTGACTTGGCGAAGCCAACGCCAGGAGTCCCCGAGGTCTCGCCGGCAGAGGCCCCCACTCAAGCCCTTCCATGCTTTTTGCCCCCTTTGCAAAAAGGCGCAACACAATAAATCCCCGCCCACAAAAAAACCAGCCGGACAGACCCCTCTGCCCGGCTGGTTTTTTTACTGTTTGCTTTTACAGGAAGTTTCTGGGGTTCACCCGGTCCCCGTTCTGGTACACCTCAAAATGCAGGTGGGGGCCTGTAGAGTCGCCTGTGTTTCCCTCATAACCAATAATCTGGCCCTGGCTTACGGTCTGCCCCTCACTTACCGCCACAGCGCTCATATGGGCATACAGGGTGCTGTATGTACCATTGTGATAAATCATCACATGATAGCCCCAGCCGCTGCCCCACTCGTTGGTAGAGTTGGCCCGCACCACTGTGCCGGACTCCGCCGCCACAATGGCCTGGCCATAGGGGCCTGCAATGTCCATGCCCCGGTGTATCCGGTACCCACTGCCGGGCCCCATGTACTCGTCAGAGACGTAGCTTACGCCCGGCATGGGCCAGCAGGGATGGAAGCCGTCCACACCGCCGGTGCCGCCTGGGGTCCAGGTCACATCCCCCTGGCCGCCGGGCGCGGTGGCTCCACCGCCGCCCCCATTGGCCGCGGCTTCTTCGGCCCGCTTGCGCTCCTCTTCTTCCTTGCGCTTCTGCTCCGCAATAATGTCCTGCAGCTCCTGGTCCCGGGCCGCCATCTCCTCCTCGTTCACGTTCAGAGCCTCGGTGGCCGCGTTCTGGGCGCCCTGAAGCTCCTCAATGGCAGCCGCGTTCTCTTCATACAGCTTGCCCAGCTCCTCCTGCTTTTCCTCCATGCCTTTCTGCAGCTCAGCCACCATGGCCTTCTGCTTTTCCCGCTCCTCCCGTTCCTCCCGGGTGGATTCCATGTAGGCCTTGATTTTGTCAATCAGCTCCTGGTCATGGCGGCTCATATTGCCCAGCATTTCAGAGCGCATGGAAAAATCGCTGAAGCTGTTGGAATTCAGCAGAATTTCCAGGGTGCTGACAGAGCCTGCCCGGTAAATGGCCACCACCCGCTGGCGGAACTGCTCCAGGGTGTCCGCGGCCTCTTCTTTGGACTTTTCCAGCTTCAAATCCAGCTCATAGATACTGGCATTCAGAGTCTGAATGTCCTGGCGGGCTGTGGTGATTTGGTTTTGCAGCACGTTAATCTGCTGCTGCAGGGTTTCCTGATACTCCTGCTTTTGGGCCTCGTCTGCCCGCAGCTGTTCCAGCTTGGCCTGCAGCTCCTTGTGCTCCTGCTCCAGCTGAGCCTGCTCCGCTTCCACCTCCTGGGCGGTTCTGGCCAGCCCGGGAACAGGTGTAAAGGCCATCACCATAACGGCCAGCGCGGCGGAGACAAACCGCTTGGCCCTGCTGGGCCTGCATCTTAGTTTCATGCGATTCCTTCCCTTCGCAAGGTAGTTTTTTGACATAGTGAACGCGAATCAAAAAAGGTGAACCCCCTCTTTTGATTTGGGCAGCTTAGCCGCCCAGCTTAAGGAACCACTGATTAAATCACGCCTGGCGGCTTGGCACGCATCCCGCTTGCACTTTTCCCCTCATAGCGCACAGCTTTCGTTTGCCAATCGCCAGATTGGCCGCACTCAAGCTATGCACTCTGACGAAAAAATTGACCGCACGATATGCGCACCAGATTTAATCAGTACTTCCTTAAAACCCGGTATTTGCCGGTTTTTAAGTGAGTTTACCATAAACACAGCATGGCTTGTCTCCATTATAGCTCAAAACCCGGTTCTGTTTTTTCTTCTATAGAATTATTTTTGTAAACAAATCGTTAACCCAAAATTTTTAAGCCTGCCCCGCCAAACCTGGGACAGGCTCATTCTATATAATTTCACTAATTTATAACACGATATGCCTGCATTATAGCCAATGGTGCTGATAAGCCCCAGGCATCCCAGCACCCCGCTCAGCCTTCAGCAGCGGGGCCCTGGGGGAATCCTGCCAGAGGGCTGCTTTTTGCCCTCCTCCCCCTGCCCAGGCGCCCCCAGGCGCAGGCGTACCAGCACCCCTGCCATCCAACTGCCTGGGCGCAGAGAGCGGGCCAAATCCGGGCTTTTGAGCAGCCTTCTCTGCCGGCGGGCCGCGTCCCGTCGGGCCTCTACCGCCAGGATGACACAGGCCGCGCAGGCAGCCACAATGCTCCACCCAGCCACGCCCAGGGCCTGCTGCCCCTCCACGGCCAAAAGGCTGGCCGCCTCCCCCTGCAGCTGGGCCTCACAGCTGGGCAGAGCGGCCAGGGCCAGAATCCCCAGCACCCATAAAATTCCCCGGGCAATCGCGCCTCTCATTCCACGGAGCCGCCCGGCATACAGCTGAAATCCAGGATAAACCGCCAGGCCTTGTCCAGGGCGGTCACATCCCAGGTGCGCTTTTGGCCAAAGGCCTTCACTGTCAGCTGGGCCCGGGAGGCGGAGCGCTCCACCTGGGCCAGGGGGGTGCTGTCGCCGAAGCTGAGCTTGCGGCCTTGATAGTCCACAGTAAAGAGACCGGCAGTGGTCAGGAGTATAAAAAGGCCCAGGCCCAGGCCCAGCCAGAAACAGCGTTTTTCTTCTTTCATGGGGAATCCTGCTCTCTTGGGGCGTGTTCGCATAAGTTGAGTATGGGGATTTTGGAGCAGATTTTTGTCAGATTCAAGGGAAAAAATCGCAGGCGCACTTTTTGTACTTCAAGAATTTTTGCCGCGGAAGACGGCGAAAATCTGCCCCAAAAATGTGTGCGAACACTTATGTGAACACGCCCCGGGTATTTGAATGATAGGGTATCCGGAAAAGGGCAGGATATGCGGACGCCTGACAGTAAGCCAATGGAAAATTTTGGCTTGCGGCCAGGCGTCTGCTCTCCCTTCCCCTCACTTCATTTCCCCCAGCGCCTCTGCCAGCACCTCACCCAGCAGCCGCCCGGTATACCTGGCCTCTGTCACTGTATTGACCTCTGTGCCCACCTCAATCAAAATGGAGCCCCTTGTGGCATTCATGTTGTACTTGCTGTTGGAAAACGTCATAGGCCGCATCAGCCCAGGGTACAACTCCTGAGCCTTTTCCTGCACCCGCAGCATCAGCCGCAGGTTCCACCGCCAGTCCGGAAAATCCCCCCAGCTGCCGTCCGCGTCACACCCGGCCAGCAGCATGGCCTGGGCCGCCTTTCTCCCCCCAATCTCCGCTGTGGGCTTATACTTCACCCCGTCCTCTGTGGTCATGGAGTCCCGGTGCAAATCAATGGTCACCTGTATCCCCGGATGCTCCTCCAGGTTCTTCTGGATGACCTCCCAGGAGCGGTCGTACGAGCCATTGAACACGGTGTCATTCACGGTCTTGTCATGCACCACGCCGATTCCCCTGGCCTCCAGGGACTTTGCCAGCTCCTCTCCAGCCGCCACTACTCCCATATCCTGGTTCTGGGTGCGGGTGGCCATGTCTGTGTAGTAGAACCCAGGCGCGCTCAGAGAGTAGGCCTCTGAGGTGTGGGTGTGGTAAATAAGCACCTCCACGCTGCCGTCCCCCTTGATATGTATGTCCGGGTCCTCCAGCAGCTCTGCCGCCAAATCCGTGCCCGAGCCTGTGGAATCCCGCACATAGAAATTCCCCACCTGCTGGCCCCCGTCCAGCTGCACCTCCTCCACTGGGCCGCTGGGCCGCTTCGGGTCCGGGCTCACCGCTGCCCCGGGCAGCAAATCGCTGTGAAAGGGCACCACCCCGTCGTCCGGCAAGGTGTTTTCCTCTGTGGTCAGCAGTCCCTCTGTCCCCCAAACAGCAGGCGTGGCTGAGGGCGTGCTGCTGGGCTGGGGCTCTGCGGTCTCCCTGTCCTGCTGAGGCGATATGCCTGCCGCCAGCAGCAGGGCATCCCCCGCGCCGCTGGCAGCCCAGTGCTGCAGGCTGTCCGCCGCGCACCATACGCATACAGCGGCGCAGAGAAGGACAGCCAGGTTTTTTGTCAGACGAGAGAGACTTTTCATAGATAACACACCTTTCTTTTGAACTCAACGGGGAAAAAAGAAGCATAAAGAATACAGAAACGCCTGACGGCAAGCCAACTCTACGCCCCTGGACCGCGCAGCTGGCTCGCCGCCAGGTACTGCTCCCCCCCCGAACCCCGGCCGGGGCTCCCCGTCAGGCTCTATACAAAAATTGTTTACAAAATATCTCTTGCGCCTTCCCAAGAAATTTAGTATAATAAAATCTATATATTAAAATCACAATGACTGTGAACAAAGAAAGGAGACCGACGCCATGTCTATTTATTCCGAAATTCGGCCCGAGATTCAGTCTCTGGCCCAGCAATGTGTGGCCAACAGTCGAATTGAGCCTGAACTGTATACCAAATTCGACGTCAAGCGCGGACTGCGCGATTTGAACGGCAAGGGCGTACTTACCGGCCTCACCAACATCTCTGAAATCGTCTCCTCCAAGCTGGTGGACGGACAATCCGTCCCCTGCGACGGCAAGCTGTATTTCCGGGGTTATGATGTGGAGGAGCTGGTCCGCCGCCAGCCCCAAACCGAGCATTTTGGCTATGAGCGCACAGCCTATCTGCTTCTGTTCGGCCAGCTGCCCGACGAGGAGCAGCTTCGGGACTTCTGCGGGCTGCTGTCCTTCTACCGCACCCTGCCCACCAGCTTTGTCCGGGATATTATTATGAAAGCTCCCAGCAGCGACATGATGAACACCCTTGCCCGCAGCGTGCTCACCCTATATTCTTATGACGAGGACGCGGAAGATATTTCTATTCCCAATGTTTTGCGCCAGTGTATGCAGCTGATTGCCCTGTTCCCCCTGCTGTCAGTATATGGGTACCAGGCTTACCGGCACTATCACGACGGCCAGAGCCTGTTCATCCACCAGCCGGATTCCAAGCTCTCCACCGCGGAGAATATCCTGCGGATTCTGCGGCCGGACTGCCAGTATACCGCCCTGGAGGCCCAGGTGCTGGACATTGCCCTTATCCTCCACGCGGACCACGGCGGCGGCAACAACTCCACCTTTACCACCCACGTGGTCACCTCCTCGGGCACTGATACCTATTCCGCCATTGCGGCAGCTCTGGGCTCGCTCAAGGGCCCCAAGCACGGAGGCGCCAACATCAAGGTGGTGCAGATGTTTGAGGAAATCAAGGCCCAGATTAAGGACTGGAACGATGACGAGGAAATCTCCGCCTACTTATACAAACTGCTGCACAAGGAGGCCTTTGACCGCTCCGGCCTGATTTACGGCATGGGCCATGCGGTGTACTCTATCTCTGACCCCCGTGCCAAGACCATGGCCCGGTTTGTGGAGGGCCTCTCCAGGGAGAAGGGCCGTACCGCCGAGTATCAGCTCTACCAGAACGTGGAGCGGCTGGCTGTGCAGGCCATCACCAAGGACCGGAAGATTTACAAGGGCGTGTCCGCCAACGTGGACTTTTACAGCGGGTTCATTTATAGTATGCTGGATTTGCCCATGGAGCTGTATACCCCTATTTTCGCTATCTCCCGTATTGCCGGGTGGAGTGCCCACCGGATAGAAGAGCTGATTGGCGGCGGGAAGATTATTCGCCCCTCTTACAAGAGCGTACAGGAACACCGGGAGTTCCCGTAAAAAAGCCAAAAAGGCACAAAAAAAGGCCCCCTTTCGGGGGTCTTTTCTTGTGCCGCCATCCTGCGCTGTCAGGCGGTTTCCATCAGCAGCTCCATCAAATGCACCGCCTTGCCCCCTGCTGTCTCTATCCCCAGCTTGCACCGGTTACAATAACACAGCACCGGCAATCCGCCGTGCTTCTCCAGCTGCTCTGCAAAAATCACCCTCTGCTCCTCCTCCGGAAACTGATACAGCGGCACACCCGGCCGGGCGTTCACCAAATCCGCTGCCTCCGGCCGCTCTGGCGCAAAGTGGAGGTTTCCGCAGTAGTCGGCCTGCTCCCGGTTCCTGGAAATCTCCCGCACCGCGACGCCCATTTTACTCAGCAGGCTGCGCACTGCCCGATGAATCTCCGGGTGTTCCCTATCCCGCCAGCAGTCCTGCACGCTCACTGCAAGCCCGCTGTAATCGGGCAAAACAAAGCCCGCCTCCCTGTCCAGCCACACGAACAGGTTCTCCGGAACCAGCTGGGGGAAGCGCTCCTCCAAAACCTCCCGGCAGGCTTGACAGAAATACAGCGCCCGCTCGCCCGCAGGGTATTCCTTTTTATCCGTGCGGCAGCAGCCCGCCGCGGGCATTTGCTCCCGCAGCAGCGCCCGGAGCTTTTTGGCAGCCTGAGGGCTGGCTTTGGTAAAATTGCAGCTGGGAAAATAGATGTCCCCCATGGCTCAGCCCTCCTTGATGGACTCCAGCAGCCCGCCGCTCTGGATGATTTTCTGAATCGAGGCAGGAAAGGGCTGGGCCTGATAGCGCTTGCCCGTGGTCTCGTCTGTGATAAGCCCGCTGTCAAAGTCCACGCTCACCACGTCCCCAGGCTGAATCTCCTCCGCGGCCTCCGGGCACTCCAAAATGGGGAACCCGATGTTGATGGAGTTCCGGTAGAAAATGCGGGCAAAGGTCTTGGCAATCACGCAGGAGACCTCAGACGCCTTGAGGGCAATGGGCGCGTGCTCCCGGGAGGAGCCGCAGCCAAAGTTCTTCCCAGCCACCACCACATCGCCAGGCTTCACATTCTTCACAAAATCCTTGTCAATATCCTCCATACAGTGGCTGGCCAGCTCCGCGTGGGAGGCAGTGTTCAGATAGCGGGCAGGGATAATAACGTCCGTGTTCACGTCATCGCCATACTTGTGTACTGTGCCTTTTGCGTTCATATCGCTCGTACTCCTTTTCATAATGCAAATTTAGGTTCATTCATCTTTATAATAATCCACCGCGTCCTCTTCCAGGAACACCTTGTTCACGTCCCGGCCCCACAGTCCGATTTTCCGGGAGTCCGGGTAAACGGCGGCGTCCAGAGGGTTCTGGGTGTCGAAGTCCGCGTAGATAAGGTTCTCCGCTCCGGTGTTGGTGAGCTTGTGGGCCCCGCCCGGCTCAGCTGGGAAAAAGAGCAGTTCCCCTGCTGACACAGAGCGTTCCCCCTGGGGGGTGCGGAGGGTCCCGGTGCCGCTGAGGATGAAGAAGACTTCCTCGTTTTGGAGATGATAGTGGTAGGGATAAGCGGCCTTGCCAGGCGGGATTTCATAGACGCTGACCACACATTGACGTGCCTGGCCGATTTGGATAAATTTCCGGCGGAAGTATTCGCAGCTGCCGGGGCCGGTTTTGTGGTGAGCTTCCAGTTGGCTCCAGTTGGCGGAGAGGGGGGATTTAAGCGGCTCCATTGGGAGGACCTCCTGTGTGTAGGTAAGAGCAAAGGCCTGACGGCTCGGGGCACAGAGCTTGCTCCAAGCAGCGAGTCAGAGGCGGAAGGAAAGTTTTCGTCCACCTTTTTCAAAAGGTGGCAGGGGTTTGGGGGTGAGCGCGTGCCAGTGGCACGCAAGCTGCGAACCGACCGAGTCGGCAGACGAGACTCAAAGCCCCACGGTCTTGCCCTTGACCTTCCAGGCGGCGCTCACAGAGAAAGGGGCGAGGCAGTACGCCAGACGGCCCGCCCGAGTCAGTACGTAGAACCAGGAGCGCCGCCAAAGATGCCGGTCGCGCGAATCTTGAGCCGCAGGCCGTCTGTAGGAGCGTGGCGGCCCTAGGCCTAACCGTTAGCTCCCGTTTTCTGAATACAGCGGCATCTATCGGGAACGCCTAGCCTCCCAACGTGGGTGCAGTGCGTCCGCCTCTCTCCGAAAGTTAGGAAAGCGGGGCTTTCCTAACTTTCGGAATCTTGCTGTGTGCTGCGGCTTGAGGGCGTTTCTGGGGGCGGCGCTCAGAGTGCCACGTACTGGCTCAGGCGGGCCGTCTGTCGTTCTGCCTCGCTCTGTTCTCTTGGAGCGCCGCCCTCTAAGGGCAAGACCTTGGGGGCGCTGCCCCCAAACCCCTGCCAGGGGGCAAGCCCCCCTGGACCCCGGGATGGGCTCACCGTCAGGCTGGCTTTATTACAGCTTCGCCGGGTCTGTCAGATACCCGGTCAGGGCACTGGCCGCGGCCACCGCCGGGCTGGAGAGCACCACCTCGGAATCCACATGGCCCATACGGCCCACAAAGTTCCGGTTGGTGGTGGACACGGCCCGCTCCCCCTCAGCCAGGATGCCCATATACCCGCCCAGGCAGGGCCCGCAGGTGGGCGTGCTGAACACAGCCCCAGCCTCCACAAAGATTTCAGCCAGGCCCTCCCGGATGCACTGGAGGTACACCTCCTGGGTGGCGGGAATCACAATGCAGCGCACATTCTTGGCCACCTTCCTGCCCTTCATAATCTGGGCCGCGATGCGCATATCGCTGATGCGCCCATTGGTGCAGGAGCCAATCACGCTCTGGTCAATTTTCACGTCGCTGACTTCCTCAATAACGCGGGTGTTCTCCGGCAGATGGGGCATGGAGACTGTGGGCCGCAGGGCGGAAAGGTCAATGGTCACCGTGCGCTCGTACACCGCGTCCGAATCAGGCTCATAAATCTTTACCTCGCCCTGGTACCTATCCTTGCAGTAAGCCAGGGTCTTCTCGTCCACAGGGAAGATGCCGTTCTTGGCCCCGGCCTCAATAGCCATGTTGGCGATAGTAAACCGGTCGTCCATGCTGAGGGCGCTGACCCCCTCCCCGGTGAATTCCAGGGACTGGTACAGGGCCCCGTCCACGCCGATTTCCCCAATCAGGTGGAGAATCACGTCCTTGCCGCAGACAAAGCCTGTGGGCTTGCCAATGAGCTCCACCTTGATGGCAGAGGGCACCTTGAACCAGAGCCTGCCGGTAATCATGGCAGCGCACATGTCCGTGGAGCCCACCCCCGTAGAAAAGGCCCCCAGAGCCCCGTAAGTGCAGGTGTGGGAGTCAGCCCCCACGCAGGCGCAGCCCGGGCCCACCAGGCCCTTCTCGGGCAGCAGGGCGTGTTCTATGCCCATCTGGCCCACGTCAAAGAAGTTGGTGATGTTGTACTTGTCCGCAAACTGGCGGGTCTGCTTGCACTGCTGGGCAGCCTTGATGTCCTTGTTGGGGGCAAAGTGATCCAGCACCAGGGCAATCTTGTCCTTGTGGAACACGCTGCTTGCCCCGCACTTCTCGAACTCGTTGATAGCCACTGGGGACGTGATGTCATTGCCCAGCACCATGTCCAGGCTGGCCTCAATCAGCTGGCCAGGCTCCACCTTATCCAGGCCCGCGTGGGCAGCGAGAATCTTTTGAGTCATTGTCATTGGCATGTTGGTTCCTCCTTTGAAATACCTCTTGTGAATATATGCTTTTCTTCCGGGCCAAAACCGGGGGAGCAGAGCGCGTCCCAGATTCAGGCCCGGCCATACCTATCAAAAGCAAACCGTCCAGCCAGCCCCCTGGGGGGCTTTGGGGGGCGTCTTTGTCTTTTTTATGTCTTATTCTTTATATGTCGAACGTTTTGGGGAACGTTTTGGGGAACGCTTTGGGGAACGCTTTGGGGAACGTTTTAGGGAACGCTTTGGGGAACGTTTTAGGGAACGTTTTAGGGAACGTTTTGGGGAACGTTTTCAGCACGGTTCTGCTCTGCTTTCCCCAGCGCAAAGCTCTGTTCCCCGCAGAACTCCGGGGGAATTTGGGTACTGCTTTTAGTGGGGATTCAGCCCTCGCTGGCAGGGACATCCAAAGGAGTCCCTGCTTCCAGCCGCTCCAGCAGGGCCAGAGAGTCCGCGTAATAGGCCATCAGCTTGTCGCTGCTCTCCAGGTTGGAGTCCACCGCGGTGCGCACAGAGACCCGCAGCCGGCCGCAGAGCTCCTCCAGCACCTCTGGCGTCCACTTTTCCAATTGGGAGGAGGCGGCGAAATCCGCCAAGCCCTGAAACTCCGACCAATCACGCATGGCGTTTTCAAAATCCCGGGCCTCATCCGGCATGGGAGAGCCGTCGTTATACTGGAAGAAGCCGGGGAAGTCCCCCTCCAAATTGGCAAAGCCAGTGGAGTCGTGCATATAAATAATACAGGTCCCCATGCTGGTGTCCCCGGCGAACCGGGCATAGGCCGCCTGCCGGGCCTGAAAATCGCTGGAGCTGGCCACGTCGCCGAAAACATAGCTGTTTATCTCCACCACCGCCCTGCCGTCGCCGTTGCGGTCGTCAGCATAAGGCGCGATATGCTCTTCCATAGCAGAGAGCACCTCTTCAGGCAGGTTGTAGGAGGTGATTAGCGCGATAGTGTAGTCGGGATTTACCTTGCTGGCAATGGAATAGATAAGACTGCCAACAACGATAGTCATGATGATGCCGATAATCAGATGGTTTTTGTGGTAGAACCACCAGTTTGCCCGCTTGTCCTTCGCGGTTTTCAGCTCGATTACACCGGAGTGGATGGTATCCTCTCCAGCGCCGAGGAGATAACGTTCTCTTGCCATAGGGAGTGACGCCTCCGAATCTATTGGAATAGTTACTATATATTATAGCCCATTTCTCCAATTTTCGCAAGGCGTTCGGCCGGGAAGGGAGCGAAATCAAGAAAAGTTTACAATTTAGCGGGAGGGCCTGACAGCTCGGGGCAGCACCTTGCGCAAAGTGCAAGCGAAAGAGCGGATTGCGCGGTCCAGGGGCGTAGAGTTGGCTTTAGCCA
>CAJTXF010000031.1:25599-27615 GCA_910580045.1 uncultured Eubacteriales bacterium
CCCCCCTGGACCCCGGTCTGGGCTCAACCTCAAGCATCCGCTTACCTCTGGACCCCGGTATAGGCTCCCCGTCAGGCTCTTTTATATCTTCGGCAGCTTATCCAGGGACTTGCGGATTTCCTCGTCCTCCGGCACATAGTCCTTCATCTCCCCCTTATGGAACTTCTCATACGCCACCAAATCAAAGTACCCTGTCCCCGTCAGCCCAAAGAGGATGGTCTTCTCCTCCCCAGTCTCTTTGCACTTCAAGGCCTCTTTCACTGCCGCCAATATGGCGTGGCTGCTCTCCGGCGCGGGCAATATCCCTTCCACCCGGGCAAAGTCCTCCGCTGCCTGGAACACTTCTGTCTGCTTTACGCTCACGGCCTCCATCAGCCCGTCGGCGTACAGCTGGCTGAGCACGCTGCTCATGCCGTGGAACCGCAGCCCGCCCGCATGGTCCGCGCTGGGGATGAAGCCGCTGCCCAGGGTATACATCTTGGCCAAGGGGCACACCATACCCGTGTCGCAGAAGTCATACCGGTACTCGCCCCGGGTGAAGCTGGGACAGCTGGCAGGCTCCACCGCAATAAACCGGTAGTCTGCCTCCCCCCGGAGCTTCTCCCCCATAAAGGGGGCAATCAGGCCGCCCAGGTTGCTGCCGCCGCCCGCGCAGCCAATGATGATGTCAGGCTTTACCCCGTACTTGTCCAGCGCTGCCTTTGCCTCCAGGCCGATGACCGACTGGTGCAGCAGCACCTGGTTGAGCACTGAGCCCAGCACATACCGGTAGCCAGCAGTTGAAGTTGCAGCTTCAACTGCCTCGCTGATGGCGCAGCCCAGAGAGCCGCCTGTGCCTGGGAACTCCTCCAGGATTCTGCGGCCCACAGCAGTGGACTCAGAGGGAGAGGGGGTCACCTGGGCCCCGTAGACCTTCATCACCTCCCGCCGGAAGGGCTTCTGCTCATAAGAGCACTTGACCATATACACCTTGCAGTCCAGGCCCAGATAGGAGCAGGCCATGGAGAGGGCGGTGCCCCACTGGCCCGCGCCGGTCTCGGTGGTCACGCCCCGAAGGCCCTGCTGCTTGGCATAATAGGCCTGGGCAATGGCAGAGTTCAGCTTATGAGAGCCAGAGGTGTTGTTTCCCTCAAACTTATAGTAGATTTTCGCCGGGGTCTGCAGCTTCTCCTCCAGGCAGTAGGCCCGCACCAGGGGCGCTGGGCGGTACATTTTGTAGAAGTCCCGAATCTCAGTGGGGATGTCAAAGAAGGGGGTGTCATTGTCCAGCTCCTGCTTTACCAGTTCATCACAGAACACGCCGCCCAATTCCTCGGCGGTCATGGGCTGGAGGGTGCCCGGGTTCAGCAGGGGGGCGGGCTTATTTTTCATGTCAGCCCGCAGGTTATACCAGGCCCGGGGCATCTCGCTTTCTTCCAGATAGATTTTGTAGGGGATGGTTTTCTCGCTCATGGTTTTTCTCCTTTCAGGTTTGGCCGGGCTCCTTAAAATTTGGGTACAAAAATACCCCGTCCCGGCAGAAAATTCTCTGCTGGGACAGGGATAGAAAAACCGCACACAAACGGCTCTATTTCCTGCGGTGCCACCCGGCTTGACGCAGGGTCTGGCAGAGAACGCCGCCCCTTGCGCCCACTCAGCGCGCACAAACCAACTATGCGCTGGCGCATGGTAACGGAGCGCCGCCCCGGCTCGCCTACTGAACGGAAAACCCGCTGTTCGGTCTGCCCTCAAAAGCCCATTCACCTGGGAGCTGTCCGCCGCGCTTCCACCAATACGCGGCTCTCTGGGGAACAAGGAGGAAAGCAGGGCTCCCTCCACCCGGGCTACTTACACTTTCTCAAAGGTTTGAGAGAAGTATACACCTAAAATGCAGGTTTGTCAAGAGAAAACTGCAAAATCCCCGCACCTGGAATCCTTTGGGAAAAGGCTTGCGTTTTTTCCTTAAATTGGCTATAATATTCTTAGATAGTGTCTACATGAGTTAAGCACGAATAGCAGCCCAAATAGCGATACAAC
>CAJTXF010000032.1:0-17562 GCA_910580045.1 uncultured Eubacteriales bacterium
AAACCTTAAAATTAAACGACAACGACTTTGTTGCTGTTGCTGCTTAAATAAGCAGCCGTTCCTGCCTGGAGTACCGCGGCCGGGATAGGAGCGTCACTCAGCGGTGAACGTGCGCAAGGGGGCCGCCTTCGACCCTTGCCATGAACCAGAGGGCTACCGACGCGGGGAGCTTGCTTGTGAGCGCCCCGCCGGGGGAATCCGAAACCATAAGCTACGCCCGTAGAAAGCCTTGGTGAACTTCTTTCGGACGCGGGTTCGATTCCCGCCATCTCCACCAACTGAAAGCCCCCGCCCAATCCAACCTGATTTAATCAGCAAAGATTCGGCAGGGGCCTTTTTATGTCTGAAACCCTGGATATCACAGGGCTTCAGGTCTTTTCATTTTTGAAAAAAAGAGCGTCCACCCAGCGTTTTGGACACCCCGAAAAAACTCCATCCTTCTTGAAGCTGCCAGGTTAGAGTGCTCCTTCTCTTACGCGTCCCGCAAGCCCCCGGGAGCGTCCGTTTCGAGGAGTTTTTTGTATTCCCCCGCCCGTTGGGCGGGGGAACACAGATGATTACCTCTGTGGTTTGGACAATTCCCAAGTCCCCCGGATACTTGACTGCTGCGTCAGCAAAGGGGATGGCCCATGGTATGCTTTCAGCGGATACAGCCCCGCCCATCTTTGCAAACTCCCCCTTCGATGCCCAGTCCGCCCGAAAGCTGGGCCAGGCCCAAGCCCCGGCAAACCCGCGCCTCCATCCACCGGAAACACAGGGGCAAACGCTTATGGGTACAGCTCCTTAGAATGGGCGCTGCCGGATTTCACAGAGAACTGGCTCTGATACTGGAGGGGCGTGCAGCTGTGCTCCTGCTTAAAGATTCGGATAAGATGGGCTGGCGAAACAAACAGCTCTCCCGCAAGCTCTGTGATGGGCAGGGGCTCATGAAAATGCGCCTCAATATACGCCGCGGCCCGAAGGGGCAGGGACATGGGCCCTTTTTTGCCCAAAAGGTCCATGGCGGCAAGATGCAGCAGCTCGCTGAGGCTCTGGGATAGGCGGAGGGGGCTGCTTTGGGCACAGAGCTTGATGAGCTTTTCCATGCGCTGCTCATAGGAATTCCCGGCAGTGAAGCTGCAAAGATAAATCTGCCGCTGGGCAAGGGCGTCCAGGAAGGCCTCCGCGGTGGGGCCGCAGGGGTGCGGCCAGTAAAACTCCCACATGCCCCCTCTGGGGTGCGGCAGCTGTTGGGGATATTCCGGGGGATAAAGGCCAGGCTGCCTGGGGGAAGGGAGAGGCTTGCCCCCTGGATGCTCATGGCGCCGCAGCCGCCGGTGGTGATTAGGAGCAAAGGGAACTCGCAGCCCTGGGGCCTTGTAATCTGATATAAGTCATTGCACCGGTGCCAGCCCACGGAATTCAGGGAAAACCGGCCCTTGCTTCTCAGGGTGGGCACCAGACCGGCCACTCGCACCTGGCCAAAATTCCCGGCTCCGTGATACATATGTTACCTCCTTGTTTCTCTGAGCAAAAGAAAACTATCAAAAAATTGATGTGGTTTACCAAAGAGCAAACATGGTTTGGCGGGCAGATTGACTTTCCCCTTTTTCACTGCTATGATGGGGAAAAGTACAGCGAACGCGGCCCAAAAGGGGCAGGGTTTCTTTTGGGCCAGGCGGCGCGGCTGCCTGTTTGGGAATGGAGAAGCAGGAATTCTCAAGGGCGGTGTTGCTGTAAGAACCTGTACCGATAGGATTTGTGCATGGGTTTTCCAGCGGATTTTACCGGTGGCAAGGCGCGAGACCGCAGGCAATCAGCTATCATTAGATTCGGGTGAACACAACGGGCCGGGGGTTGGCTTCTGGAGATAACCGGCCGACTGGTGTCCGGTGAGGCAGAGGCCCGGGCCCTCCTGGTGCCCAAGCCCGGGGCGGGCAGGACGGGCATCTATATTGAGGGTGTCCGCAGGGCTGTGGAGAGGATTCCCCAAAAGCCTCAGTGCAGCGCCCTTTCAGGCGGACTGCCTGTTCGGCACGGACACAGAGCTTTGGGGGCCAGGGCATATCTGCCCCCCTGCATGAACGCTTTTTGGGCGCGGACATCACCTGCGCAGTCCTGGCCAGCGGGATGTGCCAGAGTCCGGAGACAGCCCTGCTGTGCGATTTGGGCACCAATGGGGAGCTGGCCCTGTGGAGCGGGGGCAGGCTGTATGTTGCCTCCACCGCGGCGGGCCTGTCCCCGGGCGCGGTGGAGGCGGTATATCTTGCGGGGGGCTTTGGCCGCTGCCTCAATGTGAGCGCCGCAAGGAAAACCGGCCTTCTGCCAGAGAGCCTGACAGGGCAGGTGCAGGTGCTGGGCAACGCCGCTTTGGCCGGTGCCGCCCGAATCCTTCTGAACCAGGAGGACAGGGCCGGGCTGGATTCCATTGCCCGGCTGAGCACCCATGTGAGCCTTGGGGGGGACCCCCGGTTCAACGAGCGCTATGTGGAGAATATGCTTTTCCCTGAGGGGGAATCCGGCGCTGGCCTCTGAGCTGCCCCTGGCATCTGGCTCCTTTATGAAAACTTTTGCGCCAGGCCTTGACCTTTCCAGGGATTTGGGGTAGAATACAGATAGAGAGCAGGAAAGGAGGCCCCATATGCCACCCAGTGAAAAGGAACTTGTCATGTACCAGAAGGCCACTGCCTATGACCTGATTGGCCTGATTAAGAGCTCTGCCGCGCCGGACAAAACCTATACTCCGGAGGAGCTGGAGGAGCTGATTCGGGCCTATATCAGGGGCCTGGAAGAGAAGTAAGCCCGCCGCTTGAAACGAAAGGAGGCCCCATATGCCACCCAGTGAAAAGGAACTTGTCATGTACCAGAAAGCCACAGTACTCGACCTGCTGCAAATTTTTGACGACAAGCCAGACAAGACCTACACACCGGAGGAACTTAAAAAAATCATGCTGGCCTATATCAGGGGCCTGGAAGAGAAGTAAACAGCGGATTGGAAAGGCGGGGTGACCCGCCTTTTTCTATGGAGGAACAGCTGTCCGCCCCGCCTAAAATCCACCCTGCCCCCAGGATTTGCCCCCGCCCTGCATCCCGCAAAAATCCAACTTCCCCCTGCGTTTCCCTAATCTTTTTCTGCCGCCAACCGATATATGAAATAGATTGAGATTTCAAGGAGAGGGTGACAAGGCCATGAAAATTCGGGACGCAAAGCAGGCGTATGCCAGCCAGCTGGATATTTTGCGGGAGAAAAAGCAGGCGCTGGCCAAACTTCTGAAAGAGCAGGAGCAGGACAGCTCCGGAATATCCGGAGTGGACAGCCTGGAGCTGAGCCGGGAGCTGTCCCGGACAGAGGCCCAGTATGAGGCCACCCAGGGGGTGATGGCGGGCATCCTGGAGCGGGAGAGCGCCATCCACAACAGCGAGGCCGCGCGCCAGCAGAGCGAGGCCATGGCGGAGGAAGGGGAAAAAATCGCAAAGATGATGGAGGTGTTCCGCCGGATTTCCTCTGGGGCCAAGGTGCCCCCTGGGGATGAGCAAAAGCTGATGGAATTTAACCATGAGCTGTATATGGCGGCCAAGTCAGCGGCCCTGATGGCCCAGGGGAACGATGAGGAATACGATTCCCTGTGGGAAGAGGAAGAGGATGCCGCCCAGGGGCCGGACGCCCACGAGATTGCGGAGGACACAGAGATTTCCGTGGCCCCGCCAGAGGATGTGGCCCAGGCAGCCGCTGATTCGGCGGGATATCCTGGTTTTTGAGCAGGCGGTTTTCGGGGAAAAGGACAGAGGAAAGGACAGGGCCTCACAGCCCTGTCCTTTCCTAATCTCTTGGCCAAGCGGCGGCTAAGAACTTGTATTCATAGGCGGAGGATGCCGGAGGGACGGCAAAAGACCCGTCCCTCCGGCGTTCAACACCTGTGAATACAGGTTCTAACTATATGGCAGAACCCCGGCGCTGCCAAAAACCTGGGCCTGGGTGAGTGCCAGGACCGTCTCTGTGGGGGTGCCCGCAATGGTATCGCCAAAGACAGCCAGCAGCTCCCCTCTGTTTATCATCCCGGCCAGCTGGGATTTTGCGGCAGCAGCGGACAGCAGGCTGGAGAGCTGGGCCTGCCGCTGTATCTCCCCCTGTACTGCCAGCTTCATAAATGCGGCGTGGCGGGCCATGCGCAAATCCCACCAGCTTTCTTCCTCGTCAGAACCGCTTTTGGAGCAGGTAATCTCCCCGCCGCCGCTGGAGGAACAGGCGTTGCAGATGTTCCCGTCCTCCCCAATGGCAACGGCCTGGGACATATCCCATGTGCTGCCAGGCAGTATGGCCTCATTGCGGGCTTTGTCAAAGGCAAACCAGGCGTCAATCTTCTCGAAAATCTCCTGGGCATAGGCAGAATCCTGCTCCATACGGGCCTGCACCTTGGGGTGGATGACCACAGCCTTGCTGCCCGGCGGCACGTTGCCCAGGGCGTGAATCTCCTTTGGGGCAGTGAACCTGCCGTCTATAGAGCCATAAAAGGGGTTGGCTCCAGTGGGCTGCCAATCCTCCAGGGCCTCCTTGGCCCTGTCCCCGTCCTGGTATAAAAGGTAGTG
This sequence comes from uncultured Eubacteriales bacterium, assembly GCA_910580045.1. Lineage (GTDB taxonomy): Bacteria > Bacillota > Clostridia > Oscillospirales > Acutalibacteraceae > Acutalibacter. The sequence goes on from CAJTXF010000032.1 coordinate 4,567, forward strand.
GGGATAATCCGTGCGGGAGCGCCAATAGCCGCTGCTGGCGTCAAAAACATGATAGTGGATGCCAGGGTATTTGGCCTTCAGCATGGTTTCCAGAGAGGGGGCCTCCACAGGCTCCGCGCTGCTGGCCTGGGCCTGCGCCGCCATATCCCGAAAGCTGACAGGGGATACTCCGGCCTGCTTTGCCGGATACAAAGGCCGCTGCACGGGGCCTGCCCCCAGAAGGGATGAAATACTGCCCATACTGTTCATACTGTTCATACCGCCTATGTTGCTCATACCATTCATACTGTTCATACCATTCATATTGCCGCCTCACATCAGCCCGGCCAGCTCAAATTCGCTGATGCCCAGCTCCTCTTCCGCCTGCTGGGGCACCTGGCTCAGCCTGGCCTGGGCAGACTGGAGCAGGGCCTGGACCTTGGCAATCTCCGCCTCGTCGCACCAGCCCTTTTCCAGCCCGGCCTTGCAGTCAGCCATGTCCTTTTGCAGCAGGGCAATGACCTGCTGCACCTGGTCCCGGCTTTTCGCCGCGGCAATCTGCCTGGCCCGCTTGCCCTGGTTGACCGCCACCTTGCCCCCCTTACTTTCCGAGACCTCCTCCTCAGGCTCCCCGTCCGCCGGGGAGGCAGCCTCTTTCCGGGCCTTTTCCAGGCGCTCCAAGCTGTCCTTGCGGATTTCCTCCCAGCTCTTTATGCCTGTGTCATATTCCACTGTGCCCCGGGTAATCATGGTGAGGCTGCCCTGGCTGTCAATGCTCCAGGTCTCGGAATAGCTGAGCAGCTTTCCTCCAGCGGCCCGGGCAGCGGCCTCCGCCTCTTGGCGGCCCTGCCGGACACAGTCCTCATAAAGAGCCAGATTTTCTTCCAGGCGCTTTGCCAGCTCCGGCTCTTTCGCGCACTTATCCAGATACGCCCCGGAGATGGACACGCTGCCGTTTTTCACCCAGGCAAAGCGCTGGGCCAGGCTCTCATAGTACCCGGCCCCCTCTGGCTGAGAGAGCTGTGCGGTGTCCTGGGCCCTCTGGGCGCCCCTGGCTTTTGTGGGCTCTGTGGAGGGCTCCTTTTGGGGGCCTGACTTTTTAGCCAGGGAAGGGGGCAGTGCCCCGCCTTTTCCAATGTTGGCAATATTCATCCTATCATCCTCCTTGTGAATGCTTTTCCTGTAGTAAAACCGTAACGCTGAACTCCCGGCCCTCTGCCTGAATCTCCACATCCCCCAGATATTTCTCTGCCTCCCGGCGCACATTGGCAAGGCCAATGCCGTGCAGGGGGGCGTCTTCCGTTTTCCTGGTGGCCGGCAGGCCGTCCGGGCGGAAGATTACCTGGCCCTGGAAAGAGTTCCTCACCTCGATAAGGAAAAAGCGCCCTCTCTGCTTTCCTGCCAGGGTGATGAACAGGCCCTCCTCTTTGGCGGCTTCGCAGGCCTCCAAAGCGTTCTGCAGCAGGTTCTGCAGAATAATGCCCACCTCAAAAGGCTCATACCCGCCTGTGGGGGGATAGCGGAAGTCCGCCTGAAAGCGGACGCCCAGCTCCTGGGCACGCCGCTGGGCCCCGCTGATGATTACGTCCGAAACCGGGTTCCCGGTGTGCAGGCTCAGGGCAAAGCCCTGGATGCTGCTGTCCATTTTGGTGAGATACCCATCCAGGCTGTGGTACTCCCCGGCAGCGGCCAGGCCTTTCAGATTGCTCAAATGCCCCCGCAGCTCGTGCTTAAAGCCCTGCACCTGGGCGCAGAGCCGCTCCACCTCCTGGATGCGCTCCTGGATGGCCCGGGTCTGCTGGCGCTCCACAAAAAAGCGCTCCCGCTCCTCCCGCAGGGCATCCAGCCCCTGCTGGAAAGAGATTGTCAGGCAGGAGCCGGTATAAAAGAGCAGGGCCAGCGCGGGCACCACAGCCAGAAAGGCCGGGTGGCGCTCATAGAGCTCCAGCAGGATGCCGTCCTTGACCTCAATCAGCAGAGAGGCCATGACCTGGCCGAACAGGATGCCCGCCCCGGGCGTCAGGCACAGGCTGCACAGCTCTTTGGGGTGCAGGGCCAGGGGGCGCTTTTTCAGCTGGCGCCCCAGGATGGCCAGCATGGGGCCCAGCACAAGGCCCTGGCACACTGCCAGCAGGGTGAGCAGAAGCGCGGCCCGCAGATAGACATCAGGCCCGCTGGGCTGGGGGAACAGGCGCCCCGCAAGGAAATAGAGGCTTTCCGCGGTGAGGGCGCTGGCAATTTTGGCATTCCAAAACAGCAGGCCCAGCAGCAGGACCCAGGCCCGCCGGATGCCCAGGGGCTTTGCGGCAGCAGCCAGCAGGCCTGTCACCAGCAGGGAAAAGCTGCCCTGAAAAGCAGGCAGGTATTCCCAGGCCAGGGAGAGGGCGATGTGGGCAGAGAACAGGGCAGCAGCTTTCCGCCCCTGGCGCGCCCCCAAAAAGGGGCGCAGGAACAGGGCCAGGCAGACGGCGTAAAACAGCTCTGCCCCAATGGGGAAGGCCGCGTTGAACAGGCGGAAACTACTCTCACTCACAGGCCTGCCCCCTTTTTCAAAAAGCGGAGATAGGCCTTGACAAAATCCTGGTATTTGTACTTGGACAGCAGGGCCTCCTCCCCGTTGGCCAAAGTCACCTGGCTCTTGCTGTATCCCCGCACCTGGGAGAGGTTCACCAGATATCCCTTGTGCACCCGGAAAAATCCCTCCCCCAGTTCAGCCTCCAAATCCCGCAGCTTGGCGTAGCTGGCAAACACCTCGTCCGCCAGGTGGAGCAGGACCTTGTGGTTGCTGCTCTCAATAAAATAAATGCTGTCCAGGGGGATGGTGCGGCTGGTGTCCGCAAACCGAAGGCGCAGGCAGCGGGGCGGCGCTTTTCCGGCCCCTTCAATCTGGGCCGCTGCTCGGGCAAAGACCTGGGCAAACTTCTCCTTCTCCACAGGCTTGAGCAGGTATTGGAAGGCCCCCACGTCAAAGGCGTCGAACACATACCGCTCATAGCCGCTGACAAAGATAATCACCGGCTGGCGCCCGCCCGCCCGCTCCCGGAGCTTTCTGGCAAGGGCCATGCCGTCCGGGCTGCCAGGGGCCAGCTCTATGTCCAGAAAGAGCAGGTCAGCCTCCCACAGCTCTGAAAGCCTCTCTTCCGCGCGGCTGTATTCCACAATCTGGCAGGCATAGGGCTGGGCGCGGATTAGGGAGGCCAGATAGGAGCGGGCCTGGGGCTCGTCGTCACAAATCGCTATTTTTATCATGCTGTTGTTCCTCTGTTTCTGATATCGTTCCAAAAGGCCCAGAGAGAAAGCCGTCCGGCGCAACTGGACAGTTTGAGGGCGCAACTGGATGATGGACACTTCCCTGTCATACAATCATACATCACATGCCCGGGCAGCGCAAGGGGCGGCTGCCTGTTTGCCCGATGGACACGGATTGGGCACGGATATCTTTTGGCGTGGCCAGGCGGAGGGGGGGAGACTGGCCACAAAAATTTATTTCCAAACGCCAAAAGCCCCAGGAATCTTTGATTCCTGGGGCTTGGAGCGGAGATAGGAGGCGGGTTATGAGGGATTTGCCGTGGTGAAAAGCTGCGGCCTGCTCGCGGGCAAAAAAACACCGCGCACCTAGAAATCCAGGTGCGCGCGCTGATGGCCCTACCGTGCTTAAAAGATGCCATTCAAACTTAGTTAAGGGAGTCATCCCAATTATGAACTACCATAAAGTTCTGGTATTGAGCTGAAACATTAGGGGTTACGAACTTTTATATATGAGCAATTTGGGGAATTTGTGCTTAACTTAATAACATTGGATTGTCTGTCTGAATTTTCCAACTTCACCCGTTTCAGAACCACCCGTTTGGTATGAGCCCATCAAATACCTGGGGTACAGGGAGACAGCACAGACATCGTTAAGTTGCCCATAAAAGCGGACAACTTAACGATTCGTGTTCACCAGTGACAGCCTATTTCAAATTTTCAAGAAATTGTAGAAACAGTTCTTCCGCCACTTCAGCTTCACTTAGATCTTCTTCGCAGTCGTAAAAACCAGCTACAAGAAGCCAACGATTGTTTTCCCGGAGATAAAGCTGCCCGATACCCCATCCGATGCCAACTCCATGTAAATGATAACACCTAGGACACATATACGCGCCTGTCCCACTGGGTTTCGTAATGCCGTCGATCATGTATTTTTGGCTGTGGAAACTTGTTTTGCAAATATCACAGATTTCTGGGGCCCCTATAAAGTATTCCTTTTCCTTTTGTCCGCGCTGGATATCGGCAATACCATCCAATTCAAGGTCACAATCAGATTGGGAGTTGAAGTCTGCGAACGAGATCTCTCTAGCGCCCCCGAACAATTGGACCATCAAATCCGGCTGTGTTAGATTCAGCCCCAGCCCAATAACCGTACAGTTAACAAGGTCAAATGTGGCGGTTTTTTCCACATTTCGCACCAAACACAGAAGTGTCGCATGCTTATTTCCCGTTAAATGAGAATCGTGGGATGACGAGGAAGTGCAATACCATGCATCGAATTCTCCCTCGAGCTTTATGTGATTTACGATTCCCCATACCTTGCGCGTTTGGCCAATCCCTCTTGTTTGTTTATTGAGGCGTTTAAAATGAAATTGTCCATCCACCAGAAGCAATTCACCGGGCTTGATCTTGTCTTGCATATATAGGGAGTCTCTGATATACCGAACCGGCACACAGCCGATGATTATATTGAGTTGTTCTTCGATGTACCTTTTCAAGTATTGTCCGTCAAAAAAGTGCAGCCAATAGGCATCATTCTCTTTCAGTTTATCCGAACAGATTGCTCCGTTCTCCGTAAGCAGCCCCTTTGCAATCAAATCGAATCGGTATCTACTGTCAAAGTGAATCTTATGCTCGTCTATGAACCCCAAAACATAGTTTAGATTCAGATAGTCCCACCGTCCGGAATATCTCCTGATGGTATCCAGCGCTTGCTCTGCTTCAATATTCTGCTTTTGAATGATTGCATACCATTCTTCTCTGGCTTTTCTTATGACTTGAGGGGTCAAATTCCGAGAATTCTCATGATATGAATGGGCCTCTCCATGGTGATTCAGACACAGTACGGCAAGATTGTCTGGGGCATGCGAATGGGAATATTCCCATCTGTCAAGATGGTGAATCACAACAGGCAAACCACTCTTGTGGCAAATACAGCACGTGAAAGCCGATTTGACCAACACGTCTTCTGCTGTTTTTAAGGGGATAGGCGTACGCGTTGGATGCGACAACAGTTCCGCTGTCTCCTGGGGTATTCCCAAAGAAATCAAAGACTCCACCGTCTGCTTTTTCAATTGCTGTACAGTGTATGTTTGTGACAATTTTTCTGCAGAGGCACTGTCAATTCCATAAGCCATAAAGTCAGACTGTGCTTTTTTCATTTTGACTTTCCCCTTCCATTTTTGAGAGAAATTGTAAGACTTTTGTAGTTATGTTATAATGAATTCTATTGTGCTGTTTCCAAAAATCCTTTCTGTATGAGGTATTCGGACTTAAAGTCGTATTTTAAATTAGTTTAACATATGTTGACAGGATTCTCAAGACCTGATTTTAGATATTAGGGCTTGTTTGAAAAATCGAAAACGCCGTCTTGTAGCCCATAAGCAGCCCCTTTCTGCGTCAAAAATCCTCGCCACCGCAAAGGAAGAATACACCTATCAGGTGGACAAGATAAAATTTATCGTCACGCCTGTCTACAAGGAGGAGGGCGTGACGATAAGGGATATGCTTTAAGGCCGCAAAAGAAAAAGGTTATACGGACACCTTGTTTTTTTGTGGACGATGGGAGCACAGGCACGACCATGAAGCGGCCGGGATTCCAGAAGATGGTCCAGGCCATTGGGAACGGGTACATTTCGGCGCTGTTCGTCAAGGCGCTTTCCCGGCTGGGCCGGAACTGCATCGAGGTGGGCCGCCTGACGGAAGAATTTTTCTCAGCCCATGATGCGCGGCTGGTGGCCGTCTCCGATGGAGTGGACAGTGACGAGGGCGAGAACGAGTTTACTCCGTGCAAGAATATGATGAACGAATACTAGGCCCGCGATATTTCCAAGAAGCGCCGGATCGTGAACAAAATGAAAGGCAATTCCGGTGTACCGCTGTACCCGCCGCCCTGTGGCTACATCAAGCGCTCCCCACTTTTGGGTGGTTGAGCCGGAGGCCGTCGCCATAGTGCGCCGTATTTATCAAATGGCGCTGGACGGCTACGGGCTGGCTGAGGTTGCCGCCGCGCTGGAGCGGGATGGAGTATTCAATCCCGCCTATTACTGGCGGAGTAACGAGCCGCGGCGGTTCCAAGAGTACCGTGGAGCCTACCAAATGGGGCCATACTACCATTAAGAGAATCCTCACCTTACAGGAGTATTGCGGCGATGTCATCAACTTCAAATCCTACTCCAAGTCCTACAAGATGAAAAAGCGGATTGAAAACCCGGAGGAGAACCGGGCGATTTTCCTCAGCGTCCACGAGGCCATCATTGACCGGCCCACCTGGGAGAAAGTTCAGAGCAAGAAGAAAGGGAGCCGCCGGAGGCGGCCCACCGCCACCCAGGGGCCTCGCGTGTTTTCCGGCTATCTGAAATGCCCGGAGTGCGGCGGCAATCTTAATTTCCACTTCAACCAGGGCAGCCAGTATATCAACTTTTTTAGCTGTCAAAACCATAATTCAGGCATCTGGAAGTGCTCCAGGACCTATTGTATTCGGCTGGAATTTCTGGAGCGGATGGTGCTGTACGAGATGAACCGGCTGGCCTCTTTCGCCAATGAGTACGAGGACGACTTCATCAAGGCGATGATGGGCCGTTCCGCAAAGGTGACGGAGAATAAGCGGGCCAGGAGGCAAGCGGGAGCTGGATGGATTGCTGGCGAGGGGCGAAGAACTGGACAGGCTTTTTGAAAGGCTTCACAAGGACAATATGAGCCAGCAAATCAACGCTGCCCGGTTTGCGAAAATGTCCCAGCGGTACGAGCGGGAGTAGGGGGAGAACACCAAGAGAATCAAGGCCCTGCGGCTGGAACTGAAAAAGAGCGAAGGCAAGTGGATGGACATTGACACGTTCCTTGAAACGGTCCGGCACTACACTAGCGCCACAGAGAGCACCAACGCATGTTGGCGGAACTGAGCGACCACATCAACGTGTACCACGCGGAGAAGCAGGACGGTGTTACCACCCAGCATATCACCATCTATTATAACTGTATCGGCGCTTTCTCCGTCCCTGACCGCCGGAAAATTCCGGCTGCGGAGATCACAATGGGGACGAGAAAGGGAGTAGCCGTCAGCTACTCCCCGGAACGGATTGCCGGATAGGGTTTTGAGCAAAAATAATGCAGAGTGTCCTCCAAGGATACTCAAATCCTATAAGGACACTCCGCATGGCACGCCAGAAGGGATTCGAACCCCCGACCTTTTGGTTCGTAGCCAAACACTCTATCCAGCTGAGCTACTGGCGCTTCTCTCAACTCGTTTATTATAGCTCATGCGGGAAGATTTGTCAAGGCCTTTTTTGTATTTTCCGGTTGATTTTCAATACCGAGCAGCCGTAGGGCCGCAGGACTGTCACTGCACCCAGGGCCTCACCCAGCACCAGCGCCGCCCCGCTCAAATCCAGATTCAGGGGCACAATGCTCTGGGGCCGCTCGCTGCGGTTCACAAAGAGCAGCAGGGCCTCCCCCTCCTGCTCGGCAAAGCGCTCCAGCACGAGCAGATTGCGCTCTGCCCGCAGGGTGCGGTAGTTCCCCTGGGCCAGGATGTGCCGGCAGCGGGCCCGCAGGGCCCCCAGCTGGCGGTACCAGTCCAGCAGGCTCTCGTCCTCCCTGCCCCAGGGATAGCAGCCCCGGTTAAAGGGGTCCCGGTATCCCTCCAGGCCCGCCTCGTCTCCATAGTAGACACAGGGCACGCCAGGCAGCATATATTGTATTGCCGCCGCCAGGCGCAGCCGGGCCAGCCCTGTCTCCCGTTGGGCGGGCGACAAGGTCTGGGCGGCCTGCCACTCCCGGCCCCGGCTGCCCGCGGGCTCGCCCCCCAGCACGGTGAGGGCCCGCTCCGTATCATGGGTGCCAATGTGGTTCATCAGCAGGTTGAGGCACTGAGGAGGGTAGTTCTCTATGATATTCTCTACGGCTTCCGCGAAGTTCTTGGGGTCATCCCCCAAAAGAAAGCCAAAAATCGCGTCCCGGAACGGGTAGTTCATCACGCTGTCCAGCTGGCCGCCCAGCAGGTACCGCCGCCGGACACCATAGGCAGATTTGTTGGAGGCATCCTCCCACACCTCGCCCAGAACCAGGGCGTCAGAATCCTCGGCCTTGGCGGCAGCGGAAAGGTTATCAATAAAGGCGTCGGGCAGCTCGTCGGCCACGTCCAGCCGCCAGCCAGAGGCCCCTGCCCGCAGCCAGCGCCGGACAATGCCGTTTTCGCCGTTGATAAACTCATTATAGCCAGGCTCGGTCTCATTCACATTGGGCAGGGTGATAAACCCCCACCAGCTGTCATATTCATTGGGCCAGTTCCGGAAGCTGTACCAGGGATAGCAGGGGGACTGCTGAGATTGATAGGCCCCTGGCTCCGGATAGCGGCCCTCCCGGTTAAAATATACGCTGTCGCTGCCTGTGTGGCTGAACACCCCGTCTATTATCACCCGGATGCCCAGCTCTTTTGCGGCAGCGCACAGGGCGGAGAAGTCCTCCTCCCCGCCCAGCAGGGGGTCGATTTTCGAGTAATCAGCCGTGTCATAGCGGTGGTTGGAATGGCTCTCGAAAATAGGGTTCAGGTATAGGCAGGTGACGCCCAGGCTTTTCAGATAGGGGAGCTTTTCCTGAATGCCCCGCAAATCCCCGCCAAAGAAATCTGTGTTGGTGATGTGCCCCTGCTCATTGGGCCGCCAGTCCGGCTGCTCCAGCCAGTTTTCATGATAGCTCCGGCCAGCGGGGAGGTTGGCCTTCTCCTGGCCGGACTTGGCGAAGCGGTCCGGGAAGACCTGATACATCACCCCGCCCAGCAGCCAGTGGGGCGTCTGGAAGCCCTCCTGATATACCGTAAGCTGCCAGCGGTAAGTGCCGCCGAAGATGGCCAGGCCCCGCTCCCCCCGGGAGAGGCGCTGGACGCCCCGGCAGGTGTTGGCCTCAAAGAGATAGAAGTAGAGCCCCGGCGAAGGGGGGGTAAAGTCGCACTCCCACCACTCCTTGTCGTCCCCATTCATGCCGCACCAGAACATATCCCGCAGCTGAGCTGGCTGGCCCTCCTGCTCCACAATCAGGCGGGCAGCAGAGCAGCCCAGGTTTCTGGGCAGGGTAACGCGGAAATGGATAGAAGACCCGGAGGGGACAGGCCCGGTGGGAGAGCGGAACTTTGGATGACGGGAGGAGAAGAAAGTCATGGGCAAAACAACTCCTAAGAGAGGATTAAGTGAGAGAGGCAAAAGCCGCCGACCGGGGTCCAGGGGGAGAGCAGTGCCTGACAGCAAGCCCTGACCGGGGTCCAGGGGGTGAGCGTGTGCCAGTGGCACACAAGCTGCGAACCGACCGAGCCGGCAGGCGAGACCCTGCCCCCTGGCGGGTTCTTAGGGCAGCGCCCTAAGCCGCCGGAGGCGACCTTGCCCTTAGGGGCGGCGCTCACAGAGAAAGGAGCGAGGCAGACTGTCAGACGGCCCCCAAGCGTCCGAACGTGGCATTCTGAGCGCCGCCCCACAAGCCGCAGCACACAGCAAGATTCCGAAAGTTAGGAAAGCCCAGCTTTCCTAACTTTCGGAGAGAGGCAGACGCCCTGCACAAGCGTTGGGAGGCTAAGCGCCCCCGGGAGATGGCGCTTGCGGTTGGGATGTTGTAAACGGTTAGGCCCTTGACCTTACCGCAAAGGGCAGTGTGGGGGAACGCTTAGGGCCCAGCGTTTCGGAAGGCCAGTCCGCAGCTCTCCGTGACTTGGAAAAGCTATGCTTTCCCAAGTCAACGGATTCGCGCTGTTTAGAATGGCAGGCGGCGCGGATGACTGCCTCGCGCTGACGTTGGAGGCCGCCTCACGCTCTGCGCCAATCCTTCCCTTTTGCGCGCCGCCCTAAGGGCAAGACCTTGGGGACTCCTGACGTTGGCTTCGCCAAGTCGCCCCAGGGGGCAAGCCCCCCTGGACCCCGACAGCCGCTCCTACGCTTTTGCTTGGCGAAAGCTGCTGCCCCGAGCCGTTGGGCTCTTTTGCGATGCTCTGTTACAGCGTCCCGCCAATCTTCGCCGCCAGGTTCTTCACCGGCGGCACCGGGCTGGCGTGCCAAATGTTCCCCGCATAGTCCCGGATGGCCCTATCCGCCGCGAACCGGCCCGCTTTGGCAATATTGATTAAAGACATCTTCCCCCACTGGGCCTTATCCCGGTACAGGCTCTGCACCCGCTCCTGGGCGTTCCGGTAGCTCTGGAAGTCCGCCAACGCCATATACCTGTCCTGCTGGAGAATGGCGCCGAAAATATCCCCGAAATGCTTGCCGCTAATGCCCTGGTTCAGAGAATCCAGCACCCGGCGAATCTGCTGGTCATGCTGATAGTGGTGCATGGGCCGGTAGCCGGTGCGCTTGAGCTCCTCCACCTGGCTGGCGGTCATGCCGAAGAGGATGATATTCTCGTCCCCCACAGCCTCGTGAATCTCCACATTGGCCCCGTCCAGGGTGCCCAGGGTGACAGCGCCGTTAATCATGAACTTCATATTGCTGGTGCCGGAGGCCTCTGTGCCTGCCAGGGAAATCTGCTCGCTGACCTCCGCCGCGGGAATCAGGGTCTCTGCCCAGGTGACGCAGTAGTTCTCCACAAAGATGACCTTCATCTTCTTGTTGACCCGCTCGTCATTGTTAATCATATGGGCCAGCGCCGCGATGAACTGGATAATCTGCTTGGCGAAATAGTAGCCCGGCGCGGCCTTTGCCCCAAAGAACCAGGTGTGGGGCTCAAAGTCCGCGTTGGGGTTGTCCAGCAGCCACTGGTAAGTGGCCAGGATGGAGAAAGCGTTCATGTGCTGGCGCTTATACTCATGCAGCCGCTTCACCTGCACGTCAAAGATTGTATCCGGGTCTACCACCTGGTCCTGGGTGCGCAGCAGGTGCCTGGCCAGGCGCTCTTTGTTTTCCCGCTTGATTTTTGCCAGCTGCTCCCGCACAGAGGCGTCGTCCTGATACTTCATCAAATCCTGGAGCTTGTCCGCGTCATAAATATAGTCTGTGCCAATCAGCTCGGTAATCAGGCTGGCCAGCTTGGGGTTGGACTGGTTCAGCCACCGGCGGTGGGCAATGCCGTTGGTCACGTTCCCGAACTTCTGGGGCTCCTCCACATAGAAGTCGTGGAACAAATCCTCCTTGAGAATGTCGCTGTGCAGGGCGGACACCCCGTTGACGCTGTGAGAGCCAATCACAGCCAGGTTGGCCATTTTTACATAGCCATTGCTGATGGGGGCCATCCGGCCGATTTTGCCGTGCTCAACGCCCTTATACTCCATCTCCTGCCAGAAGCGGCGGTTGATTTCCTCAATAATCTGGTAGATGCGGGGCAGGCGCATTTTCACCAAATCGCACTTCCAGCTCTCCAAAGCCTCGCTCATTACCGTATGGTTGGTATAGGCCACCGTGCGCTTGACAATATCCCAGGCTGCCTCCCAGTCATAGCCGCACTCGTCCAGCATGACCCGCATCATCTCCGGGATGGCCAGCACAGGGTGGGTATCGTTCAGGTGGATTGCGGCCAGCTTCGGCAAATCGTCCAGGTTGCTGTGCATAAACAGATGCCGCCGGATGATGTCCTGGATAGAGGCGGACACCAAGAAATACTGCTGAGACAGCCGCAGCAGCTTGCCCTCTGTGTGGTCGTCCTCAGGGTACAGCACCTTGGTGATAACCTCAGCCATGGTCTGCTGCTCCATGGCCCGCATGTAGTTGCCCCCGCCGAACAGGTTCATGTCAAACTGATGGTTCTCCGCTTTCCACACCCGCAAAAGGCTGATGCCCCTGCCGTCCATACCGGAGACATACAAGTCAAAGGGGATAGCTGTGACCGTGGTATAGTCCCGGTGCTTCACCGTGTGATACTGGTCGTTCCAGCGCTCCTCAATGTGCCCGTCAAAGTGGACCTCCACCGAGTTGTCCGGCACCTGCTGCATCCAGACAGAGCCCCCCGGCAGCCAGAAATCCGGCAGCTCGGTCTGCCAGCCCTCCACCAGCTTCTGGCGGAACAGGCCATACTCATACCGCAGGGAGTAGCCCATGGCCGGATACCCCTGGGTGGCCAGGCCGTCCAAAAAGCAGGCGGCAAGCCGGCCCAGGCCCCCGTTGCCCAGGCCCGCGTCCGGCTCCTGGCGGTAGAGATGCTCTAATTTAATGCCATACTCAGATAAAGCCTGGCGGAAGTTCTCCTCCAGGCCCAGGTTAAACAGGTTGTTTTTCAGAGAGCGGCCCAGCAGGAACTCCATGCAGAGATAGTAAATCCGCTTGGTCTCCGTGCTCTCGGCGCTGCGCTCAAATTCAGCCCGGCCCTTTGCCATCTGCTCCCGCACAATCAGGGCAACAGCCTTATAGTACTCCTCGTTGGTGGCATTTTGAAGGGACACGCCAAAGGTGTGTGAGAGCTTGTCCCGGACAGCCTCCTTAATCTGCGGGACAGTGAGTGAATAATTCATGCAAAATCCTCCATTATAATTGAAATATACTGAAAGTAAGAATATGTGGTTTTTGTGTGTACAATAGCAAAAAATCAGCCTGTTTTTTGCTATGTGCCAGGTGGAATATAGGTATTATACACTGTTTTTTCCAAAAAAGCAACCGCCAATCTTGCGGATAAAGGCATCCCTGGGCAAAATAAGGGCTGCCCTGGGCAAAATAAGGGCTGCCCTGGGCAAAATAAGGGCTGCCCTGGGGCAAAAGAAATTTACCGGAATCTATTATAGTCCTTTTGCGTCACTTTTTCAATGGCTGATTCATATTTTATTCCATAAATTTCAGGGTGTTTTGTGGAGAACGGAGAGGAATT
>CAJTXF010000032.1:17572-27002 GCA_910580045.1 uncultured Eubacteriales bacterium
GGTTCCGGCGCGGCCGGAGCATTTTTGCGTATGTTTTGCGTCGCTGTACCGCTGTACATATACCCCAGCGTGGAAATCCCCCCGCATGGCCCCTGGGCCGGAAGCCAGTCCGAGAGGAAGGGGATACGGCAGGCAAAACCACATACTCCAGGGGCGTGAGGGGGCCTGGTTTTTCTTCTGCCGGAAGGGGAGTGTCCGTTTCGAGGCGTTTTCCTGTTCCCCCGCCCGTGGGGCGGGGGAACACAGATGATTATCTCTGTGGCTTGGACAATCCCTGCCGAAAGCCAGCCCTTGACATTTGAACCGCTCTGTGGTACCGTTATCCTCTAGGGCTTGTTTGAAAACTCCGAAACACTGTCTATATTGTCCAGAAATGGTGGCTTCAGCGTCAAAAATCCTCGAAAGGCGGAAGCGTTTCTTGCGGTTTTTTCCTTGAATCCACTCATTTCTGGACAAACATCCAGCATTTCTCCGGTTTTCAAACAGACTCTAGGGCGTGTTCACATAAGCGTTCGCACGAATCTTTTTGGTGGATTTCTGCCATCTTCCGCGTTAAAAATTTTTGAGGTGCGCCAGTACGCCTGCAAATTTTTGCCTTGAATCTGGCAGAAATCCCCTCAAAAGTCTTTATACTCAACTTATGTGAACAAGCCCTAATCCCGCCCCCCGCGCCGGTTTGAAAATTTCTCACCAAAGGAGACCAGCTATGCCCCTGATTGAGCACAAAAAACGCCTGCTAATCCTGTTCTGCTCCCCCAACCCCCACGGCTGCACCCGGATGCTGCTGGACAGCTTTTTGGAGGTGTTCCGAGAGCGGAAGGACTGGCTGGTGGAGGAAATCGATACCTATCAGCTGAACCCCCAGCCCTGCGTGGGCTGCCGGGCCTGCGCCAAAAAGGCGGCCTGCCGGTTCAGCGATTTGGACGCCTTTGACAAATCCCTGCGCCGCAGCGACTTGCTGGCCGTGGCCTCGCCGGTGTATAACGACTCCTTCCCCGCGCCCATGAAGGCCCTGCTGGACCGCACCCAGCGGTACTTTGAGGCCCGCTTCTCCCTGAACATGAAGCCCCCTGTCAAGAAGCACCGGGACGCCGCCCTGCTTCTCACCATGGGCCGGCAGGAGGATTTCCCCCTGGAGGTGACTGTCCACCAGCTGCAGCGGGCTTTCAGCGTGATGAACACCACCCTGCGGGGCTGCGCGGTGTGGGAGGGCACGGACTTGGGCCGGCAGGGGCTGTACCCAGCCCAGCAAAAAGCCCGGGCGCTGGCTCTTGAATTATTGGGCGAAGTGTGATATGATAAGGGGGAAATCTTAAAGAGTAAGGCGGTTACAGTATGTCAGGACATTCAAAATGGAACAATATCAAGCGGAAAAAGGAAAAGGCCGACGGCGCCAAGGCGAAGATTTTCACGAAAATCGGCCGCGAGCTGGCTGTGGCCGTGAAAGAGGGCGGCAGCCCGGACCCCGCGGCCAACTCCCGGCTGAAGGACTGCATCGCCAAAGCCAAGGCAGCCAATGTGCCCAATGACAATATCGAGCGCATCATCAAGCGGGCGGCTGGCGAGGGCAATGCCGCCAGCTATGAGAACATTACCTATGAGGGCTATGGCCCCTGCGGCGTGGCGGTGATTGTGGAGACCCTTACCGACAACCGGAACCGCACCGCGGCGGATGTGCGCCACGCCTTTGACAAGTACGGCGGGAACCTGGGCACCAGCGGCTGCGTGAGCTTTATGTTCAAGGAGAAGGGCGTTATTGTCATTGAGCGGGAGGATAAGGACGAGGACACCGTGATGGCCGACGCCCTGGAGGCCGGCGCCTCGGACTTCTCCGCGGACGAGGATGTCTTCGAAATCAGCACAGAGCCCAGCGATTTCAGCGGCGTGCGGGAGGATTTGGAGGCAAAGGGCTATGAGTTCGTCTCTGCTGAGGTGGAGATGGTGCCCGACACCTACACAGCCATTGCAGACGAGGACACCATCATCAAGATGCAGAAGATGCTGGACCTTCTGGAGGATAATGACGACGTGCAGAACGTGTGGCACAACTGGGACGCGCCGGAGGACGAGGAGTAAGCCTGACAGCAAACGCCGCAGGGGAGCCTGCGGCGTTTGTGAATAACCAGGAAAATGGGTGGAGGAGCGCAATGACTTGGACAGTTTTCGATAATATTTCGCAAGCCGGCAAATGGCTGAAACGAAAGATAGAACTGATTGAAGAAAAAGGGCGCTTGCTGCAAGCCCAAGCGAGCAGAGGGTCACCCTACATCGTATTAGTCCACCGTGGAGCTGTTTTCGATGCAGAACTGGGTCTTGGCAACATTGGGGGCGAAAAGAACAAGACCCGGCCTGTGGTTGTTTTGACCCCTGACCGGTTGAACAAAGGTCATACAGTCGTGGTCGTGCCATTGAGCACGCAGTTTTTGGTAGATAACCAGGGGCTACCCAAATACCAAAACCACTATTTGCTCCGAAAAAGCGACTATCCTTTTCTTGCCAAAGATTCCGTTACCAAATTTGAGGATATTCGCAGCATTGATGTTGTGCGGCTTCGCCAGCGTCGAGGAGATATCTCCAAGGAGGATATGAGGAGAATGAAAAAGGCAATTTTATTTACCCTTGGATATTGACAAACTCAAATACATATACTATAATAGAATCATGATAGGCTGTGCGGCGGTTTTCGCCGTGTACAGCCGCCTGCGACCTGCTTCGGCAGGATATAGTGATTCAGAGAGGCCCGGCTGGGATTTTCAGCCGGGCCTCTTGTTTTCTCAATTTCCTTTGCCACGCAGAAAAGCCGCAGGCTCCCGCCCGCGGCTTTTTTCTATTGCTTCGTGCTTATTTATCCTTCAAAAACGCCCGCAGAATCGTGGCCAGCTGGGCCCGGGTGGCGCCGCTTGTGGGCAGCAGCTTGCCCTTGGCGCCGCCGATAAGCCCTTCGCCCACAGCCCAGCTCATACCCTTTTCCGCGTACACGGCCAGGTTCCCCCTGTCCGGGAACTGCTCCAAATCACCCCGGGCGCTGGTGTCATAGCCCTTGAACTGGGCGTACCGGTACAGAATCAGCGCCAGCTCCTGCCGGGAGATGCTCTTGTCCGGGCGGAAGGTGCCGTCGTCATACCCGGCCACAATCCGGTTCTGGCTGGCCCAGTTCACCGCGCTGCTGTACCATTTGCCCTGGGGCACGTCTGAGAAATGGATGTCCCCGGACACAGCGGGCTTGCCCTCCATCTGATACAGGATGGTGACAATCATGCCCCGCTTGGTCGAGCCGTCAGGGTCAAACCTGCCATTGCCCACGCCGCTCATCAGCTGGTTCGTGTAGGCATAGCTCACCGCGTCATAGTACCAGCTGTCTCCCGTCACGTCCGTAAAGGGCAGGCTGGTTTGCCCCGGCCCCACAGGTATGTCTGTCATGTCCACTGTCCCGCCGTTCAGGATGGTGTCCTGGCTCAGCAGGGCCGCCCGGGCGCTTTTGGGAACAATGCCCTTGCCCTGATAGCTCAGCGTGCCCAGGGGCAGGCTGGACTGGGTGTTCAGCGCGTAGGCTGAGACCAGGTACAGGGCCACAGTGGTGGTGGTGTCTGTCTGGCTCACCAAAGTGGAGAAGGCCGGGCTGAACGCCTCGTTATCCGCAGGGCTGAGCAGGACCTTGTCAGGCTCCAGGCCGCCCCCGGGCAGGGTGAGCTCCAGCTGCACCCCGTGGATGACCGGGCTGTCCGGGACTGGCTCCAGGCTCAGCTCTACAGAGCCGGAAGGGGTTTGGGAGTAGACCAGCCCCATGGACTGGGCCTGGGCCGGCAGGGCGGGAATCAGCCCCCACACCAGCGCCAGGGCCAGCAGGGCAGAGAGCAGTCTCTTCTGTGGCTTCATATTTTATAAGACCACCTTTCTGGTTTCATTCATCGTCACAGGTTACTTGTCCTGGTTCAGCACCAGGCTGGGGATGTCCTGCCCGCCGGGGCTGTTCATCCACAAGGTGCTGGCTGACAGCAGCCGGCCGCTGTCCGGGTTATTCGGGTCATCCACCCGGTACAGCTCTGCCATGATTTCAGAGGGCAGCAGGTTCACCCCGTCGCAGTGGGTGGTGTCCTGAAGCTCTGCCTCCCGCTGCACATTGGGCACGAACAGGAACAGCCCGTCGCTCACGTCACTGACCATCATATCCTCCGGCACTTGGGAGAGCAGGTAAATATCCCCGTCCATGTCCCGGATTTCTTCCTCTGTCACCACAGTCTCCCCGCCGGACTCGTCCACCGCAGTCTTGGTGGTGGTGAACTTACCCTTCACCCGGATAGAGCTGTAGTAGGGGTCGCCCCGATAGGTACCCACAACCACCAGGGTCCCGGCAGGAATCACCTCTCCCCCGCCGCAGTCATAGTCCGCCGAGAGCCGCCCCGCAAAGCCGTTTTCATCCGTGAGGAAGCTGA
Source organism: uncultured Eubacteriales bacterium (assembly GCA_910580045.1). Taxonomy (GTDB): domain Bacteria; phylum Bacillota; class Clostridia; order Oscillospirales; family Acutalibacteraceae; genus Acutalibacter. The sequence continues at coordinate 22,006 of CAJTXF010000032.1, forward strand.
TGTCATCCCCCGCGTAGCTGATTAGCTGGAGCTTGTCCTGGGCAACGCCTCCGGGCAGGCCGGTGACAGTCACGGTCTTGGCGTCATAGGTCCAGATGGTGCCGCTGGCGCTGTCTGTGCCGGGCTTGTTGAAATAGGTCACATAGCTCTGGGGGTCGTCCGCGGACTGGCTGTCCCCAAAGCTGCCGGAGCGGGCGGTGACAGTCTTGCCGTCCTTGTCCGTAATGGTGACGGTGAAGTCCCCGCTTGTGGGTTTCAGGCCCGCCAGCTTCAGGCCGGAGACAGGGGTCTCCTCCTTCAAGGTAAAGACAGCCGTGCCGCCGCTGAGGCTGAGGGTGTACGCGTCAGCGGGGACCGTCTTGTCATAGGCCACCCGCACCTGGCCCGCGTCGGCGGTGTCCACCAGATTGCCCAGCAGGTCATAGGTCTTCACCGAGTAGGTAAAGGCCAGGTGGTTGCCGGTGCCGATTTCGTCAGTATACAGCAGGCTGCCCTGCACCTTTTCCGGGGTGACGAAGGCAATGGGCTTGCCGTCCCGGAGAATCTCCCAGCCCTGGATATTGCTGGACTCCCGCACAGCGGAGCTGATTTCCACCTGGTTGGCGCTGCCCTCCTTCAGCCGGGCTCTGATAAGCTGGTTTATGCTGCCCGCGCCGGTACCGTTCAGCCGTTCCCGGCGGCTCTGGTCGCTGAGATACCACAGGGCCCGGGGCTCTTTGGCGTAAGAGGCCAGCTTGGCCTTTACCGGCTCACCCAGCCGCATACCCCAGCGGGTGAAGAACTCGGTCAAATCTTTCCCGGCAGTGCCGCTGGCAGTGAGGGCCATTTTTTCGTCATAGCTCAGCTCGCCCATGCCTTTGGTATAGGTCCCGGCCTTCCAGGCGGTGAAAAAGCGGTTGTAGAAGTCCATGGGCTTGTCCGCCCCGTCATAGGCCAGGTGGAGCTGCCAGTACATGCCCAGCTGGACGAACACGTTGTTGCTCTCGCCAGGGGTCCCCTCTGCCGTCTTCTGGAAGATGGAGGGATACTTCCCGCTGGCCTCCAAGCGGGAGGGCAGGATATTGGACTGGCCGTCATAGGTCTGGACCATCAGGGAATAGATGTTGTTGGTGATTTCCGCCCGGCCCAGCTTGTCCATATTGTGGCCAATCTCATGGGCAATGCCCCAGCCAAACAGCTTGTTGGCATTCCCCAGCCCAGTGACAGAGATAGGCTGCCCCCCGGCCATGCCCGCACAGGAGCCATACCCGATGCCGATGTGGTTGCCGGCCGCGTACATAAAGGCGCCGGAGAACATCTGCATACACCGGATATTCTGGCGGGTCTGCATATCGTTCTGCCCATAGGTGTTGCTGATGCCCTGGGTGGTTTTGCAGATGTGCATCAAATCCTCCCAGGCCAGCACGGAGTTAAACAGCGCCTGAATCCGGGCCTCTCCTGTGGCGGTGGTGCTGTTCTTCACCGCCAGGGCGGGCAGGGACAGCAGCACGCTGGGGGTGGAAATCTCTGTTACATTCAGGCAGCTGGTGGTCTGATTGGAGGCGGTCAGCTTCTGGGCGGCCACATAGGCGTCCAGCTCTGTGAGATAGGCGGAGATGGCGTTTTTCTTGGCGCTCTCGGTCATATTGTACCAGCCCGACAGCTCCAGCACAGGCATCACAGTGCCCCGGCGCACATGGAGCTTCACCTTCTCCGGGCTGGGGCCCTCATAGGTAAAGTACAGCGCGCCGCCCCGGGGGGTGTTCTGGCTGCCGATTTTGGGGGCTTTCAGGATATTGCGTCCGTTCTGCACTGTACCCATGCTGGCCTGCCAGGCAGAGGCCTCGGCGTTGAACTGGCTTGCGTATACGCTCAGCGCGCCCCCCTCCGGGATGCCCTCCGCGTACACGGTGATTTCCTGGTTTGCTTGCAGGGCCACGCCCAAGGGCTGCAATACACTGCCCCCCTGGCTGTACTTCTGGCTGTCCGCAGAGCCGGAGCGGGACTGGACCCCCTCCTTAACCATGCCCTTGGTGGAGCCGGAGAGCAGCTCCTTTGCCAGGGCCAGCTCGTCCGCCAAAGTGGCGGTGTCTGTGTAGTAGTACTTTTCGTCGCTCTGGAGCCGGGCCTCCAGGGCCTGGATGTCCGCAAGGCTCACCCCGGGTTTCAGGGCTGTATGCAAATCCCCGCTGAACAGGGCGTTGATTTCGTCCGGCAGGCAGTGGGCCGGGTCATACTCCATAAACAGCAGCTCAGAGCAGCTGACCAGGTTGTAATCGGCCTGCTCCACCGCCACGCTGATTTGGACCACCTTCTTCTGGGCCCCAAAGGGCAGGATAGCAAAGCGGCTGGTGGGGATTAGGCTTCGGTTGGGGATATTGGGCCAGGTCTGCACATAGCCGCCGTTGTTGCCGGTGTCTGTGTTGTTGTCCACGCCGCCCCGCTGGGGGTCAGGGACAATCAGGTGGCCGTTTTTGCTCAAATCCTCCCCCTCATACCAGACCTGGATGCTGTAGGCCCGCAGCCAGCTGGGATAGCTCCCGTCCAGCCTGGGGACCCAGAGCACGGCCTGCAAATCCACCGGCTGGGTGAAGGTGGTGACAACATGCTCGTTGCCGTGCCAGTTGGCGGCGGTCCAGTGGGTGCGGTAGTCCCCGTCAATCATGTTTTTCGGGGTGAAGGGGGCCGCGGCAGAGTACTCCCCGGCAGCGTAGTTGTTGGTCTGGGCCAGGCGGATATCCTTGATTTTGGACACATCCAGCAGGCCCTTGGTGGGCAGGCCCTCAGGGGTGTTGTAGTCCACAGCCTTGGGGGTGCCCTCAGAGATACGGGAGGGCTTGCTGGAGCCGATGTCATTTCCGGCGATTACGTACAGAGAATAGGTCACGCCGTTTTTCAGCCCGGAAATCCGGGTGTTGGTGGAGGTGAGCATCCCGCCGGACTGGGCGTACTCCCCGGCGGCGTCCTTTTCCTTATAGTATACCTCATAATAGGTGGCGCCCTTGCTCTGCTTCCAGCTCACGTTCAGGGCCCCGTCCAGCTCGGTGACGCTGACCATGTCCGGGGCCTCCGGCTTCTGGGCAGGCTGGGGCTCAGCAGACACAGGCTCGCAGGGGGTGCCCTCCCACCCGTCGGCGGCAGGGGCCACCTGGAACCAGTATTTGCGCAGGTTCTCCAGGCCCGTCACATTGGCATAGGGCTTGTCCACCTGCAGGCTCTTGGAAGCGCCGGTGGTGCCGTCCTCCCAATAGGTAACCAGATAGCCGGTGATATTGGGCAGCTCCCGCCATTTCAGGCTGACAGAGCCGTCCCCGGCCTGGGCCGTAAGGCCCGCCACCTGCCTGTCCAGGGCAGAGGGGTTCTCGGGGATAATGTCCTTGAGGAATTGGATGGACTCCACGGTCACTGTGCCGCTCTCGGTGCGCTCTACCCGGACAGTGATTTTCTTCACCGGCACCCGGCGGCCCAAATCAATGGTAATCGTCTTGCTGGCGGCGCTGCGGCCAATGGCATAGACATCCTGGGGCAGGGTGGTGGAAAAGTCCAGCTCCTCTGTCTCCCCGTCAGAGTACTCTATCACAGCTGTGCCAGCCTCCACGCCTCCCAGCTGGGGGGTGACAATGGCCATCTGGCTCATCTCCGTGGGCTGGGTGAAGGGGATGGGCAGGCTCAGCTCTCCCTCTGCCCGCAGGGTAGCTCCAGCCCCCTGGGCAGAGAACACCTCTGCCAGGCTGCCGGACTCCACTGTCACCCCAGCCCCGGCCAGGGCGGTTTCCGCGTCCGCATAGTCCACCGGAGGCTCCAGCATGGCTCCCTGGGCAAAGACAGCTTCACCGGCAGCGTCCACGCTGGCATTCACATAGGCCAAGTCCACCACGTTGATTTGGCCGTCCCCATTAAAGTCATAGGTGGGCAGCAGGCTCTCGTCCTCAGCCCCCAGCTTGGCGGCCAGCATGTCCCGGTCCCCGGCGTCCACCTGGCCGTCGCCGTCCAGGTCGCCCAGGGTAAAGGTCCCGTCCCCAGTGCCCAGGGCCAGATAGGCCGCGTGGGTGGTCAAATCCACTGTCTGGGTGCAGGTGCGGTACCCCAGGCCAGTGAGTTCCAGGGTGTAATACCCTGCGGGCAGGGAGTCCACAGTCAGCTCCATATATTTGGGCCAGCCTGTGGCGTCCTCGCCGCCGTCAGCGTTTTTGGCGGTGATTTGGGCCGGGTACTCCCCCATCAGCCCCTGGGCCGTGGCAGAGAGGGGCACCTCGCCCAGCATCTCATCGCCCTGATACAGGGCGGCTTTCACCTGATGGTCCGTCAAAGCCTCCAGGGGCTGGGCATAGTCCAGGCGCAGGGCCATGGTCAGCGAGCCGGTGACGGCAGGCGGGTTGGGTGCTTCCGGCTCGTCAGGCTGTGCGCTGGCAGGCATGCCGGGCAGTATCAGCCCGAAAACCAGCAGCAGGGCCAGAAGGCCGGAGAGCAGGCGGGAATGAGTCTTCATGCAGGAGACCACCTTTCAGAAAAATGATGTACAGATATTTGCGGAGGGCTGGCCATAGGCAGGGCCAGCCCGGTGCCGGTATGGAAAACGCGCCTGAGCCCCCTGGAGGGGGGCTTTTTCAGGCCTGCGTCTGTGCCGCCAGTCCACAAAGGGGCTTCCCTCTTTGTGGGCCGCGTTATTTATATTATACCATTGATTCCCATAAGGACGCAAGAGGGATTAGAAAAATTATGGTAAACTCCCCGGCCCAAAACAGCGGAGAAAAACGCCAAAAATCCTGCGCAAAAAAATTCCCGCAAAAATTTTGTTAGACCCCTTGACTTTTTCGAAAAATTTGGTATAATATCAATTGTCCCCGGCAGGGAGCCCTGCTGCGGGGAGCATGAAGCGGTATTGTGTAATGGTAGCACAGCAGACTCTGACTCTGTTTGTCTGGGTTCAAATCCTGGTACCGCTGCCAATCCCGGGCTTAGAGCAGCTGCTCTGAGTCCGGGATTTTTACGAGGTGTGGCTCAGTTTGGTAGAGCGC
>CAJTXF010000033.1 GCA_910580045.1 uncultured Eubacteriales bacterium
CCCCGCCCGTAGGGCGGGGGGAACACGAAAAACTCCTCGGAACGGACACTCCCTCTGAAATACCCTGTGCTTTGGAAACCAGTCCTAATCCTCTTTCTCTGGGAATATAAATGGAAAAGCCCATTCCATGGAGATGATTCCTTGAAAAAACAGAGCTTCCTTTACGGCGCGGTCATCCTCACCGCCGGTATGGCTGTGGTGAAGGTGATTGGCGCGGTATTCAAAATCCCCCTGCAGCATGTGATTGGCGAGTACGGCATGGGCCTGTTCAACGTGGCCTACAACTTCTATGGCCCCATATTCAGCCTGGCCACCGCCGGGTTCCCGGTGGCTGTGTCCCGGCTGGTCAGCGAGAACGCCTCCCTCTCCCGCTGGAACCATGTGCGGGCTGTGCGCGCCGCGGCTTTGCCCCTGTTTCTGGGATTCGGGGTGCTGGGCACGCTGCTTATCACCCTGTTTGCCCCCCTTTACTGCCGCCGGGTTACAGGCAGCGAGTATGCCATTTTCCCCATGCTGGCCCTGGCCCCGGCAGTGCTGTCTGCCTGCTGCGGAGCAGTGTACCGGGGGTATTACGAGGGCCTGCGGAACATGGCCCCCACAGCTGTATCTGAAATCATTGAGGCCGCGGTCAAGCTGTGCCTGGGTCTGGGCCTTGCCTGCTATGTGGTGGAGCGGGGCGGGGAGGAGTTCGCCCGGCAGGGCACTGTGCTGGGCGTGGCAGCGGAGAACGCGGACCAGGCCGGGTTCCTGACCCTGTCCTTTGCCGCCGCGGGGGCTGTGCTGGGGGTGACAGCTGGCTCTATAGCCGCTGCCTTCTACCTGTTCCTCCGCTGGCGGCGGAAGGGGGACGGCATTGGCCTGCGGGCCCGGCGTCAGGCCCCGGCCGCCGGGAGCTTTGCCTCCACAGCCAAGGCCCTGCTGAAAATCACCGGCCCAGTGGCCGCGGGCTCTATTGCCATGAACGCCGCCGGGCTGATTGACGCTACCTTCCTCCAGCGCCGGATTGGAGACATTATGGAGGCAGCGCCCCAGGCCCTTCTCGATTCTTACCAGGGCATGATTCCCGCCCTGTACCTGGAGCACCCGGAGGCCCTGCCCACCTTCCTTTACGGCTGCTACACCCTGGCCATGACCCTCTACCTGCTGATTCCGGCCCTGACCCAGGCCATTGGCATGAGCGCCCTTCCCGCTGTCACCGAGGCCTGGGCCCGGGGGGACACCCCCCAGGTGCGGGAGCGCATGGAGTCTGTACTCCGGGTGACAGGGCTGGTGTGCCTGCCTGCCGGGCTGGGCCTTACTGCCCTGGCAGAGCCCATTGCCGCGCTGCTTTTCGGGGCAGGGGGCTCTGCGGAGATTGTGGCCGGGGTCCTGCGCACCCTGGGGCCAGCCTCTGTGCTGGCGGCAATCTGCACCCCCCTGTCCAGTATGCTCCAGGCAGCGGGCCGGGCGGGTCTGCCCGTAAAGCTGCTGACTGTGGCCATGGCCCTGAAAATCGGCGTGAACTGGTGCCTCTGCGGCCTGCCCCAGCTCAACATCCAGGGGGCCGGGGCAGGCACTTTGGCCTGCTACGCTTTCTACGGGGCGGGCCAGTTCCTCTGCCTGGGCCGGGTGACCGGCGTGCGCCTGCGGGCCGGGAAGCTGTTCGGCAAACCCCTGGGCTGCGCCCTGCTCTGCGGGGGCGCGGCCTGGGCCGCCTATCAGGGCCTGAGCCGCTGGGGGATGGGGAATTCCGTGGCGGTGGGGCTGTCTGTGGGCCTGGGCGGGGTGGTATATCTGGGCGGACTTTTGCTCAGCCAGGCACTGGTAAAAAAAGATTTACTTATGTTGCCAAAAGGGGAAAAAATTGCGAAAGCCCTTGAAAAACAGGGTTGGATATGATATGATTGCTAATGTCGCAGCAAAAAGGCAAGAGAGAGCCGTGAGACTATGAGTCTTTAGGAAGCGGCGGATTAAATTTTTTGGGAGGTTTCCAATCATATGAACAAGACTGAGCTTATCGCGGAAGTGGCCGAGAAAGCTGGCCTGAGTAAGAAGGACGCAGAGGCGGCGGTGAAGGCTGTGATAGACAGCGTGACCGATGCTCTTGTGGACGGAGACAAAGTGCAGCTGGTGGGTTTCGGCACTTTTGAGGTTCGGGAGCGGGCGGCTCGCTTCGGGCGGGACCCCCGGACCGGCGAGAGCATGGAGATTGCGGCTTCCAAGGCCCCGGCCTTCAAGGCTGGCCAGGCTTTGAAGGATGCCGTTAACGGCAGGAAATAAAAAAACAGACGGGCCGCCTGGGCGGTCCGTTTCTTCGTTTTGTGAAAGGAGCATCCACATGATTCCGCCCTGTCTGCCCGGCCCGTTTCTCGCCCGGATGGAGGCCCTGCTGGGCCGGGAATATCCCGCCTTTTGTGAGGCCTGCGCTGGCCCTGCCCTGCGGGGTGTCCGGCGCAACCCGCTGAAATGTACAGAGGAAACCCTCCTGCGCAGTCTGCCCATGGGGCTGACGCCCACGCCCTTTGCCCCCACAGCCTATTACGCGGACTGGGCCGAGGGCTTCGGCCGCCTGCCCGCCCACCACGCGGGGATGTTCTATGCCCAGGAGCCCTCCGCGGCCTCCGCCGTCACGGCCCTGGCTCCCCGGCCCGGGGAGCGGGTGCTGGACTTATGCGCCGCGCCTGGGGGCAAGTCCACCCAAATCGCCGGGGCCCTGGCCGGAAAGGGCCTGCTCTGGGCCAACGAGATTGTCCGGAGCCGGACTGGGGCCCTGCTCTCCAATTTGGAGCGGCTGGGTGTGGCTAACGCGGTGGTATCCTCCTGCCATCCCCAGACCCTCTGTGAGGGCCTGAGGGGCTTCTTCCACCGGGTGCTGGTGGACGCTCCCTGCTCTGGGGAGGGCATGTTCCGCCGGGAACCCAAGGCCGCGGAGGAGTGGAGCCCAGAGCATGTGGCCGCCTGCGCCCAGCGCCAGCGGGCGATTCTGGGCTCTGCGGCCCTGGCGGTGGCAGAGGGGGGCGTGCTGGTCTACTCCACCTGCACCTTCTCCCCGGAGGAGAACGAGGAAACAGTGGAGGCGTTTCTGACAGCCCACCCGGAGTTTATTGCCGAGGAAATCCCCGCTCCCTTTGGCCGCCCGGACAGGGACGGGGGCCTGGCCCGGCGCATCTACCCCATGGACGGGGGAGAGGGGCACTTTGTGGCCCGCTTCCGCCGGGTGGGGGAGAACCCCTGCCAGGCCGGGCGCTTTTCCCGGCAGGCGCTGCCAAAGGCCCTGGCAGAACAGGCCCAGGAGCTGTACCGGGCGCTGTTCACGGACGAGCCGCCCCAGCGCATTGCCCAGGTAAAGGAAACCCTGCTGTGCCTGCCGGAGGATTTGCCGGATTTGCGGGGGCTGGGGGTCCTGCGGGCCGGGGTGGAGCTGTGCCAGGTGCGCAAGGGCAGGTTAGAGCCTGCCCACGGCCTGTTTATGAGCCGCCAGGGCTCCCTGTGCCGGGAGGCCCTGGACTTCTCCCCTGAGAGCCGGTCGCTGGCGGCTTTCCTCAGGGGGGAGGAGCTGGACTGCCCGGGCAAGGGGTACCGGGCGGTGCTGGTCAATGGAATCACTGTTGGCTTCGGGAAAGCGGCGGGAGGGCGGCTGAAAAACCACTATCCCAAGGGCCTGCGGGATCTCCGCTAAATTTTCACCAGCTTATGGGTGAAGTCCTCCCCCGCGGGCTGGGGGACAGGGCAGGCCAGGGCGTACATATCCTCCGCCCTGGCCCCGGCGGCAAAGACTGCCTGAGCCTCTGGGCCCAATCGGGCGAAATCCTTGGGCCTGGCCACCAGGGGCAGAGTGCCCGGAAGCTGGCGCAGCACCTGGCTGCCCCGGGGCCCCAGGCCCAGCAGCCGCAGATAGGGGGGCAGCTCTGGCAGAGGGGCCCCCAGGCCCAGAAACGCGGCCAGCACCAGCCGCCTGATTCGGGCGTGGGAGACCCGGCGGCTTTTGGCCAGGGCGTACAGCTCCTCCAGAGAGCAAGCCTCCCGGGCGGCCCGGTACAGGCGGTTTTCCAGGCCCTCGCTCACGTCCGGCAGGGCGGCGAAGTCCTCAGGCCCCATGGCCCGGAGCCTGCACAGAATGGCCCGCTCCAGGTGGGAGATGTCCGCCGGGCAGCGGCCCTGGGCCCGGGCCTCCTCCACTGCCTGCCGGGTGGCGGGGGGGATTAGCTCCCCAAAATCCTCCCCTTGGCGAATCATCTGCCGCAGCTGGCCCGCGGAGAGGAAGATACCCCCGCCGGCAGGCTCCACGGCCTGGCCGTGTCCGGCTCCCTGGCGCTGAATCGGCCGGGGCCGGATGTCCACGCCAAGACGGCAGATGGCCTTGCAGTACTCCACCCCCAGGTTGGCGTTGGGCAGGGAGAGCACAGCGGCCGCCTCACCCCCCACCAGGCTGGCCAGGGCCTGCTGGCGGCGCTGGGCGAAGCCCTCCCCCCGGTCGGGCAGGCAGGAGAGGGCCTGGGCAAAGCCGGGGGAGAGCAGGGCCTCCCCCAGGCGCAGGAGCAGTTCACCGTCCGGCGCCTCGCTGCCGAACCAGAGCTCCTCTGCCCCCAGTGCCGCTGCCAGGGCCACGCCCCCCAGGGCGAACCGCTCCGCCCCGGCGCAGGCCCAGGACAGGGGCAGCTCTGCCACCAAATCCGCGCCATAGGTGAGGGCCAGCCGGGCCCGGGACCACTTGTCCAGCAAAGCGGGGGCGGCCCGCTGGGTAAAATTGCCGCTCATCACGCAGCACACCAGCCCCCCGGCAGAGCGGGCCGCGTCCAGCAGAAGCCTGTGGCCCTGGTGCAGGGGGTCGAACTCGCAGATTATGGCGGAAACAGGGATTTTTGCGCTCATTTCTTGAAAACTCCTTGAATTTGTATACAGGATATAGTATAATATAATATAGGAGAAGAAAAAAGGGGGGGATGGTATGTCCATTGGCCTGAAGCGGGGCACTGTGCGCCTGGAGCCCCAGGATTCGGCGTGGGGGCAGTCCGCCCGGGAGGTCATTGCCGCCCTGAGGGAGATTCTTGGGCCTGACGCCCGGGACATCCAGCATATTGGCAGCACGGCCATCCAGGGCATTTTGGCCAAGCCCATTATTGACATTGCGGTGGGCGTGGAGGATTTGGCGCATATGCGCGGGCACGATGCGGAGCTGGCGGAAAGAGGCTTTCTGTTCCGGGGTGAGGACGTGCCCGGGCAGCTTTTGTATGTCCTGGCCGGGCCGGAGGATATCCGCACCCACCATATCCATACCGTGATTTGGGGGCAGAAGGACTGGAATAACTACATAAATTTCCGGGATTATCTCAACTGCCATCCTGATATGGCCCGGCGCTACTCCCGGCTGAAAGAGGAGCTGTGGGAAAAGTATCAGAACGACCGGGGCTCCTACACCAGAAACAAGCAGGCCTTTATTGATGAGATGCTGGCCCGGGCCGGGAATTGGAGAGCCGCGATGGAGGAAATTTCCCTGCGCGTTATGACCCGGGAGCTCTGCCACCGGCTGTTTCAAGGCTGGGAGAATGACCCGGACATCTACGCGGACATGGGGCGCTTTGGGGCCTATCATTATAACGAGGCCGCGGTCAACCGGTATTTTGATGCCAAGCAGAACGACTCCCGGGTGATGCTGGCGGTCATGAAGAAGGCTGCGCCCATTGGGGAGGTTCAGCTCAAGCAGATTGACCGGGAGAAGGGTGAGTGCACCCTGAGCATACATATGCAGAACGATGCGGTGAAGGGCCGGGGCTACGGCACCCGCGCGGAGCAGCTGGCGGTGCGGTACGCCTTTGACATGCTGGGGCTGAGGGCAGTCAACGCGGATACCATTGTTAAGAATACCCGCAGCCAGCATGTGCTGGAAAAGGTGGGCTTTCAGTATCTCAAAGAAGAGGACGGATTCCGGTATTACCGCTTACAACGGTAGTTTTTGTTTTTTATTTGCCAACTCAAACTTATTATACAAATTTTTTTGCGGAAAGGAAAGAGTAAACATGAAAATTCTGGTAATCAACGCGGGCAGCTCTTCTCTGAAGTATCAGCTCATTGATATGGACGGGGAGAAGATGCTCTGCAAGGGCAACTGCGAGCGCATCGGCATGGCGGAGGGCATCTTCACCCACAAGACCGCTGACGGCCGGGAGCTCCATAAGGACGTGGACATGGCTGACCACACCGCGGCTTTCACCCAGGTGAAGGACGCGCTGCTGGATTCGGAAAAGGGCGTTGTCCACAGCCTGGACGAGGTTGCGGCCATTGGCCACCGCATCGTCCAGGGCGGCGCCCTGTTCAGCGAGTCCGTGCTGGTGGACGAGAAGGTCATTGAGGGCATTGAGAGCCTGATTCCCCTGGCCCCCCTGCACAACAAGGCCCATGTCCAGGGCATCCGGGCCTGCCGCAGCGTGTTCGGCGAGCAGGTGCCTGAGGTGGTGGTGTTTGACACCGCTTTCCACTCCACCATGCCCCAGAAAGCCTTTATGTTCAACGTGCCCTATGAGTATTATGAGAAGTACGCGGTGCGCCGCTACGGCTTCCATGGCACCTCCCACCGGTATGTGAGCGCCCGCTGCGCCCAGCTGATGGGGAAGGATATCAAGGATATGAAGATGATTACCTGCCACCTGGGCAATGGTTCCTCCATTACCGCTGTGGACGGGGGCAAGTGCATTGACACCAGCATGGGCCTGACCCCTCTGGACGGCTTCATGATGGGCGGCCGCACGGGTACATTGGACCCCTCGGTGGTCACCTTCATTATGGAGAAAGAGGGCCTGAGCCCTGCTGAGATGGACCAGATTATGAATAAGAAGTCCGGCCTGCTGGGCATTTCCGGCGTTTCCAGCGATGACAGGGACGTGACCGCTGCCCGTGAGGCTGGCAACCCCCGGGCTAAGCTGGCCCATGATATTTTGGAGTATCAAATCAGCAAGTTCATCGGCGGATACATGGTGGCCCTGGGCGGCTGTGACGCCATGGTGTTTACCGCCGGTGTGGGCGAGAACCAGTGGCACCACCGCTGGGAGATTGGCAAGTATCTGGAGTTCCTGGGCGTGAAGCTGGACGAAAAGCTGAACCGGGAGATGGTGCTGGGCAAGGAAGGGAAGATTTCCACCCCGGACAGCAAGATTGAGGTGTATGTCATCCCCACCAACGAGGAACTGGTCATTGCCCGGGATACCAAAGCACTGGTGGAGGGGAAGTAAGTCCCCTGACAGGCACACCCTGACAAAGATTGGTGGAGAAGCTGACTCCAGGCGGAGTCTTAGAGCTCTCTCAAAATGGATAAAATAAAGGAAGGCGTCCGCTCAGGCGGGCGTCTTCTCCTGTGTTTTTCAGGTTTTTTCGGTTTGCATCTGGTGCCCGCTGTGGGCAGGGGCACGATATATGGGTGATTTTGTGGGGTTCTGCCTGGGAAAAACATGAAATTCTCAGAAAAGATTGCAATCTTGTAACTTTTACGGTATAATGTACGCAGAATAGTTAACGCAGTTCAAAAGAGGCGTAGCCCCTTTTGAACCCGGCGGCGTGGGTATGCCCGCGCCAAGCGCGTTTACTATAAGCCCCGGCCCCGGGCGGTCAAAACGCCTGGCGGTGTACTGGCAGATATGGTAACGAGGGGTCACTATAAGCAGCTTTTTTTGGAGGTACATAGGTATTATGCGAAAACATAGAATTTGCCATTTGCTTTTGGCGCTGGTGCTTGCCGTGCTGATGGCCTTTGCGCCTGCAGCCAATGTGGCCCAGGCCGCCAGCGGGCCTGAGAGCCAGCCCCCGGTCCAGGCCGGGGAGGAGGGGAGCGCCCCGGAAGAGGAGGAGCCTGCCCCTCAGCCTGAGCCGGATGTTACGCCTGAGCCGGAGAATACCCCGGAGCCGGAGCAGGAGGGGGGCGCCTCGCCCGAGCCGTCCCCTGCCCCAGAGGGCGGCGACGATATGCTCACCCCCCCGGAGGCTCCGGAAGGGGAGGCCCAGCCCAAAGGGGACGCTGAGCCGGAGGAGAGCCCGGCCCCTGCCAAGCTCTCTGCCCTGAACGCCCTGAAAAAGGGTACCCATGAGCCTTATCTGGCGGGCTATGCGGGCAACTACTTCCGCCCGGACAGAAATGTCACCCGGGCTGAGGCCTGCGTCATGCTCTACACGCTGCTCAAGGAAAAGCCCACAGGCTTGACCTGCAAATTCAGCGATGTGCAGCCCACAGACTCCTACGCGGAAGCAGTGGCGGCCATGAACGCCATGGACGTGGTGGGCGGCGTGTCTTCTTCATCCAACCTTTTTGCCCCCAACAATCCTGTCACCCGGGCACAGTTTGTGCTGATGCTCTCCAAGTTTTTTGAGAAGTCCTCTGAGGAGTCTACCGCCAGCTTCTCAGACGTGCCCCCCACCCACTGGGCCTATAAGGCAGTGGGCGTGGCAGAGGCCAGGGGCTGGGTCTGCGGCTTTTCTGACGGGACCTTCCGCCCCAACAACAGCATCACCCGGGCCCAGATGACGGTAATCATCAACGTGGCCCTGGAGCGCCGGGGCGAGGGATATGCCGCTGACCGGGATGTCCAGAAGTTTGTGGACGTGGCGGAGAAGAGCTGGTACTATTTGGACGTGACCGAGGCGGCGGAGCGCTCTGACGCGCCCGACCCGGGCCCTGTGCCTACGCCCGCCCCCACCCCCGCGCCCACCCCCTCGCCCAGCGGGGAGCAGCTGCCTGACGGCACCAAGGTGGGCTCCACTGTGCGGGTAAACGCGGAGACCGGCCTGAATATCCGCAGCGGGCCTGGAACAGGCAACCCTGTGGTTGTGGCTGTTGCCAACGGCACTCTGCTCACTGTGACAGATATCTCCAAGTATCCCTGGCTGGGAGTGAAGACATCCTCAGGCCAAAAGGGGTACTCCCTCTCTGACTATCTCACCCTGTACACGGGCAATACCGGCGGGGACCAGAACGGCACCCTTTCCGCCAGCTCCATCACCATGGCCCAGTATCAGAGCGCCCGGCTGGACGCCAAGGCGGACAGCAATATCAGCGCCATGAAGTGGTCCAGCTCCAATGAGGGGGTGGCCAAGGTGGGGTATACCCTCAACTACAGCGCCAAGGAGCAGAGCGCCATTGTCTATGCCGGGGCCCCGGGCACTGCCACCCTCAGCCTGGCTGACGGCACAGGGAAGGTGAAGGCTTCCTGCACGGTCACTGTGACAGCGCCCCAGTCTGTGCGCTTTGCCTATGGGGACGGGAACTCGGTGCCTGTGAAAAAGGACTTCGATCTGGTGGCTGTCACAGACACTGCCCGGGACGAGGTGCGCTTTGACATTATCAGCGGCCCGGCCAGCGGCAGCTATTCCTCCAGCGCCTATAAGGAGGAGGTCAGCACCTCAGAGAACGGCCTGCCTGAAAACCGGGTGCGGGTATTCCGGCGCACGGTGAAGTTCAGCGCGGCCGGGCTCTATACCCTGCGGGCCTATTCCAGCCAGGGCGGCTCCTATTCCGGGGATTATTATACCTTTACAGTGCTGGTCACCCAGGCGGACAACGCCACCACTGCCACCAATGAGACCCGCCGCCCCAGCGGCAAGATGCTGGATATGCTGGCTGTGTTCGAGGGGTATGTGCCTGAGGTGGAGGATGACCCCCTTGTTCCCGGCACCCCCACTGTGGGCCACGGCTATGTGGTGACCAAGACCAACAATGTTTTCTATAACAACCTGACCCGCACAGAAGCCTATGCCATGCTGGTAAACACAGTGAACGCGGGAGACTACGCCAAAGCGGTGGAGAACTTCCGCAAGGAGCACAGTATCAAGATGAGCCAGGCCCAGTTTGACGCCCTTGTGAGCTTTGTGTACAACTGCGGCACCGGGGCCCTGAGCACCAAGAACTACGACACCCCCAATATTATTCTGAACATGGTGTCCCCTCCCACAGACGCCTCTCCTTCCAAGCCCTACAGCGGCACCCTGAACGTGGTGAAGGCCAAGATGTACTCTCAGGCCAGCGCGGGGAGCTCCTTGGTGCAGGAGGTGCCCAGGGGCTCGGCTGTCAGCGTTGTGGGCGTGCAGGTGAACCGCAGCTCCACCAAGCAGGAGGTTTGGTATAAGGCCATTTATAATGGCAAGACCGGCTGGATTGCTTCCGGCTATGTGAAGCTCAGCGGCAGCTTTGCCAGGGATTTGAACTACGCGGACTCCACCTCCCTGGCCAATGAGTTCCTGCAGTGGCACCGGGCCGGCGGGCGCTGTGTGCCGGGCCTTGTGTACCGGCGGCTGGCGGAGTGCAAGCTGTTCTTCTTCGGCAACTATGAGGAGGCGGTGAACGGCCATGCCAACTATCGGAAGAATACGTATGGGTTCATATATCCTTCCTGCTGCAAAAATCTGGACCAGAGATAAATGATGTAAAACGGCGCGAGGCGCGGAGCTTCCGGGAATTTTCCCGCTCCTGCGGCCCGCGCCGTATTTTTGGGATGAACCGGGCTATTTGCCTGGGGCAATGGCAGAGACGGTCCGTGTCAGAACGTCCAGCTCCTCCCGCCGGGTGAATATGGAGGGGGAGACCCGCACTGTGCCCCTCTCCCGGGTGCCCATTTTGGTGTGGGCGGCAGGGGCGCAGTGAAGCCCGCAGCGAACGGCAATGTCCCGCCGGGCCAAAATGCTTCCCACTTCCTCGCTGGGCAGGCCCTTCACATTAAAGGAAAGCACAGGCATAAACCAGGGCATCTGGGGCGGGGGAGTATAGAGCTCTACCTGGGGCAGCTTGGCCAGCCTGCCATATAGATAGCTGATTTTTCCCATCTCGTCCCGATAGATTTTTTCCGGGCCCTGGCGGAGGACAAAGTCCATGCCTGCCCGCAGGCCCAGTATCCCGGGCACGTTCTGGGTTCCGGGCTCATACCGCTCCGGCGGGTCGTCGGGCTGCAGCGGGCTCAGGGACTGGGTGCCTGTGCCCCCCTCCACCAGGGTGGCCAACTTGTCCCCTGAATCCCGGAAAATCAGCAGGCCAGTGCCCATGGGGCCGAACAGGCCCTTGTGGCCCGCGCAGCACAGGTAGTCAATGCCGCTGTCCGCCAGGCTGATGGGAATCACCCCAGCGGACTGGGCCGCGTCCACGCAGATTTTGGCCCCATACTGGTGGCAGAGGGCTGCCAGCCGTTCCACAGGCACCCGCAGCCCGAATACATTAGAGGCCTGGGTGCAGACCAGCAGCTTGGTTTTGGAGTTCATGGCCCCCCGGAAGGCCTGGAGGGTGGCGTCACTGTCCCCCGGGGTGACGGCAGCTGCCGTAAAGCTGATGCCCCGCTCCTTCAAGGCAGCCAGGGGCCGCATGACCGCGTTGTGCTCCATGTCGCTGACCACCACATGGTCCCCGGGCTGCAGGCAGCCCTTCATCACCAGGTTCAGGGCCTGGGTGCAGCTGGGCTGAAAGACCACACACTCCGGCCCAGGGGCCCCGAACAGCCGGGCCGCGGTCTCCCGGCACTGGTACACTGCCTGGCCGGTGCGCATACTCATGGCAAAGCCGCCCCGGCCCGGGTTTGCCCCGAACTGGCGGAGGGCCTGGCTGACCGCCTGGCCGACTGCCGGGGGCTTGGGATAGGTGGTGGCGCTGTTGTCCAAATAAATCACGGGACCGCCTCCCGCTCCGCGCGGCCCAGAATTTTAATATGGTTCTCCCGCAGAAGGCTTTCGGCCTCCTCCACGCCCTGGGGCACGTAGAGCCCATAGCCGCAGCCGGATTGGCTGGTGGGGGGGATACGCTCCACAAAGGCCCGGATGCCCCGCCGGAACAGCAGGTCCCGGCCCTTCATGGCATATGTGACAGAGCTGAGCAAAATAACAGGCTTGCCCATACAATTCTCACCTCTCACGAAATATAGTCAAACAGCCTGAAAACGCAGAACTTCAAGCTGGGGGGACAGCCCATTGGCAGCCGCATGGCAGGTGAAGGGAAACGGGTCTGTCCGCTCGGTACAGAATATGAGGGGCAGAGGAAAAAGGTTCCGCTGGGAAATCCAAAGTTTCACAAAAAAGGCTTTTCTTTGCCAGCTGGTTGTGGTAGAATAAGCATGGATATGCCCGAAGGAGGTTTTCCTGCCTGCCGCTGGGGGAGCGCGGGCAGGAGCGGATGCTTTTTGAAAGGCAGGCCCGCAAGGCCGCTTTTTCAGAAAGGGATAGAATAAAGAGAAAGGATGACCTTTGTGGACGCAGTGATGGACTATATCGCCCGGATGGGCCAGACCATATTGGAGCTGGCCCGCCTGTTCACACTCAAGGACGCGCTGGACGTGGCCATTGTCACCATGCTGCTGTATGGGCTGGTGAAGCTGGTGCGGGATACCCGGGCCAGCCAGCTGGTGAAGGGAATCATTTTGCTGGTGGCCCTGTTCCTTATCGCTTACTATGGAGAGCTGATGATGCTTTACAGCATCCTCAAGTCATTTCTGCAGTCCGGCCTGATTATTGTGGTTATCCTCTTCCAGCCGGAGATACGCAAGTCCCTGGAGCAGGTGGGCCGCAGCAAGACCATCCAGACCCTGACCAGCGCTGTGGGCCGGGGCAAGGACGCGGAAAACGCCGAGACCCGCCAGGCCATTGCCGGGGTGGTGGAGGCTGCCGGTATTCTGCAGCAGCTGCGCATGGGCGCGCTGATTGTGTTTGAGCGCCAGGCCCGCCTGGGAGAGATTGTGGCCACAGGCACTTTGGTGGACGCGGGGCCCTCAGGCCAGCTGATTGCCAATGTGTTCTTTAACAAGGCCCCCCTGCATGATGGCGGTATGGTCATCCGGAACGGGCGCATCTGCGCGGCAGGCTGTATTCTGCCCCTGACTGCCAGCGACTCTGTCAGCGCGGAGCTGGGCACCCGCCACCGGGCGGCCATTGGCATGAGCGAGGATTCTGACGCGGTGGTGGTGGTAATCTCTGAGGAGACCGGGCAGATTTCCATTGCCATTGGCGGCAGGCTGACCCGGAACTACAACCGGCTCACCCTGGCTGAGACCTTGGAAAAGGAGCTGGTGGGTGAGCAGGAGAGCGCCGGGTCCGGCATCCTGGGCAGGCTGGGCCTGGGCAGGGACAAGCAGGAGAAAAAGTAAACCGGAGACAGGAGGGATTGCCATGGGACAGAAGAAGGACAAGAAGCAAAATGAGAACAGCGGCCTGGGCCTGAGAGGGCTTATGTACCACAACGGGTTTATCCTGGTCTGCTGCTTTTTGGTGTCAGTGGTGGTCTGGTTCGTGATGGCCGCTGGCAGCGATATGAACCGGACAACAGTGATAAAGGACGTGCCTGTTTCTGTCAGCCTCTCCTCCCAGGCGGAGGCTGAGGGGCTGCGGGTGTTCGCCCAGTCCTACAATACGGTGGACATTGAGGTCTCCGGCAGCAGCATGATTACCCGGGCCCTGACTGCCGAGGATTTTGAGGTGTCAGTCACCCTGAACCCGGTCTCCACCAAGCTGACAGGCAACACCACCCAGAAATACAGCGCCCAGGTGCGCTTTGCCAAGCGCAACGCCCAGACAGACTATCAGGTGGTCTCCGTCACCCCGGAGGAGATTACTTTGGAATACGACCGCTATAAGGAGACTGTGCTGAATATTGAGAATGAACTGACCTACACCGCCGCCACAGGGTTTTATCCAGGCACGCCGGTGCTGTCAGTGGATACCGTAAACGTCAGCGGGCCGGAGTCCGCCGTGAACAAGGTGGCCCGTGCCGCGGTCTCCTACAGCGCGCCGGACCCTCTGTGGGAGTATGCGGAATGGCACTGCCCGGTGCAGCTCTATGACCAGAACAATCAGGAGCTTATCAACATCGGCGAGCTGTACCTGTCCCAGGATGTGGAGGCGGTCCAGGTCACGGTGCCGGTGAACCCCAAGAAAACCGTGCCCCTGGTGGCCAACTACACCCACGCGCCCTCTGGCTTCTCCAGCTCCCGAATCACGGTGGAGCCAGCCAGTATTGAGCTGACCGGCTCTTCGGAGACGCTGGATGCCATCACGGAGATTCGCCTGGACAGCATCATTGATTTTGCTGAGCTGGATTTGGACCAGCGCACAGCCAGCTTTACCATGGAGATACCCATTCCCCCAGGCACCCGGGACATCACCAACTCCGGCACGGCCAATACAGTGAGCCAGGCCACGGTGACCGTGAACCTGAACGGCTACCGCAAGACCACCCTCACCGTGCCTGAGAGCAATATCAAGCTGCTGAACCCGCCCACCGGCAATCTTGAGGCAGCCCTCACCAGCCGCACCATAGAGGTGACCGTGGCCGGGACAGAGGCCCAGGTGGCCAGGCTGTCCGGGGATTCTGTCACCGTGCAGGTGGATATGAGCAATTTTGACGGCCGCCCCGGCACCATAGATGTGCCCGCCACAGTGGCGGTCAGCGGCACGGCGGGGGAGAACTGCTGGGTGCTGGGCAGCTATACAGTGGCAGTCACCGTGCAGGAGGCGTCTGCCCGGAGCGCGGCCGCCTCGGCGGCGCTGGCGGCAGCCCCGCCCTCCTTCTAAGGGGGCGGCTGGTATGGATGTGCGCGTGGGTGACAGGCTGTGGATGAAAAAGCCCCATCCCTGCGGCAGCCGGGAATTCCTGGTGCTGCGGGTGGGCATGGATTTCAAAATCAAATGTACAGGCTGCGGCCGGGAAATTATGCTTCCCCGGCTGAAATGCGAAAAAAATATCAAGAGCGTCCAGCGTGATGGGGAGGGCTAGGGCGTGTTCACATAAGCTGAGTATGGGAATTTTGGAGCAAATTTTTGTCAGATTCAAGGCGAAAATTTGCAGACGTACTCGCGTACTTCAAAAATTTTCAACGCAGAAGATGGCAGAAATTTGCCCAAAAAACGCGTGCGAACGCTTATGTGAACACGCCCTAGGAAAAAAGCGGAACAGGCTGGTACAGCTTGCGCCGGGATGACGGGGCGAGGCACAATGTCCCGCGTTTGGGCGTGAGCGGAGAATGAGAGTGAGAGTGTGGGAGGCAGTATGTTTGAAAATTTGCAGGTGTTCGTAAACCGGTATGAGGAGCTGAGCCAAAAGCTCTATGACCCCCAAAGTGCCGCGGACCCAGAGCTGTTCTCGGGCCTGATGAAGGAGAGCCGCGAGCTGGAGCCCATTGTCACTGCCTACCGGCAGTATCTGGAGGTGGAGTCTGCCATTGAGGAGGCCAAGGAGCTGCTGGAATCCGGGGACCAGGAGCTGCGCCAGCTGGCCCAGGCCCAGCTGCGGGAGAACGAGCAGCTCCTTCCCGGGCTTACGGAGGAGCTCAAGCTCCTTCTGCTGCCCAAGGATGCCAATGACGAAAAAAATGTCATTATGGAGATTCGGGGCGGCACAGGGGGCGAGGAGGCGGCCCTGTTCGCCTATGATTTGTACCGCATGTACACAGCCTATGCCCAGCGCCAGGGCTGGCGCACAGAAATCGTCAGCCTGAACGAGACAGAGCTGGGGGGCTTTAAGGAGGTCAGCTTCCTGATTGACGGGGCCGGGGCCTACTCCAAGCTGAAATTTGAGAGCGGCGCCCACCGGGTCCAGCGGGTGCCTGAGACCGAGACCCAGGGCCGCATCCACACCTCGGCGGCTACAGTGGCCGTCCTTCCTGAAGCGGAGGAGGTGGAGGTGGATATCGACCCGAAAGATTTGCAGATTGACACTTTCCGCTCCAGCGGGGCAGGGGGCCAGCACATCAACAAGACCTCCTCCGCCATCCGCATCACCCACCTGCCCACAGGCATGGTGGTGGAGTGCCAGGACGAGCGCAGCCAGTATAAGAACAAGGACAAGGCCATGAAGGTGCTGCGGGCCCGGCTGCTCAGCCAGGAGCGGGAGAAGGCCAGCGCCCAGGTGGCGGCAGAGCGCCGGGGCCAGGTGGGCAGCGGCGACCGCTCAGAGCGGATACGCACCTACAATTTTCCCCAGTCCCGGGTGACGGACCACCGCATTGGCCTGACCCTCTACAAGCTGGAGGAGGTGCTGGCCGGGGCCCTGGACGAGATTATAGACAGCCTGATTGCCGCGGACCGCGCCGCCAAGCTGGAGGAGGCCGCAGGGCAGTAGCTGGCAAGGTGTCAGCCTGATAAAAGAAAACCACACCGCAGAGGGGGAAACCCATGACAACGGAACAGCTGGCCGGGAATGCCTCTGGCATTGCCCGGGCGGGAGAGATTTTGCGGGCAGGCGGCCTGGTGGCCATCCCCACGGAAACCGTATATGGCTTGGCTGCCAATGCGCTGGATTCGGACGCGGTCCGGCGCATTTACGCCGCCAAAGACAGGCCTGCTGACAATCCCCTGATTGTGCACATCACAGAGATTATCCAGTGGCTTCCCCTGGTGGAGTCCCTGCCAGAGGAGGCCCTCCGGCTGGCAGAGGCATTCTGGCCCGGGCCTTTGACCGTTATATTGAAAAAATCCGGGCTGGTGCCGGAAATCACCAGCGGCGGCCTGGACACAGTGGCTGTGCGCTGTCCCTCACACCCTATGGCCCGGGCAGTGATAGAGGCAGCCGGGGTGCCCCTGGCCGCGCCCTCGGCCAACCTCTCTGGGCGGCCCAGCCCCACCAGCTTTTCAGACACCCTCTCCCATCTGGACGGCCGGGTGGAGGCAGTGCTGGACGGGGGAGACTGTGCCGTGGGGGTGGAGTCCACAGTGGTGAGCCTGGCGGGTGACTGCCCCCGGCTGCTGCGGCCCGGCGGGGTCACGGCAGAGCAGTTGCGCCAGGTGCTGGGCCGGCTGGAAATTGATTCGGCAGTGACAGGAATGCTTGCCCCTGGGGCCCGTGCCGCCTCGCCGGGGATGAAGTATAAGCACTATGCCCCAAAAGCAGAGGTCACGGTGGTGGACGGCTCCCCAGAGGAGTTTGCCGCCTGGATAAACGGGCGATATGGGCATAAATCCACGGAAACCGCATATGCTAAGAAAGAGACGGCAGGGGTTTTTGCCCTGTGCTTTGAGGAGACAGCCCCGCTGGTGGACGTCCCGGCAGTTACCTGCGGCCCCCGGTACCATGGGGCCCGGCAGGCCCAGGCGCTCTTTGCCGCCCTGCACCAGCTGGACAGCCTGGGGGCCCGGCTGGTGTATGCCCAGCGCCCAGTGCCCCGGGGCGTGGGGCTGGCAGTGTACAACCGTCTGCTGCGGGCCGCTGCCTTTCGGGAGGAGCAGGTCCCGGGCCCCATGGTGATTGGCCTGGTAGGCCCCAGCGGCGCCGGGAAGTCCGCCTTTGGGGCTGAGCTGTCCCGGCTGGGCTTTGGGGTGCTGGACTGCGACAGGTTCACCCGCTCGGCCCAGGTCTATGATGGGGCGTGCTTGGCGGAGCTGCAGGCCGCCTTTGGGGAGGATGTGGCAGCCGCCGGGGTGCTGGACAGACAGCTCCTGGCTGCCCGGGCCTTTGGGGACCAGGAGAGCCGGGCCCGGCTGGAGGCCATCACCCTGCCCCGAATCGTCCGGGCCGTGCGGGCAGAGACAGAGCGGCTTCTGGCTGAGGGCAGGCCCGTGGTGCTGGACGCGCCTACCCTGTTCGAGGCCGGGCTGGACAGCATGTGCAGGCGCGTTGTGGCTGTAACCGCCCCAGAGCCGGTGCGGCTGGCCCGCGTCCTGCGCCGGGACGGGCTTACAGAGGCCCAGGCCCTCCAGCGGCTGCGGGCCCAGCCGCCCTTGGAATTTTACCAGGCCCGGGCAGACCTGCTGGTGGATACAGCTGAGGGCGGGGACTTGGCCCGGCTGGCCCGGCGGGCGGCCAGAGAGCTGAAAGGCGGTGTGGGATGAAGAAAACTTCGGCCAAGCTGGCTGTGGCGGGGGTGCTGCTGGCGGCGCTGGCCCTGGGCGGGCTGCTGGCAGGCCCCAGTCTGGGAGAATTCGCCCTGCGCCTCTGGTATCCCCGGCAGTTCGCCCAGGTGGTCAGCCGGGAGGCAGCGGAGTTCAGGCTGCCGGAGGATTTGGTTTACGCGGTCATCCGGGCGGAGAGCGGTTTTGATGAACGGGCCAGCTCCCGTGCCCAGGCCAAGGGCCTGATGCAGCTGACAGATGACACCTTCCTCTGGATGGCGGAGGAATATCCCCCGGAGAACGGCGGGGGCGATGTGTTTGATGTGAACGATAATGTCCACTGCGGCTGCGCCCTGCTCCGGCGGCTGCTGGACCATTACGGGGATTTGCGCCTGGCATTGGCTGCCTATAACGCGGGCATCGGCAATGTGGATTGCTGGCTGGAAGACCCCAGCCTCTCCCCGGACGGGGCCCAGCTGAAACGCATCCCCTTTCCGGAGACCGCCGCCTATGTGGAAAAGGTGGAGAAGTATCAAGGCGTCTACCAAAAATTGTACAGCGAGAGTTAAACTCCGGTCCGGGTGTGCCTGGGCCGGAGTTTTGGTATATTTTACCAGATGTTTTTCCTTGACATTTCCTGCAAAAAGAGATACCATATCTATGGGAGCGGTTTTGCCTGCCCCCACATTTTAAGGATTGCGAGGTGAGCAGTGTGAGCGTTCCACGAAGTAGCGACAGCGCCGAACCCCGAGAATGGCTTGCCCGGCTCGCCTGTCGAATATTGCCAGAGCTTGTGCCGTTAGGATTGTGCCAGGATATCCGAGCATAATTTCGCCATAGGCTGGTGCGGTATCCTATCCCCACAGGTTCTCAGAATTTGCCCCGGCGCCTGCCGGGCGGAGGCCCGCGAAGGCGGGCCCTAAGCCGTTTTCACGCGCTGTGTACTTCTTTGAGTGCTGCATGTTCAGAGAGCAAAGGAGGTACACGTATGGAAAACCCAATTTTGATGGAGCTCTTCTCCCAGCTGGACACTCTGCTGGAGGAGAGGAAGTTCAGCCAGGCGGCAGCTCTGGCAAAGGATTTGATGCCCGCTGACGCCGCCCTGCTTCTGGAGGAGCTTCCGGAGCAGAAAATGCCTGTCCTGTTCCGGCTCTGCCCCAAAGAGCTGGCTGCCGACGCCTTTGCCTATATGTCCCCAGAGGCCCAGGAGGTGCTGGTTCAGAGCTTTTCGGATTTGGAGCTGGACGAGGTGATGGGCCAGCTGTTTTTGGACGACACAGTGGATTTGATTGAGGAAATGCCCGCCAATGTGGTGAAAAAGATTCTCCGCCATGTGGACGCGGACACCCGCAGGATGATAAACCAGGTGCTCAACTACCCCAAGGACAGCGCCGGAAGCATCATGACCATGGAGTATGTGGATTTGAAACGGAGCATGACTGTGGAGCAGGCCTTCCAGCGCATCCGCCGCACTGGGGTGGAGAAGGAGACCATCTACACCTGCTATGTGACAGACAGCCGCAGGAAGCTGCTGGGCATTGTCACTGTGAAGGATTTGCTCCTTGCCCAAAACGACCAAATCCTCCGGGACATTATGGAGACCAATGTGAAGTTCGTCCACACCCACACGGACCAGGAGGAGGCTGCCCGCCAGCTGAGCCGCTATGACTTTCTGGCCCTGCCTGTGGTGGACGGGGAGCAGCGGCTGGTTGGCATTGTGACTGTGGACGACGCCATGGACGTTATCCAGGAGGAGGCCACGGAGGACATTGAGAAGATGGCGGCCATGGCCCCCTCAGACAGGCCCTATATGCGCACCGGCATCTGGGAGACCTGGCGGCACCGGGTGCCCTGGCTGCTGTTCCTGATGATTTCCGCCACCTTCACCAGCGGCATTATCTCTGCCTATGAGGGCGCCCTGGCGGCCAGCGTAGTGCTCACCGGGTTCATCCCCATGCTTATGGACACTGGCGGCAACTCGGGAGGCCAGTCCTCAGCCACCATTATCCGGGGCCTCTCCCTGGGGGAGATACAGTACCGGGACGTGCCCCGGGTGCTGCTGAAGGAGTGCGCTGTGGCCCTGTTGAACGGCGGTACCCTGGCTGTGGCCAACTTCGCCAAGCTCATGCTCTTTGACCGGGTGGGCCTGCTTGTGTCCGCGGTGGTCTGCACCACCCTGCTGGCTGTGGTGCTGGCGGCGAATCTTGTGGGCAGCAGCCTGCCGGTCCTGGCCAAGCGGCTGGGTTTTGACCCAGCGGTAATGGCCAGCCCCCTGATTACCACCATTGTGGACGCTATTGCCCTGACTGTGTACTTCAATATAGCCAAGCTGATTTTGGGGATTTAGAGAGCCGTTGGGTTTCCTCCCGCCGCAGGCGGGGGAAACCAAGGGTATCAGCGTACCCCAACTGCCAGAGACGGAGGAGAATTATGGACCGCGAGTTTGTTAACCTGCGGCAGCGGCCCCAGGAGAAGGAGAACGCTGCCCAATGGTTCCACCGGAAATGGGGTGTGCCCCAGGAGGCGTATCTGGCTTGCATGGAGGACTATCTAGCCCGCCGCACGGAGTACGGCTGGTACCTCTGCCTGGACGGGGAGCGGATTCTGGGCGGCCTGGGCGTGATTGAGAACGATTTCCACAACAGGAAGGACTTGACCCCCAACATCTGCGCGGTGTACACCGAGCCGGACAGCCGGGGCCAGGGCATTGCCGGGGCCCTGCTGAAGTTGGCGGCGGAGGATTTGCGCGCCAAAGGCATCACCCCGGTGTACCTGCTTACAGAGCACACCGGGTTTTATGAGCGCTATGGCTGGGAGTATCTCTGCCCAGTCCAGGGGGAGGGGGAACCCAACCCCTCCCGGATGTACGTACACAGATAATAACAAGAGCCGGACAGCCCCCAGGGACTGCCCGGCTCTTGTTTTATCTGTCGGAATTACAGGAACTTCACGGCAGTGCCGTAGGCCATGACCTCCGCCGCGCCGGACATAATGGCTGAGGTGGCGAAGCGCAGATTCACAATGGCGTCCGCGCCCATGGAGCCCGCGTGGTTCACCATGCGCTGGATGGCAATGTTCCGGGCTTCCTCCATCATGGCGGTGTAGGACTTGAGCTCCCCGCCCACCAAAGTCTTGAAGCTCTGGCCAATGTCATGGCCGATGTTTTTGGACTGGATGGTGCTGCCCAGGGCCAGGCCAATCAGCTCGTACTCCTTGCCTGGGATGTGTTCAGTTGTGACGACTAGCATATGGAGCCCTCCTCGTTTCTTTTGATATCATTATAATATCATATGGAGTGAAAGTCAAGGGAAAAGAAGAATTTCTCAGGAAATTTTCCGGCCAGAGCCGCAAAAAAAGCCCCCGTTGCCGGGGGCTTTCGTTTTCCGTTATTTCTCTGGGGTGGGCGTGTCGAACAGCTCCTTCACAGAGGCCGCCATGCCAGCCAGCCCCTGGATGTTGGAGGGGATGATAATCTTGGTGGCCCGGCCGTCCGCCGCAGCCTGGAAAGCCTCCAGGCTCTTGAGGGCAATGACCCGCTCTGTGGGGTTGGCCTCGTTCATCAGCTTGACCGCATCCGCCAAAGCCCGCTGCACAGAGAGGATGGCCTCTGCCTCGCCCTGGGCTTCCCGAATTTTGGTCTCCTTCACAGCCTCGGCCCGGAGCACGGCAGACTCTTTCTCGCCCTCGGCAATCAAAATGGCGCTGCGCTTCTCGCCCTCCGCGTCCAGAATCTTGGCCCGGCGCTCCCGCTCGGCTTTCATCTGCTTCTCCATAGAGTCCTGAATCTCCCGGGGCGGGATGATGTTTTTCAGCTCCACCCGGTTGACCTTAATGCCCCAGGCGTCTGTGGCTTCGTCCAGAATCACCCGGATTTTGGAGTTGATAACATCCCGGGAGGTGAGGGTGTGGTCCAGCTCCATCTCGCCGATAATGTTCCGCAGGGTGGTGGCGGTCAGGTTCTCAATGGCAGAGATAGGGTTCTCCACCCCATAGGCATACAGCTTGGGGTCCGTGATTTGGAAGTAAACCACAGTGTCAATCTGCATGGTCACATTATCCTTGGTGATAACCGGCTGGGGCGGGAAGTCAATGACCTGCTCTTTCAGGCTCACCTTTTTGGCAATCCGGTCAATAAAGGGGATTTTCAGATGCAGGCCGGTCCCCCAGGCGGCATGGAACACCCCCAGCCGCTCCAAAACATAGGAGTGGGCCTGGGGCACGATTTTGAAGTTGGACACAATGGCGGCCAGCAGCACAATAACAATGATAACCAGCACCAGGACCCAGGCTATCCCGGAAAAATCCAGGCTGCTGTCGAACATAGACAGAATTTTCATCGATTTTCTCCTTTCGCCTTTGCGGCAGGGGCTACAATCAGCTTGACCCCCTCAATGCGGATAACAGTCACTTCCTCCCCCGGGCTCAGCGCCTCCTCTGGGGAAAGGCTTCGGGCAGCCCAGCTGTTGCCCATCACAGAGACCCGGCCCTGGCCCAGCAGGTTGTTGACCTCCTCTGTGACCACGGCGGTGGCACCCAGCACCCGGTCCGCGTTGGTGGAGGTGGGGCCGTTCTTCTGCAGGCGGCGGGCCAGGGGCCGGGTGAAGAGAATGGCCAGCACTGTCGCGCCCACAAACAGGGCCATCTGCAGCCAGAGGGGCCCGCCCAGAAGGCTTGCCGCCAGGGCCAAAATACTGCCCGGCACGAACCAAATTGAGACCAGCGCCGGGACAGCGGCCTCCACCACAGCGGCGGCTACCGCCACGGCCAGCCAGATAAATTCCATATAGTTCATGGGCAAACCTCCCTTGAGCCCGCGCCCTGCGGGTGATTGTCTATATTATAGAATGAATTCCGAAGAAAAGCAAGGGGTTTTGGGAAAATGGCATGAAAATATTTGCCGGCCAAGCCCCTGCCTTAAAACACATGCCCATCCTGGGGCCGCTTCAAATCCGTGGGCAGCAGGGAGTACAGGCTCAAATCCACAATGCCCTTGTCCGGCCAGTAGAACCCCTCCCGGATGGTGCCCTCCTTCACAAAGCCGCAGCGCTCCAGCACCAGAATGCCCCGGTAGTTGGCGGGCAGCACATAGGCCTGGATGCGGTGGACCCCCACATTGACCATCAGATAGTCCACGCAGGCCCGCAGGGCGCCGGTGGCCAGGCTCTCCCCCCTGCGGGTGCGGCTGAGGGTGAACCGCACGGTCACTGCCTGGGTCCTGGGCTCAATGCTGTAGATTTCGAACACGCCAGCCAGACGGCTGCCGCCTCCCTCCGGATAGATGCCCAGCATCACAGCCACCCTGTCCCGGAACATGGCCTCAGCCTGCAAAAGCCTTGTGACGCACTGCTCTGGAGACTGCAGGGGCCCAGTGGGGGCATAGCGGAAATTCTCCTCATCCCCCAGCACATCCCACAGCGCGGGCAAATCCAAATCAGACATCCGGGCCAGGGACACCCCCTGCCCGGCGATAAACGGAAAACTGGAAAACAGAAGCCCTGTGTTCACGGGCGTCCCCCTCTCTCCCATACGGGAAATGGTACGGGCTGAATCAGGGCCTTTCTGAAACACCGAAAACGTTGTCTTTGCCCATAAGCAGCCCACTTCTGCGTGGAAAATCCCTGTGCGGCCCTGTTGTGGGAACAGGCTCTGCCGCAGCGGTTCTCCCCCTGATTTAAGCCCTAGTCCAGCAGCTCCAGCAGTCCCCGGGGCTCTGTGACGGCAGGCGCGCCCTCTGCCTGGCCGAAGCCATAGGCCGCGTGGATAAAGGGGACTCCCGCCTTGCCGGCAGCTTCCTCATCCATGTGGGTGTCCCCCACATAGACAGGATGGGCCAGATGCAGGCGTTCCGCCACCAGCCGGATGTTATCCCACTTGGGGCGGCCTGTGCGGCCAATGCACTCCCAGTCCGCAAAGTACTTCTCCAGCCCATGGGCAGCGAAAAAGGCGGGAATGTACTCAGGCCCGCAGTTGCTCACAATGGCCAGGGGGAACCGCCCTGCCAGAGCGGCCAGGGTCTCCTCCATGCCTTCATACAGCACCCCGCCGTGTTCCCGCAGATAGGCGTCCTCCACCAGGCACAGCTTGCCGAACAGCTCCGCGCCCCGCTCGGGGGAGAGGTGGGGGAAGAGCTTCTTCATCAGCTGGGGGGCAGTCATGCCCATCACACTGCCCAGCTCCTCCCTGGTGGGGGGCCGGGGGATGTCCGGCTCGTTGGCCAAAGCCAGGGCCCAGATATCTGTCAGGGCCCCGGTGGAATCCCAGAGGGTGCCGTCCAAATCAAAAATGACGCCATCGCAGTTCATGGTTGCAGTCTCCTTTATGTAGAGTGTGGTAACTTATACTTTATAGTATGAGGTTTTGGATGGGGGCGCCTGTTGGCTGGAACCAGGGGAGGGTGCCGCGGCCCAAATCCGTCAGCCTCAGCAGACTCAGCAGGCCCCTTTACCAATCCATGCCTGGGTGTACGGGCACACCTCAATACATTTCCCGCAAAGAGTAATCTCTTTCCCCACCCGCTCTAAGGCCAGCGCCCGCGCCGCCTTCCGGCAGGCCTCCACATCCACCAGGGCCTCCCGCTCCACTTTCACATTCCAAAGCGCCCCCTGGATTGCCCTCCCCGGGCACTGCTCCTGACAGCGTGTACAGCCGCCGCACTGAGAGCTGTTCACAGGCTGGCCCAGGCTCTCAAAGGGGGCGTCCGTCAGCACGGAGCTCAGCCGCACTGCCGGGCCAAACTCCGGCGTGACCAGCAGGGCTGATTTCCCAATCCAGCCCAGCCCGCTGCGGGTGGCGCAGGTCTTGTGGGGGAGAGGGGTCCTGTACCCAGCGGACTCCGCCACAGAGGTGGTGGTCTGGGCCAAAGCCCGGAATCCCCGCTCCTGGAGGAAAGAGGCCGCGGTTTCCGCCAGAATGTCCAGGCGGGCGTTCAGGGCGTGGTACTGCTCGTAATAGTCCTGAGTGGGGCCTTCTGCAATCCCGCGTATTGTGGAGGCAGGCAGCGCCACCGCCAGGGATACGCACCGGCTCCAAGTATCAGACAGGGCGCTGATATCCCCAAAGCCCACCAGGTCCGCGCCGCTGGACTGGAGCAGGGAGCGCAGTTCACTGGTACAGAGGGGGCCGTTCATAAAAAAGCGCCTCCTTCTGCCGGAGCATTCTCGTCAATAAAATCATAGGGCACCTGCTGATATACATAATAGTTCAGCCAGTTGGACACCAGCAGGTGGGCATTGCTCCGCCAGGTAAAGGGAGGGGTCTTGGCCGGGTCATCATCAGGAAAATAGTGATAGGGCACCTGAGGGTTCAGCCCTTTGTTCACATCCCGGAAGTATTCCTTTGCCAGCGTGTCCCGGTCGTATTCCGCGTGTCCGGTGACAAAAATCCGCCGCCCGCCCCGCTGGGCCGCAATATGCAGCCCGGCCAAATCAGACATTGCCAGGGGGATAAGCTCCTGGTGGGCCTGTATATCCTCCAGCAGTACTTGGGTGTACCGGGAGTGGGGGGCAAAGTAGTTGTCGTCAAAGCCCCGCATCAGGGGGTGATAAGGGTTCAGCACCCGGTGATTATAGATGCCGCTGAGCTTTTCCGGCAGGGGGTGTTTCTGTATCCCATAATGATAGTACAGCCCGGCCTGGGCGCCCCAGCAGATATAGAGGGAGGAGTACACGTTCTTTTGAGACCAATCCATAATGGCGCACATCTCCTGCCAGTAGTCTACCTCCTCAAAGGGCAGCTTCTCTACTGGCGCGCCGGTGATAATAAGCCCGTCGAACCGCTCCTCCCGCACATCGGCAAAGGTTTTGTAGAACTTATTGAGATGAGAGGGGCTGGTGTTCTTGCTGATATGGGAGGCTGGGTGAAGCAGCTCCACATTCACCTGCAAGGGGGAGTTGCTCAGCAGCCGCAGCAGCTGGGTCTCGGTCTCCATTTTGGTGGGCATCAAATTCAGGATGGCAATGCGCAGGGGGCGGATATCCTGGGTGAGGGCCCGGCTTTCTGGCATCACAAAGATATTCTCTCCCTCCAGCACTTCTATTGCGGGCAAATCCGCGCTGACGCGAATGGGCATACAGACACAGCCTTTCTTAATATAGAATCAGGACATGGCAGAGCACAAAAAAAATAAAGTTTTTGGAAAAAGGGGGTTGACAAACCCGGAAAAAAGTCATATAATAGCGAACGTTGCGGCGCAAACCGCAGCAGGACTATTATAACATATCAGGCGCGGGTTTGTACAGCGCCGGGAGTCAAAAAAGTTTTTTCAAAAACTTGGAAAAACCCCTTGACAAACCAAACGCGATGTGATATCATAGTCAAGCTCTCCCGAGAGAGCAGCCAAGCCGAAAGGCGAGGCGAAAAACTTTTTTCAAAAAAGTACTTGACAAATCAAACCGAGTGTGGTAAGATAGTCAAGTCGCCCGAAAGGGAGACTTCTCACAGAAAAGTGAGAGCGCGAAAAAAGTTGAAAAAAGTACTTGACAAATCGAGCCGAGTATGGTAAGATAGTCAAGCCTCTCGAAAGAGAGACCTCGCGAAAAGCGAGGGGCGCGAAAAAAGTTGAAAAAGTACTTGACAAATCAAACCAAATGTGGTAAGATAGTCAAGCGCTGAA
>CAJTXF010000034.1 GCA_910580045.1 uncultured Eubacteriales bacterium
TTCGTGCTTAACTCATGTAGACACTATCTAATATATGGATGGAAGGATTTGGCCTCTTGCAGTATGCCAAAACACGTCCTTACGGTGGGTCACAGCGCGAAAGGAGGGAGGCCCTGTGCGTGAGGCGATTCCGCCCTGGAGAGCGCCCGCTGCTGTTTGCGCATTAGCGGCGGCGGGCTGCCGGGGAACCGGACGAAAATGCGTGGGCAAAGCATTGGAAACGGTGCGACGCAAAGCTACGGGACTACAGCGCGAAAGTATAGTGCTACGTTCGCCGGGCCGCAAGAGCAAATCGCCGGAAACGACGAGACGCAAAGCCACGGGACTGTGGCGTCAGCAGACGCTATGTCAGCCGGGCCGCGACTTCGCAAACCATCGGAAACGGTGGGACGCAAAGCTAAATGGGGGCTAAAGTGCCGCTGTCAAACAGGGGCGCCATGCCAGCCCGGCCGCCGGACACTTTGCATCCGATATACTGCAAAGAAAGGAAATGCGACTATGAAGAACACAAGTAAAAAGGCCAAGCGCGTCCTCGCGATGTTCTTGGCTATGATGATGTGTCTGAGCATGCTGAACCTGACCGCGTTTGCGGAGGAGAGCGCCGGCGGGAACACTGCCGCCAGCGAGCCTGCTCAGGCAGCCACGGACGGGGCCCCGTCCACTGCCGTCACGGATACACCCGTGACGAATGAGACCCCGGCCACCCAGCCGACCGAAGCGCCCAAGCCGGCCGAAACGGCAGCGCCCACGGCAGCGCCTACAGCTGAGGGCACAGCAGCCCCCGCCCCAAGCGCTTCTGCCGCGCCCAGCGCGGCGGCTACGGAAACCCCAGCAGGGGAGCCCACCCTGGCGCCCAGCGCCCAGCCCACTCAGCAGCCCGCTGACGAGGGCAGCGATGATGCGCCCAACGGAGCAGCGCCCGATGCCGGGACTCCCGGCGCGGACGAGGAGAAGCCTGCTGAGCATGAGCACACTTGGGAGAACGGCAAGTGCACGACAGAAGGTTGTGGGGCTGTCTGCGAGCACAAAGAGCATACCCCTGAGGGCAAGTGCACTGTATGCGAGGCTGAGTGCGAGCATCAGTACAACACAGACGAGCCTGATGGCAAATGCACTGTGTGCGGCGCTGAGTGCGAGCATCAGTACAACACAGAAGAACCTGATGGCAAGTGCACTGTGTGCGGCGCTGAGTGTGAGCACAAGTACAAGACAGAAGAGCCTGACGGCAAGTGTACTGTATGTGGCGCTGAGTGCGAGCACGAGTTTGACAAGGAAACAGGCATTTGCAAAAAGTGCAATCTGCTGAATCCTGAGGCGGAGAAGATTGACGTTGCGAACGCTGATGAGTTTGTTAAAGCTCTGAGCGCTGAAAGCAAGGCCAAAGTTATCAATCTTACTGCTGAGATTTCTTTGAGCAAAGAGCTTACTATTGACAAGTCTGTTACTATTCGGGGTGCTAAGCTCTCTTGTTATGGATATCTGTCTGTGACAAACGGTGCGAAAGTTACCCTTGAAAATTTTTGGGGCGTTCGTATTACGACAACAGGTTCTGCTCTTACGATTGGCAAACAAGTCACAATTACGACGCTGATTGTCACTGATGGTGGTACGCTCAACATGGAAGAAGGCGCTCACGCTGATAATGTCACTGTAGACAAGAGTTCCAATTTCACTATGAATGGCGGCACTATCGAAAGCACGGTTTCGATGGCCGTTTATGTTATAAATAACTCCACATTTGTGATGAATAATGGCACGATTGCTGGCGGCAATGAATGCGTGAATTTAGGCTTTAGCAGTACTTTCGATATGAAAGGCGGTACCATAAAAGCGGCAAAGGTGTCTGGTGTAGACATTAGTGGAGAGTTCCGGATGTCTGGCGGGTGCATTGAGTCCTGTCTTGGTCCTGGCGTAATGGCGCGTTCAAAGTCAACTATTACGATTTCAGGCGGTACGATTACCAACAATGTTGGCGGAATCAACGCTAACGGTGCAACTGTCCAGGTTAGCAGTGGTAAGATTAGTGATAACACTGCAACGTACGGCGGTGGTATTTATGCTAATTGCAGTACTGTTGCAATTAGCGGCGCTGAGATTACTGATAACAAGGCAACGTACGGTGGCGGCATTTATGTGGCAGGCAGTACGCTGACTGTAAGTGGCGGTACGATTAGTTATAATGCTGCAACCACAAAGCAGGGTGGTGGCATATATGCGCAATCCGGCTCATTTGCTATGAGTGGTGGTTCCATCATCTATAACGAGGCAACGGGCTATGGTGGCGGTATATATTGCAGTAATGTAACTCCCAACATGAGCGGTGGCTCCATCACTGCCAATACCTGTGGAAGTTATGGCGGTGGCGTGTATTGTTATAAGGGTAACTTGTCTGTAAGCGGCGATGTTGCTATTACAGGAAACACGAAAAACGGCGTTCCTCACAATGTGTATGTGGGTAATGAAATATATGTCACAGGCGCAATGGGAGCAAATGCCAATGTAGGTTTTACTGTTAGCGCCCCTGCTGCTGGCAAACGATTTGCCAAAGGCAAGGATTACACTCTGGCCGCTGAAGACGCAAAGAAATTCACCTTAGATGTAGTGGATACGGATTTAGAGCCGGGCGTAGGAGAAGGTAATATTCTTGTTTTGAAAACCCGTGCGATTGAACCTTCCGAAGCCAAGTATGAGAAAGACGGCGAGGAAGTGATTGTCAGTCTCCAAACTGCTTTGATTGAGGTTCCTGTAGGAGGTACTGTGACTCTTATCACTGATGTAACCTCTGCTGCGGATATCAATGTCCCTCACGATGTAACCCTTGACTTGGCGGGCCACACTCTGAATCTGAACGGTCATCATATTGTTGTCCCCTCAGGAATGAGCTTTACGCTGGATTGCCCTAATGGTGGTATGATTACTGGCGGTGGTGATAGCAGCACAAATGGCGGCGCGGTTGAGGTAAACGGAGCCTTCATCATGAATAGCGGCACGCTGTGTGGCAATACCGGCCTGTATGGTGGTGCTGTCTATGTTGCCAGTGGTGGCCAATTCACCATGAACGGCGGCACAATCAACGGCAACACTGCCAGCAATGGCGGCGGTATTTTTGTACAGACTGGCGCTGTAGCGTATGTTAACGCTGGCAAAATCACAAACAACACAGCAACCTGCAAAGCGGAAGAGGACGAAAGCCTCTATCCCTACGGCGGCGGCGGTATCTACGTCAACGGTGGTAAATCGGGCAAAGAGAACGGCAAGCTCTATCTCAAGAACGTTGCCGTAACCGCGAACGAAGCGGGAAGCGGAACTGCTGATAGGCCTCAGTTCAACGCTGGCGCTGGCCTCTCTGCCTGCCCTACCTCCAACACCAAGATTTATATTACTTCCGGCGGCGTTATCGCGGGCAACTTGCCCGGTATCAACGGTAAGCCCATCTCCCAGGTGTTTGTGGACGAAGGCAATGATAACAGTAAGCACGAGGTGTTCCTTTCCAAGTACGCCCTGGGCGGCGGTGTCTATAACTGGACTGACGCGGAGGGCAAACCGCTGGTTGGCGCTGGCGAAGAGGTGAACCTGACCAATGGCGGAAAGGTGAATGCCTTCTCCGATTTGAAGGTTAACCTGGATGTGCTGGGCGGTATCGCCAGTGTCATCATTTCCGGCAACACCTCAGCCTATTCCGGCGGCGGCATCGGCAGCAATGGCGATGTCATCATCGGTGAGGATAAGGCTGTCCTGCCCATCCGCAAGGTGGTTGACGGCGAGGGCACTCCTGCCCAGACCGAGTTCAAGTTCGACGTCACCCTGACTCAGAACGGTAGTCCCTACGCGGGCTCCGTTGTGCTCAATGGCGCCGAGATGAACGGCGATAAGAGCGGTAAGTTCACCCTGACCCTCAAGGCTGGGGAGACAAAAGTCCTGACCAACATGGATGCGGGCGTTGCTTATACTATCACAGAGCAGCCCTCTGGCGCGTCCAGCGTCACGGTCAACAATGAGAAGAGCAACACCATCTCCGGCACAACTCAGCTGGAGTCCGCTGGTGTGGCGGAGATTGTATTCACCAACACCTACGACGCCTCAACCCCCACACCTCCTCCCACGAATCCTCCGGTGGTTGTCATTCCGACCCCCACTCCGACACCTACCGCTACTCCTACCCCCACGCCGGAGCCCACCGAGGAGCCTACTCCCACTCCTGAGCCGGACGAGGAGATTCCCGACGAGGATGTGCCTCTGGGCACTCCCAAGCCGGAGCCCACTCCTGAGCCGGACGAGGAGATTCCCGACGAGGATGTGCCCCTGGGCACTCCCAAGCCGGAGCCTACTCCCGAGCCGGACGAGGAGATTCCCGACCCGGATGTGCCCCTTGGCCCTTCCGAGCCGGAGCCCACTCCCGAGCCTGAGGAAGAGATTCCCGACGAGGATGTGCCTCTGGCGAACACTCCCAAGACCGGCGACAACGCTGACATCTGGTTCCTGCTGTCCGTGATTTCCGCGGCTGGCCTGGTGTTCCTGGGCGCTGCTGAGTGGAAAAAGCGCAAAGGGAGCCACGGAGCGTAAGCTCAGTTCTTAGCTCGACTGGGGCTCTGCCCCGCAGATAGCGAGGGCCCGGACATTATGTCCGGGCCCTTCCTTTGCTCTATGAACTTTCTCCCCTCTGCTTGACTTTGCGGCTCCGCGCAGATATAA
The DNA here is from genome assembly GCA_910580045.1 of uncultured Eubacteriales bacterium. GTDB lineage: Bacteria > Bacillota > Clostridia > Oscillospirales > Acutalibacteraceae > Acutalibacter. The sequence goes on from CAJTXF010000034.1 coordinate 4,693, forward strand.
TGGATAGAGAAAGATTGGGAGGTCTCACTATGGATAAAAAGTTTGCCCGCATCACCCTGGATTCAGAGTTTCAAATCAGCCGTATTGACGAGCGTATCTATGGCTCTTTTGTAGAGCATCTGGGCCGCGCGGTTTATGGCGGTGTCTATCAGCCCGGCCATCCCTCTGCTGACGGGGAGGGCTTCCGCCAGGACGTGCTCTCTCTGGTACGGGAGCTGAACGTGCCCATTGTCCGCTATCCTGGCGGCAATTTTGTTTCCAACTATTTCTGGGAGGACGGCGTCGGCCCGGTGGAACAGCGGCCCCGCCGTCTGGAGCTGGCATGGCGCAGCACTGAGCCAAACCTGATTGGTGTCAACGAGTTCGCCCGCTGGGCCAAAAAGGCCGGCACTGACATGATGATGGCCGTGAATCTGGGCACCCGGGGCATTGACGCGGCCTGCAACCTGCTGGAATACTGCAACCATCCCTCAGGTACCAAATACAGCGATATGCGCATCTCCCATGGCGTGCCGGAGCCCCATAACATTAAGACTTGGTGCCTGGGCAACGAGATGGACGGCCCCTGGCAGGTGGGGCACAAAACGGCCCAGGAATATGGCCGCCTGGCTGACGAGACCGCAAAGGCCCTGCGGCAGATTGATCCCACTGTAGAGCTGGTGGCCTGCGGCAGCTCCAACACCGGTATGCCCAGCTATCCCCAGTGGGAGGCCACTGTGCTGGAAGAGGCCTACAACAGTGTGGACTACATTTCCCTGCACACCTATTACGGCAACCGCCTGAACGACACTACCAATTTCCTGGCATACTCAGACGACATGGAGCGTTTCATTAAAACAGTGGTGTCCACCTGTGACTTTGTGAAGGCCAAGAGGCGGGCAAAGAAAGAGATTATGCTCAGCTTCGATGAATGGAATGTATGGTTCCACAGTGATGCCGCTGACAGCGACACCATGGGCAACCGCCCCTGGTCTGTGGCCCCCCATCTGTTAGAGGACAAGTATAATTTTGAGGACGCTCTGCTGGTGGGGCTGATGCTCATTACCCTGCTCAAGCACAGCGACCGGGTTCGCATGGCCTGCCTGGCCCAGCTGGTCAATGTTATCGCTCCCATTATGACAGAGGAGAACGGCCCTGCCTGGAAACAGACCATCTACTATCCTTATCTCCACGCCTCTCAGTATGGCCGGGGCATTGCGCTGAACACTGCCCAGCGTGCTTCCCGCCATGATACCAAGGAGTTCACGGACGTTTCTGATGTGGAGACCGTGGCTGTGTGGAATGACGAAAAGGAAGAGCTCACTGTTTTCGCCGTCAATCGGGATTTGGAAGACAGCATCACTTTGGAAACCGATTTGCGGGGTTTTGCTGGCTATACTCTCACTGAACATATTGTGTTGGAACATGAAAACTTTAAGGCTGTCAACTCTGCCACCCATGAAGACGTGGCCCCCAAGAATGTTCCGGAGCGGGACGAGCTGGCAGGAGGCCTGCTGAAGAGCCGCCTCTCCCCTGCCTCTTGGAATGTTATCCGGCTGAAAAAAGCCTGATGTCTGACCAGCCCTTTCCCTGCACATACTATACACAGCATATCTTTGCATATTTCGGGTTTCCACCATCAACCAGCAGGAGGTCTTTATTATATGGCAAATTGGAAAAAACTGGGCCAATCAGCCCGCCGGACCGCTCAAAATTTGAAAGAAAAGAACCGCCGGGCCGCTCTGGCAAACCGGCTTCGGCTGGTGGTTCACTGTGAAGAGCAGGCTGCTGAAAAAGAATATCTGGCCTTAGGCCGCTATTATTACAACGCCCTGCGCAGCAAGGATAACGCCATTGCTGAGTCTCACTGCGCACGGATTGACGCCATCCTCCAGCGGCGGGATAAGGCGCTCAGCGAACTGGAAAAAGCTGTTAGCGCCCAGGCTGATGTCGTGACCTTTACCTCTTATACAAACGGGCCCACCGCTGTATTCGCGGTTGGAATGAAGCGCAGGATTCTGCCCCATTTATCCGAAACAGCTGGGGAGATAAACGAAGAATATGACCCTGAGGACGAGAACAGCGAGGAGATTGACCTTTCCGACGTGGAGAGCTTTGAGCAGGACCCTATACCGGAAACTGCTGCCACGCCCCCTGCCGAGCTGGACGAAAACGACAGCCTGCCCTTTGAATAAAGCCCCAGGAGGAATGGGAAATGTCAACGGAGATTGTGAAGGACATTGTCTGCCCCCAGTGCGGGGAATCGCAGAAATACCGGCTGTATACCAGCGTCAACGCCCAGGCCCATCCAGAGCTGAAACAGAGCATTTTGGACGAGACCCTTTTTGACTGGCGCTGCCAGCGATGCAGCTATTTTGCCGCCATGGCCTACCCCTTTGTGTATCTGGACAACCAGGCCGGATATGTAATCTGCGCTGCCCCCGGCGGGGCTGGCAGCGCTGTGGAAGCCACTGAGCAGATGAAGCACTATGTAAAGCGCCGGGTGAAGAATTTGGCGGAGCTGAAAGAAAAGATTCTTATCTTTGACAGCGGCCTGAATGATTTGGCGGTAGAGCTTATGAAAAATGCCCTGTGCAGCATCATTAAGCGAGGCTATGACAATGCGCGGCTTCATGCTTATTACAGTAAAACGGATGGAGAGAAGCTGGAATTTGCCATCTTTATCCCCCACCGTCTGGAGCCTGTCTACCACTCCACCAGGGTGGAGGTATATGAGCAGTCCCTGGAGGTGCTGCGCACCTTGGACTATAAGGATTCGGAGGGCTTTGCGACTGTGGATGCCCGCCTGGCGAAACGGATGATAGAGGCATATCAGAACGCATAAGGAGGCGCAATATGGCCAGCGAATACTATCGCCCCTGCCCGGAACTGGATGCTGTCAACAGCCTGTTTGACAAATATTGGAAGGCAAAGGAGTATGGCGCGTGCTTTGCGGGGCTCCTGCCCCTGGCCCAGCAGGGCTATCCTCTGGCCGAGTGCCAAGTGGGTTACTTCTATTCCGAGGGCCTGGGCGTCCCCAAGGATATGGAGCAGGCTCTGTATTGGACCCGCCGGGCCGCGAAGCACGGGGACTGGGACGCGCAGTACAATCTGGGAGAGTACTGCGAATCCGGCACAGGTGTTCCAAAGGACATAGAGCAGGCACGGCACTGGTATTATCAGGCCGCTTTACAGAACCACAGCCTGGCATTGGAAAAATGCAGGCAGCTTGGGATTTCCTTAAAAGAGGGAGACCCGGCTGCCAATGGATAAACGAAAGGACGGATTCTGGTAATCCGTCCTTTTTCTGTTATATTCTGGGCGGTTCAGCCTGTGTAGACACGAAAGGGCAATTTGGATACAAACTTCACGCGCTCTCTCGTTGTGCAAAAAGGCACCTGAGAGGCCATCACTCTGTACATTCAGGGTCCCCTGCTTCCTCGTTGCCGAGATAAACCTGATACGGTTTTCCCTGATAGAAATTCATAATCTGCCGTCTCAATTTGGAGGGATATAAGGGCTTCAGATTAAGTGCGGAAATATCAAGCCATTCGATACCGACTTGATTGGTATCACCATGAAGGAGAGCGCCCGGAACATAATCAATAAATTTGCAGGCAAAAACCAAGTCGACACGATGGAAACTTTCGCCATGAACCCCTTCAATAACGAAGATCAAGTCTCTGCATTCCACAGCCATGCCCAATTCTTCCAATACTTCACGGCAGACCGCTTCTTTGAGAGTTTCTTCTGGCTCCTGTCCTCCGCCGGGCATAATGTACCACTCTTCGCCAGCGTCTCTGATTTTGACAGCAGCCATTTTTCCATCTTTGATGATAAGTGCTTTGGCAGAATTCCTGATTCCTCTTTCCATGGTTTTCCCTCCTGCTGCTTTTTTATAAAAAAGGCTGGACATCAATCAAGATACTCATTGTATCAAAATTGATGTCCAATCGTGGTGCAGGTAACAGGACTTGAACCTGCATGAACTTTCGCTCATATGGACCTGAACCATACGCGTCTGCCAATTCCGCCATACCTGCACAGTATTCTTTTCTCGTTTCGGGGCCAGCCCCTCAACGCTTGTTTAGTATACCACTCTTCCGGCGGTTTGTCAATAGATTTTTCAAAAAAATCTTTTTTTGTCAGCTTCTGGCAGATGACAGCCCAAACAGGGATAAGAATAGGGAAGCGCCAGCTCTGATTGCTCATATCTGGCGCTGTTTTTTGCATCGTATTTTCCAATCACATCCACTATGGAAACAAAGCCTGGCTTCCGGCAGTCCACTCCCCCAACAGAGTATAATGGCAAGGCCCTCTGTCCTGGGCTCATGGCTGTGCTTTTTGGTCAGTGCCCGAAGGAGCGCTCCCCACACATCAGCCCCTATCCCCTCTTTGATGCCTTTACCAGCAGCATCATGGGGCGGCGTAGTTCATCCAACATGCCGGGCAGATTCATCATTTCCTCCGGCGGCTGAGCCTCCTGGACAGCCTCCAGCACAAAGCCAGCCTTTAGCAGGCCGTCCAGAATCTGGGTCAGCGTGTGGTGCTGCTTCACCACCTCGCAGCCCAAAAAGCGGGTGCGCCTCTCCCCTGGCTTGAAATAGTTGTCCAACGGCCAGCAGAGGGGCTCGCCCTCTGGCGAATAGAGCCAATCCTGGCCCACTCCGGCGGTAAAGCTGGGGTGCTCAATGTTGAAGAGGAAGCATCCTCCAGGCTGCAGAGTATGGAATACCTGACCGTACACCTGCTCCAGCTCCTCCACATAGTGCAGAGCCAGATTGGAGACCACCAAGTCCCAGCTGTGCTCTGGGTACTCATATTCCAGGATGCCGCACTGCCGGTAGGTAATGCTGGGATGGGCATTCCGCTGTGCAGCTTCCTCCAGCATCTTCCTGCTCAGGTCAAGGCCCAATACCTGGGCTGCGCCCTGCTCTGCCGCAAACCGGCAGTGCCAGCCATACCCACAGCCTAAATCCAGCACCCGCAGGCCCTCCAATGACGGGAACAGCAGCTGAAGCTGGTGCCACTCCCCTGACGCGGAGAGCCCCTCCCGGCTGCGGGACATTTGGGCATACTGTTGAAAGAATGTATCGTTATCATACTCACAGTGCATTGTGTTCCTCCTTGCCCGATAGAATCCCGGGGCTCATTTTATTTTTGGCAGGCTCCGCTGATACTGAATTGCCCACTGGAAAAATCGGATAAGCAAAGGAGCCACCACACCCAGAACCACAAACAGGAAGGGCCGCATGATTATGCCGTTTTTATACTGGATAATCTCCTGGGCCGCTGGAGTGCTTGGCATACTTGAGGCCAGCATCCCTGAGCTTGAGGCTGGCGCCGCAAAGCTCTTGAGAGCAGAGAAAAATTGGTGGTACTCATGGTAAAAATATCCAAAGTCCGTAATCTGCTCTTTTGGCAGCATGGCAGAGGGGAATTCCATGTCTCTCAGGACAAAGTACAGTCCCACCAGCAGCAGCAGACCCAGGGTGATGTTGATAACCAGTCCCACCCGGTTCTTCCTTGGCTCCTTGGCCATGAAGCAGCAGCAGACCCACAGGGTCACTGCGGTCAGCAGGATCCCCAGAGTCAGGCCCATAGAGGGCAGCACATCCAGGAACTTCTTCATCTCAGCAAAGCTGTAGACCTCTGCCCCTGCTGTTTCCGGAATCAAGCTTTTGACCCGGCCAGTCATATAGGGCTGCTCCGCACTCTCCGCAAAGAGCAGCAGGGCATTTCCGCTGCGCTCCAGCACGCCTGTTCCGCTGGGGAGCTTCTCCATATGTTCCGGCACCCCATCAGGGAACACAGCCAGCCAGTAGTCTGACTCCCTCTTGCCTCCCCGCACTACCTCCACGATTTCTCCGCTGCGCAAGGGCTTCGAGGTATACTGAACATAGTCTCCCCAGCCCATGTCCAGTTTCAGGCCTTTCTCCGTGAGGATATATCCCCCTGTCTCCTCCCGAACCCGGGTGCCGGCCTCCCAGCCAGTGCCTTCGTAGATGCAGTACAGGCGGGAGATTCCGTCCTCGTCTATTTGCAGGCAGTCCACCGGGAGGGTGTCCCTACCGCCAAACCCGCCAATCGACGCCAGCGTCACCTGAGGAATCATCTGCTCCTCTACCTTGATGGAAAGGAGAGTAAATGCCCCAACCATCCAGAATACCAGCATAAAAATACAGAGCGCTTTCTTTTTCATCTTATTTCACCTCCGCCAGAACAATCCCTTCAACCAGCTCTCGGTTGAAGTAGGTGAACAGGAACAAGGGCGGCAGCACTACCAGAATACAGCACACCAGCTGTAATGTAGGGTCAGCGGGGGGCACATAGGCCAGGGCCACAGAGATGGGATACCGCACAAAATCCTTGATGTAGGCAATGGGCTGCTCCACCATATTCCACCCGTCCAGGAAAGACAGCAGGGTGACACACACCAGGCCGCTGGTATTCATGGGCAGAATCACCTTTGTCAGCAGCCGGAACAGGCCGCAGCCGTCCAGCTTGGCGGCGTCGATAATATCATCGCTTACTGACTTGAAGCTCTGGGTCAGGATGAAGGTCCCCAGGGGCACGAAGATAGATGGGAATATCAGGGCCGAATAGGTGTCCAGCAGGCCCAGTTTGTCCAGCATAATGTAATTGGGGGCCAGGGTGACCTGCAAGGGCAGGACCATGAGAATCATGAGCACGAACAGCAGGGTATCCCGGCCCTTGAACTGGCACTTGGCAAAGCCATAGCCAGCCAGCACTGAGACCACCAGCTGCCCTGCCACAATAGCCAGGCAGATGCCCATGCTCTTCCAGAAGCGGAGCAAATATTGGGAAGTTCCCAGGAACACATCATAGTAATAGCTGAAAGTGATGCCCCCCGAAGCGGGAAGGAAGCTGAGTGTCAGCACATACACAAAAGGCGCAATAGAGATAAACGCGAACACCCACGCAAAAATATTGCTTGCCACAGAGGTTTTGGTCTTCATCAGCGAAACGCCTCCTTTTTCCTCACAAATCCGTAGAATACCGCGAACACCACCAGCACCACAACCAAGAGCAGGACCGACGCCACTGACAGCTTGGCATAGTTCAGATTCTCGAAGCTGTTGTTCAGGAAGTGCTGGAGCATGTAGATGTTCTCGTTGGGGTGGGTGCCGCCAATGAGAAAGATTTCCCGGAAGCACTTGAAAGCGTTGATAAGGGAGAAGATGATGGCAAAGAACACAGAATACCACATCTGGGGGGTGGTGATGTAGTAGAACTTCTGCCAGCCCGAGGCCCCGTCCAAATCAGCGGCAGAGTATTGTTCTTCTGGGATGGTGACCAGCCCGGCCAGCAGCAGAATCACGCTGTATCCGGTATTTTTCCAAAGATACAGAAGCAGCACCACACCAAAGGCCGCCGGGCCCCCTAACCAATCGGTCAAGGGCAGGCCCAGGGCATTCGTGATGCTGGGGACTAAGCCGCTGTCAGCAAAAAACAACTCCACCAGAATCACCGCGCCCACCACAGGCATGATATAAGGGAAAAGGAACACAGATTTCAACAGCTTGTGCTTGTTAGCATGCTTTTGCATGAGCAGGGCTATCAGATAAGCCAGCACCATAATCAGCGGCAGAGCCGCCGCCAAAAAACGCATGGTATTGCCAAAAGCCAGGGTGAACATCCCGTTGGCGGTTACGTCCTGGTAGTTGATAAAACCGATGAAGCTGCTGGAGCCGCCGCTGCCAGTGGACAGTGAGTACTGAATGACCAGCACAAAGGGGATGGCATAAAACAGGAGGCAGCCAATCAGCAGCGGACTTATCAGCAGCCAGCCCTGCAGGGCAGACTGGGACTTTTTCATTTGTATCACTCCTTTTTTCATGATTATGCGCATTCAGCCGAGGACAGGCATAAACCTTCCTGGCACTCTTGTTGAAGCTGTTCTGAATGAAGGGACATTGCAAAATATTCTAATAAAATTATACCACAGATTGATTTATTTGTCAATTTATACCCGCTCAGCTCTCCGCCACCATCATCTGCATGGTGGAATAATGCTTATGGATTAAAGCCTGCCGTTTGTCAGGGTCATCCTCTGCCCGATACTCCTGAAAAAGAGTATTCATCTCTCCGTTCAGCGGCGTGATAAAATTGACCGCGTTAATCTGTCCTATCAAGCTCCTAATTTGCTGGTAGTTCCACTCACCCAGATACCACTTTTTTCTTTGAGACACATTGTCAATATATCGCAAAGTATGCTCCTTCTGCACCAGCTCTATGTCTGTAGGCAGTCCAGTAAAATAGATATTTATCTCGCTGTTCTCCCGTGATTCCCGGCTGAAAAGCCAGTCCACCAATCGGAAAGCCGCTTCCGGGTTCCGCGCATTGGCGTTGATTCCCACAAAGCCTGTAATCGAGGCGGTGACCCCGCCGCTTGTGTTATACTGGGGTATCATCAGGTACTCTGGACTTTTCGGGCTCAGCATATCCACATTTGAGGGTGAAATTGTGATATCCGGCAGAAAGAGAGGAGCGCCCTCCTGCCTCACTTCCTCCGCAATCGTTGCCTGGCTGGCCTCTTCTAACCGGGCGGCAAGCTCGTCCTCGCTGAACGTCAGGACATCCTGGCTGTAATCGGCCAGCTCTCCCAGAACTTCGTCAAAGCAGTCAAGCCTCCAACAAGCGGATTGCACCCAGGGGTCTTGACTGGCCAGGGCCTGGTCCCAGGTTAAGGGGAAGGTCTCGCTGAGAGTACAGCCTTCCTTTTCCACCAGAGATGCACTCATACAGTAGCTTACCGGCAAAAGCATTTGCCCCTGCTCTGCCCTGCCCGCCTCCATCAGGACAGGAATCAGACTATCCCATTCCATGTATTGCGCCTGGGAAATATAAGAATCCAGCGGCAGAAATCCGCCCCGCTCCATCAGAGCCTGAGGATATTGGAAAAGCCCGTCTTCCCCACAGACGCAGAAAAACACATCCGGCCCGGCTCCGCTGGCCATTTCCGTGCGAATCCGGCTGATGGCCGTCTCCCGCTGTGTGCCCTCTTGAGGAATTCTCTCCACCGTAACGGTAAACTCCTCGTTGTACCCTGGCACAGTGTCCAAAAAATCCTGAATCACATCGCCGTCATATGCGCCCTCTCCCGGGTGCAGGTCTGTGCATAAGGTCACGTTGGGTTTCTCCCCTTTATCAGGGCCTTGCGGGCTCACCTGAGATACAAAATCCCCATCCCCGCAGCCGCCAAGCCAGGCGCACAATAGGCAGAGTGTCAAAATAATTGAAATTCTGTTTTTCATGGTTGATTCCTCCTATGTATATCACTGTAATATAGGACTCCTATCCAGCCAATTTGTTACGCCGCTTCCAGCGTCATAGTTGGAGCCCTTTGTCCCCCCTCTCCAATTCTTTAGATACTTTTTTCATTCTTCATGGCATGTCCCTCCCCTGTGGACTTTTTGTTCTCTCTATATATAAGAATCCGATTTCTCAGAAAATGGTTGCATGATTTTCAAAAAAAATTTATTTTTTTCTGACAAGTCCAAATCACAGCTTTTGCAGGCACTGGAGAGAAACAAAAAAGCGCCCCACAGCGCTGTTCCTTTACAGGGAGAACAGCTCTATGGGACGCTGAGGATTTTACAGCCAGAAGGCAGGCTGCATTATGCGCCTTTCTTTGTGAAGACCAGCATATTGCTCAAAGCCCGGCCAGCGGACACGCTCCAGGCGTTCTTTACGTACAGGGCCTTGGAAGCGCCGCCGTCCAGATTCATGGCGTTTTCACAGCCCAGGCCCACCATCACTTGGGAGAGCTGGGCCAGGGTGCCGCTGGTGCTGGCAATGACCACGGTGCCGTCCTTCTTCACGCCAATGGCCATCCGGGCCACGCTGCCCTGGGTGACCTTCAGCTCTGAGAAGCCCTCGTTGGCATACGTAGTGGCATTGCCATAGGCCTTGCCGTTTTTGACCACTGTGGGCCCACAGCCCAGCACTGTTTTCACATCCTGGGTGGTAGAGCCCTCATATTTTACGGCCACATCAACCTTGTCGCCCACCTTGGCTGCGGTGTAGAAGTCATCGCCCCATCCCCGAGGATTCCGGGACACAATAACATAGCCGCTGGAGGGAATCACTACGCCGCCGGCATTCTTATAGACACGCTTTACGGTGCCGTCAGCGTCCACCTCCAGGCCCAGGGCAATCTTAAAGGGAACTTTGCTGCCATACTCCTTGGTGTATATCATGCGGGTGCCGTCATTTGCGCCCAAATTGGTGTTGCAGCCGATATTCTCCAGCTTTACGGCCTTCCCGTCACTGCCGGTGCGGGTAACGGTCTGCTTGATGTGCATGAACTGGATGGAGGCCCTGCCCTGGCTGTCAATCACAAAGGTGGGAGGCGGATTCTTCAAGGTGCTTCCAAAAATGCGCAGGATCTTGCCATTGTTGACAAAAGAGCCGTTGGCACTGTTGTCCCCGGCATTGTCAAAGAAAGCGCCGTTTACAGCCACATAGGCTTTACTGCGGCTGACCATGCTGGAGGCAGACTCAGTGCTGAAAAATTTATCATTGGCCAGCACCACCTTTGGGGTAAAGCCCTTGTCAGGCTTGAACTCCACGCCGCTGACGCCGAGGCCTGCCACAGTCTTGCTGAACTTGACTGGCTCCACAAACGTGGGCTTGGGCCGGGTGGGGCTGATGGTTTCAGTATCCATGGGCTCAAAATAATTCATGATAAGCCTGGCCAGCTCCTCCCGGGTGACCGCGTCTCGAGAGCCAATCATAAAGGGCTCTGACTCCCACAGCAGGCCATACTGTACGGCCCAGCAGATGGCGTCCTTGGCATAGCCGGGGATATTGCCCGCGTCATCGAACTGATTCACCCAGGCATAGTCCAGGGTGATGTCCTTATGAGAATTGGAGTCATCCTGCTTGGCCAGCGCGCGGAGCATCACAGCCGCCTGAGCCCGGATAACCGGGCTGTTGGGAGAAAAGGTGGTTTTGCTGGTACCAGCCACAATTTTGCTCTCTCTGGCCCACTTAATGGGTTTCTTTGCCCAGTGATTCACAGAATCCTCAAACTGGACCACATCCTCAGAGGGCTCGGGGCGGCCCATAATGCTCCAAATAATTTGAATCATGGTGGCCCTGTTCACCTTGAGTCCGGGTGAAAATTTCGTGCCGCCTGTGCCGCCCATGTAGTTGTGCTCCACACAGTAACGGATGGCGTCTTTGTAGGGGCTGCTGCCAATGTCAGTAAACGTGTCGAACTTGCTGGCCGCTGACGCGGGCATTATCAGCATGGTGAAAACCAATGCCAGCGCCAGAACAGACGAAATCAGCTTTTTCATGGTGTGTTCTCTCCTTCTCAATCCTATTCCATAAATCAGGCCGGGATACTTTTCCATTCCCAGTTATCCCATACCTATTTTAGATTATATCTCTTTTGAAACAGAAGCACAAGAGCGATTTGAGGCTATATAGGGAAATAATACACGAAAATACCACGTCTAATATTGGGGTTGCAAAAAAAGTGCCCATGGGCTATAATTAAAACTGGATTCTTACAATTTTGCATAGAAGGGAAAACAGCTATTAGCATAAGGCAGCGAGAAAACAGCATTTCCATCCTGCACCGGCTGGTTACCGATGAGTATGGGGAAAACTACTGGTTCAACGGCATCTGGGAGCATTATACGGACTATGTCTGTGTGCTTGCCACCAACGGAAGCTGCTGCTTTGACTTTTTGGACAGGGCAAAGCAGCTGAATCCTGATTTTGCCTGGCTGAGCCAGATGGAAGAGCTATACCGCCGGACAGGCCGGATGAGGGAAAACGATAACGGCAATGATTTGGAGGCAATAGGCGGCGGGTTCAATATCAAGCTGGAGACGCTTCAGGACAAAAACAAACGGGAGAGAATCACAAAGGTCATCCGAAAACGCGGGGACTGTATGGATGAAGTCATACAAATTATAATCTGTAAGCCCATTTCCACGGCAGGTGACGGAATTCCGCCACCTGCCTATTTTATCCGCTCTGGGCCAACGGCCTCTCTGCTTCCAGCTGCTATTGGATGCGGGAGGATTGCGGCGCTTCAAATTTTATCGATAAAAATTGAATCTGAGTGAAACCTTTCCCCTCTCTTCCCCGCCTAATGGGTACAAGAGCTCTTAAAGTGCTGATGGAAATGATACATAATACTGTTGGGAAAGGAAGTGATACAATGCCGGATTCCTTAGAAAAGGCAGTGCGGAAAGCTCAGTCTGGAGACAAAGGGGTATTCATATCCCTAATAGAGGCCCACAAGCTGTCCCTGAGCCGGGCGGCGCTGGCAATTCTCCGGAACGAGGAGGACACCGCGGATGCTGTGGCGGAGACAGTCATGGACGCTTTCAGCAACTTGCCTGCCTTGCGCCAGCCCAAATATTTCAAGACCTGGCTGACCCGGATTCTTATCCGCAACTGCTATGACATTCTGCGCCAGCGCAGGCGGTATGTCCCCCTGGACCAGGCGCCCGAGCCAGTGGGCGGCGAGCCGGACGACCAGGCTCTGGATATGCAGGAGAGCCTGGCAGTTCTGGCGGAGAACGACCGGCTGGTGCTGACCCTGTACTATATGGACGGCCTGAAAATTCGGGAGATTGCCAAGCTGCTGGAGGTAAAGGAGGGCACTGTCAAAACCCGGCTCAAACGCAGCCGGGAGCGCTTACGGAAAATATACTTGGAGAGAGAGGATGAGCCTTGTGAAGCGAAATAGAGAGAGCATCAGCCCAGCCATGCTGGCGGAGCTGGACTTACCCACTGTGCCGGAGGCTATCAACCAGCGGCTGCGCCAGGTCTACGCGGAGCTTCCTGAGGGAGAGAGCCTCCGGCGGCGGTGCCTGCCCTTGTGGCTGCGCAACACCTTTGTGACCGCGTCCAGCCTGGCGGCGGTGTTCTTACTCCTGTTTGGGGTAAATGCCATCAACCCAGCCCTGGCGGAGAGCCTGCCCCTGGTGGGGGGCATTTTCCAGAATATCAACGGCCTGAGAATCTATGGCCAGTACAGCAGCCGGAATTTTGACGAGAACCAGCAGCGCATCAGCCAGATGGCCGTGCCCGCCGGGGAAAGCCAGGTGGAGATTCCCGCGGGCGGGCTCTTTGAAAAGCCCGCAAAGGCCAGCCTGGGAGAGGTCTACTATGACGGCAGCTTCGTGTTTGCCGGGGTGGAGTTGGAAATCGACGCCAGCGAGGACCGGCTCACCACTCTGCACCGGGGTGGCTATGACGTGCTTATCAACGGCGAGCCCCAGGTCTACCAGGATGAGGAGGGCTCCGCCAATCTGTACCAATACCAGGAGAGCGGGTTTGTAGATATGAGCGGATTCTGGTGGGAGCGGGCCGAAAACGGCCATTATGTGACCCAGCGGGCCTTCCGGGTGCCGGAGCAGTTCCAGGAGGCGGATAGCCTGGATATCTCCCTGTGCTTCTCAGCCATTGACGGGGACAAGGGAAATGTGAACTCCACCGGATTCCGCCTGGACTTCACGGCAGAGAAGTCCCCTGTCACTCTGCGGGAAATCGACTGTGCGGGCCTGGAAATGGGCGGCGTACGGCTGGTGCGGGCCTATGGCACCCCCGCCGCCACCTATATTGAGCTGGAATACCCTGATGAGCTGTACAAAAACCCTGCCACCACTGCCACCTTTGAGGATGGGTTACGGATAGGCTCCTACGGCTATATTGGTACCAGTCATGCGGAGCCTCCCGCAGACGGCATAGCCAGAGAGGTCGTGGTGCTGGCAGGGCTTCGGGAGGACGAGGAACGGAAGGTAGTCTGGCGTCTGTTCGACAAAAACGGCAGCAGCCAGTGGGAGGCCGTGTTCCTGCTGGACTTCCAGAACGGTACGGCAGAGCTGGGCTCCCCCGAGGATGTGAAGCCCGCCCCGGAGTACGACTACGCCTGCGGCAAAGAGGCCGTGCGGGCCCTGCTTCCCGGCGAATACGCGGTGGAGAAGCTCCATGTCAACCAGGATAAGCCCATGCTGTATATTATGACCGGGGACAGCGCGGAGAGGGAACTGCGGGTAGAGCTGTACCAGGAGGAGAAGCTGGCTATCAGGACCTATTCAGGCCAGTATGTCAACTGGAGCCCGGACGCGTACTACTGGGAGTATGGGGACAACGGGATCTGGGATGATGCGCACACCCACGCCATGTATATGCTCTTCCTGCCGGACCTTTACACGCAGATTGATTTGACCAGGCCTGTCACGGTGAAGGTGTTCGACAAGGGCTCCAGCGAGCTGCTGTGCCAGCAGGAAATCTCCCTGATTGAGAGCCGCCCGGAAGCGCCGCTCTGTTCCAGCCCTCACCCCGAGGAGCTGGAGGGCGAGGCGGTAGAGAGCCAAGCTGAATAATTCACACCCAACGAAAAGCCTCCCGGACACGTTCCGTGCCTGGGAGGCTTCTTTCTGTTTATGTATGCTTTAGCCGTGGACGGCCTTCTCCAAGCGCTCCAGCGCGGCCTGGATGACCCACTTGGGCGCGGCCAGGTTTACTCGCTCAAATCCAATGCCCTCATCCCCGAACATATAGCCCTCGTCCAGGAATAGTTCCGCCTTCTGTACGGTCAGCTCCTCCAGCTCCTCCTTAGAGAGGCCCAGGGCCGTGCAGTCCAGCCACAACAGATAGGTGCCCTGCAGCTCAACCACCTTGATTTCCGGCAGCTTTTCCCGGATGAAGTCCACCGCCAGCTGGCGGTTCCCGTCAATGGCTTGGATCATCTGCTCCACCCACGCCTCGCAGTGGGTATAGGCCAAGCGGCAGGCCTCCAGGCCCAGGGCGGAGGGGCCTCCGTGCCCGGCCACGGCCTGGAACTTCTTCCGGTCCTCCTCGTTGGGGATAATGATGTTGGAGGTCTGCATGGTGGCCAGGTTGAAGGTCTTGCTGGGGGCGGTGCAGACCACAATATTGTCCTCGGGCTTGGCGGCGTTATGAATCACCGTGTGCTCAAACCCAGGCATGATAATGTCAAAATGAATTTCATCGCTGATAATCCGCACATGGTGCTCCCGGCAGATGTCACAGATGCGGGTGAGCTCCTCTTTTGTCCACACCCGGCCCACTGGGTTGTGGGGGCTGCACAGGATAAGCATCTTGTTGTTTTCCTCAGCAGCCAGCTTTTCCAGCAAATCAAAATCAATGGCATAAGCAGTGTTCTCATAAATCAGCGGGCAGCGGACAATCTGGCAGTTATGGTTCTCAATGGCCATATAGAAGGGATAGTAAACTGGGGTAAAGGTGATAACCCCGTCCCCAGGCTCACAGAAGGCCTTGACCGCGAACATCAGGGCCTCCACCACGCCGTGGGTGCCCACAATCCACTCCGGCTCAATATGCCAATGGTGGCGCTTCTCCATCCAGGCACAGACAGCGTCGGTGTACGCTTTGGTGGGGCTGGTATAGCCCAGGATATGGGTATCCAGAAAGTCTTTTAGGCCCTCAATCACTTCCGGCGGGTTTTTGAACTCCATATCCGCCACGGACAGGGGGACAATGCCCTCTGAAAGCTCCGGCTTTTTTCTGCGCATCTCATCCCACTTGCCGCTGCCGTGGCCGGAGCGGTCCACCAGTGTTTCAAAATCATACTGCATACTGACACTCCCTCACTGTTAATATGTTTTTGGAGAATCCCGACGAAATCTGCCGGATATGTTCTAAACTTATTATGAGGTTTTTTGCGGAATTTGTCAAGTCCCGCCCCGCATTTTATTCGCAGAGCAGCGTGGTGAATCGAGCCTCTGTCTCCCTGACCGGGAGGGCGTCCACCCTCATGCCGGGTACAACCTCACCCTCCGGCGTAGGCGGCTGGCGGAAGGAGCGGCCCTCCAGAGCGGAAACCCTCCACCCTGCCCCTTCCAGCATGGCGGTCAGGGCGGCCTGGGAAAAAGCTCCCGCAAGCCCCAGCCGGGCGGCGGCCTCCTGGTTCTCCCTATCCTCTTCTGAGAAGAAACAGCATAGGACATAGAGCTTTCCGCCGCAGACCCGGCGCAGCTCCCGGACAGTTTTCTCCGGGTTGGGGATGTTCTGCAGGCCCAGGCAGCTGGTGAGCACAGGCAGAGAGCCGTCTGCAAAGGGCATGGCATTGGCATCAAAGGCCAGGTGAGTCAACCTGCCGCTTTCCAGCTGCTCCGGCCAGCGGTTGGCCTGATATTCATCCAGCACGCTGGGAGAAATATCCGTGGCGGCCAGGGGAACGGCAGTCTTTTCCAGCATGCGGCTGATAAGCATTCCCCGCCCGCTGGCAATATCCACCACCGGCCCCGGGCAGTCCGCCGCTTGGGCGGCAATCCCATCCAGCTGGGCCTCAAAGGCCCGTATGTACTCTGCGGGGTAACATCTGCGCCAGGCGGCCCGGTGGAGCTGTGCCGCCTCCCGAAAACGCCCCTGGAATTGGAGCAGCCCGGCTTTCGCGGCCAAGTCCGCGCCATTGAGGATTTCTTCCGGAGCCTGTTCCAGGTTCTGGGCTACCGCCGGATTCTCCTGAAAGAACTCTGCCAGCCCGCTTTGATTTTGGGCCCACAAGTCCTCCTTGCCTGGGGCGAACAGGCAGGGGATTCCCTGATAAACCGGGAAGTGCAGGCCGCATTGGGCGCAGGAGAAATCTTCTGCCAGCGGCCCATGGCAGACAGGGCAGGCCAGGGCCTCTCTCAGGGGAGGGGGCAGCGCTCCGGCCCTCATGCCTCCACCCCGTGCTTTTCACAGAACCCGGCCATGGAGCAGTTCTCGCAATGGGCCTTGCGGGCAATGCACACTGCCCGGCCGTGTAGCACCAGCCGGTGGCAGAAGTCATTGGATTCTTCCGGGGGAAGCAGCTCCCGCAAATCCCGCTCCACCTTTTCCGGGGCCTTATTGGCGGTCAGGCCCAGCCGCCCGGAAATGCGGATGCAATGGGTGTCCGTGACCACAGCGGGCTTGTGGAACACATCCCCTAAAAGCAGATTGGCGGTCTTCCTGCCCACGCCAGGCAGGCTCAGCAAGTCCTCCATATTGTCCGGCACCTGGCCATGAAACTCGTCCCGAATCTTCCGGCAGGCCCCCAGAATATCCCTGGCCTTGGCCCGAAAGAACCCGCAGGAATGTATCAGTTCACCAATCTCCTCCTCTGTGCCCTCGCAGAAGGCCTCCAGAGTAGGGAACCGGGCGAACAGAGCCGGGGTCACCTGGTTGACCCGGGCGTCCGTGCACTGGGCCGCCAGACGGGTGGCGATGAGCAGCTGAAGGGGGTCTGTGTATTCCAGGGAGCACAGGGCGTCCGGGTACTCCTGCTTCAGAGCTTCCACGGCCTTTTGGGCCAGTCCTTTTTTATCCATAATCACGCATCCTTTCCTTTTTCTCCGCTATACAACATCATACAACAGAACGGCCTGATTGACAAGGCCCTGGCAGCGGTTTATAATATGTGGGAAGGAAAATCCACGTTTAGAAAGGAAGCTGCTCTGTGACCTCCGCCGTTTTACAGTGCATTGCTGTAATTACCATGTTTATTGACCATCTGGGTTATGAAATTTTCTCCAATGTCCCAATTCTGCGGATGATTGGGCGGCTGTCCTTTCCCATCTTCGCCTTTATGCTGGCAGAGGGCTTCCTCCACACCAGGGACAGGAAAAAATATGTGCTGCGCCTGGCTGTGTTTGCTGTTATCTCTGAGCTGCCCTATCAGATTTTCTCTCACGGCGGCATTGGGAACATCTTCCCCCTGCGCCCCTGGGAGAACATCTTGTTCGAGCTGCTGCTGGCCTTTGGGGCCCTGTGGTGCGTGGAGAAGGGGAAATTCTGGTACTTTGGCGCAGCGGCGCTGGTGGTTCTGGCAGAGCTGGGAGGGTTCATGTACGGGGCCTATGGCATTCTGCTGGCCATTGCTTTCTGTGTTTTCAAAGAGCGGCGCTGGGCGGCCATGCTGAGCCTGACTGTGCTGACCCTGACCTACTGCCTGTATTTTAACAACTGGACACAAATCTATGCTGTCGCGGCAGTTATCCCTCTGGGGCTCTACAACGGTCAGAAGGGCCAGCGGCTGCCCAGGTATTTCTGCTATGCTTTTTACCCCATACATCTGCTGGTAATCTATGGGATGTACGCAGCCATGAAGTATATATAAACAAAATCCTCCGGCCAGCGGGCTCTCTGCCCGGCCGGAGGATTTTTCACAGCCCCAGCGCCTTGCGGGCCAGGGCGTCTGCCATATCATTATAGGTATCGCCGGAGTGGCCCTTTACCTTCACAAACCGCACCTGCATCTTCTTTGCTGCCTCCTGGCAGAAGGCAGCGTACCGCTGGGTACCGGCCTTGTTGGCCTTCCAGCTTCCGTCCGCCCAGCGGCCCAGGCCCTCGTAGTCATGGTGAATCTCCACCCCGGGGATATTCTGCTCCAGGCAGTATTGGAGCACAACCTGGGCCCCCATAATCTCCCCTGCCACATTGTGCATCTGGGACATCTCCGCATCCGTGAAGCGCTGGGAAAACTCCACCTGCTCCTCCTGCCAGAACAGCACCGCCCCGCAGGAAAAGTCCCCTGTGGCCTTGTCAAAGCTGCCGTCCACATAGGCCACTGCCCCCTGCCAGGGGCTCTCAGGCTCCGGCTCTTTCCCCTGCTCCCAGCCTTGGATAAAGGCCTCTGCCTCCTCCTGGGTGGGAAAGCTCTTATACACAGCCCGGGTCACCCCATAAACCTGCTCTCTGCACGCATCCCAGGTGGTATAGACGCCGGGCCCATCCCGGCCCACCCGCACCGCGTAAAACTTTTTCTTTGCCATGTCTGCCTCCCTGAATTTGGTTTTTTCCAGTATAACCGAAAAAAAAACAAAAATCAACCGTGACCTTTTCCCCACAGAAAACGTCTTACTCATTGGAAATAAAAAAACCAATTTTGAATTTTCTGGAAATCCATTGAAAAAGCGGTTGATATGTTTTCTGAAATGATGTATAATAACACAAGGTATTGTGAAAATGCCAGACGTCACCCAATCTATTCTGAACACAAGGAGCACATGGGCTATGGAAAATACTAGAATGAACCGTCAGCCAGGCACAAAACCCAACGGCAAAAAGCGAACCGCACTGATTGTGGTAATCATAGCGGCGGTTTTGTTGATTGCCGCGGCATGTGTGTGGTTTTTCTGGCTGAAAGGCTACTTGGCTGCCAGCAATGCTTCTCCGGTCTATGTGGCCTCAGTGGCGTCCATCACCGGCACCGGCGCGGACACAGACCCCCGGTATTCCGGCCTGGTAGAGCCTCAGCAAATCACCAAGGTGGAAAAAGACGAAAACCGCACTGTGGCAGATGTGATGGTGGCTGAGGGGGACGAGGTCCAGGTGGGCACGCCCCTTTTCCGCTATGACACTGACGAGATGCAGCTCTCCATCCGTCAGGCCGAGCTGGAGCTGGAGGGCATTGCCAACCAGATTGCCACTTATAAGGAGCAGAAAAAGGAGCTGGAGGCGGAAAAGGCCAAAGCCAGCAAGGATGAACAATACTCCTACACTGTGTCCATCCAGTCTGTGGAGTTCAGCATTAAGCAGCAGGAGATTGAGCGCTCTAAGAAACAGACGGAAATCGAGAAGCTGAAGAGCTCTGAAGAAAACAACCAGGTCTTCTCAGAGGTAGAGGGTGTGATTCAGCAGATAAACCTCACCCCCAAGACGGACGCCAATGGACAGAATCTTCCCTTTATGAGCATTCTTTCTTCCGGCGAGTTCCGCATTAAGGGAACTGTAACAGAGCAGAACATCAACTCCATCTACGAGGGCCAGCCGGTTACCATCCGCTCCCGAGTGGACAGCGACACTGTGTGGAACGGCACCATTGACAGCATCAACTATGAGCCTGCCCAGAATAATCAGAACAACATTTATTATGGCGGCGACCAGGGCGAGCAAAGCTCTAAGTACAACTTCTATGTGGTGCTTTCTGAGCTGGAAGGTCTGATTCTGGGCCAGCATGTATATATTGAGCCCACCTTGGGCACCGGCACCCAGGAGCGCACAGGGCTCTGGCTGCCCGCTATGTATATTACAACGGACAAGGAGCCCAGCGAGGAGGGGGATGCCAGCGGCATTGTGGGCTATGTCTGGGCCCGGGACGAGAACGAGAAGCTGGAAAAACGGCAGATTCTTCTGGGCCAGTATGACCCGGGTGAAGATTTGTATGAGGTGGTCAGCGGGCTGGAAACCAAGGATTATATTGCCATGCCCAATGACACCCTGGTGCCCGGCGGGCCCACCACCACTGACGCCAGCAGCCAGGCCGGCACAGACGGTATGATGGACGATGAACTTAATTCGGGCTTTGCGGGAGACGGCGAATTGTTTATGCCCGAGGCTGATGGCGCGGACCCCGCCGTGGGCGAGGACGGTACAGCTGACGGCACAGTGGATGAAGCCGCAG
>CAJTXF010000035.1 GCA_910580045.1 uncultured Eubacteriales bacterium
TTCCGAAAGTGAGGAAAGCGGTGCTTTCCTAACATTCGGAGAGAGGCGGACGCCCAGCACCCACGTTGGGAGGCTAAGCGCTTCCGGGAGATGGTGCTGACTATGAGGCAAGGGCCTGACAGTTAGCGTCTTCCCAACCGCCAGCGGCATCTTGCGGAGAAGCTCAGGGCCCGGCGTTTCGGAAGGCCAGTCCGCAGCTCTCCGTGACTTGGAAAAGCTGCGCTTTCCCAAGTCAACGGATTTGCGCTGCTTGGGATGGTGGGCGGCGCTCCGGGTTCCACGCTCGGAATTGTGATGGCCGTCTAATGTAGTGCGCCGCGCCTTTTTTGGTTGCGCCGCCCTCTTTTGCCGCTCTATGGGAACTTGCTTTCGCCGTCAGGCTTAGGCCGCAGGGGCTCTGGTCTCGCCTGCCGGCTCGGTCGGTCAAGTTGGCGCAGCCAACTTGGCAGCTTAGAGTGCCACTGGCACGCGCTCACCCCCGCACCCCCACCACCTTTTGAAAAAGGGCGAGGGTCGCCGGGTACTTGACGAAGTCAATGTGCAGCGACCGCCCCGAGCTGACCGAGGCGGAAGCCGAGACGACGAAAACTTCCTCTTGGCCCCCGCCAGGCCCCTTTGTCACCCTACCCCCATTTCTCCTCTTGACATCCATCTCCATCTGTGCTACAATCTTTTCGAACTTGAAAGGAGTGAAAAGATGTTAGTATAAGCCTATGACCACAACACAGAACAAGATGCTTCCCTCGGGAGGCTTGGTTTGTGCTGGGGTGCGGGGTTTATGCGCATCTTTTTTCTGTTTTTGCGGATATGGGGGCTCATGGCCCCTTTTTACAACGTATGCGCATACTGCCGCTCGCCCCAGCGAGATAGGAGGTATGCGCATTGCTGCAAATTAGAGACCTAAATGTCACCATGAAAAAGGATTTGCGTCCCCTGCTGCGGGATTTCCGCCTGGCCCTGAATCCCACGGACCGGGTGGCCATTATCGGGGAGGAGGGGGACGGCAAGTCCACCCTGCTCAAGCTCATCTATGACCCCTCTCTGGTGGAGGAGTACGTGGAGTGGAGCGGCGAAGTCCAGCGCCAGGGCCTGCTGCTGGGCTATCTCTCCCAAGAGGTGGGGCAAGAGGAGGCCCAGCTCTCGGGATACCAGTTCTGCTGCCAGGAGGAGGCTTTTTTAGAGAGCAGCCC
Organism: uncultured Eubacteriales bacterium; assembly: GCA_910580045.1. Lineage (GTDB taxonomy): Bacteria > Bacillota > Clostridia > Oscillospirales > Acutalibacteraceae > Acutalibacter. The sequence goes on from CAJTXF010000035.1 coordinate 1,191, forward strand.
TGGCGAGCTGGCCAGCGCGGCTGCCCAGCTCCGGTTCCCCAAAGAGCTGTTCTATACGGACAGGCCGGTGAACAGCCTCTCCGGCGGAGAGAAAGTGAAGCTGCGCATGGCCCTTCTCACCCTGCGCCGCCCGGATGTATACCTGCTGGACGAGCCCAGCAATGATTTGGATGTGGAGACCCTGGAGTGGCTGGAGGAGTTCATCCTCCGCTGCGGCAGGCCGGTGGTCTACATCTCCCACGACGAGACCCTGCTGGAGAACACTGCCAATGTGATTCTTCACATAGAGCAGCTCCGGCGCAAGACCCTCCCCCGGTGGACTGTGGCCCGGATGGGCTACCGCCAGTATGTGGAGGAGCGGCTGGGCCGCATGGAAAAGCAGACTCAGCTGGCCCGGAAGGAGCGGGAAGAGGACCGGAAGCGCCAGGAAAAAATCCTGAAAATGGAGCAGCAGGTCCAGCACCGTATGGACACCATCTCCCATGCCGAGCGGGACGCCGTGGCGCGCCTGCTGAAAAAGAAGATGAAGTCCGTCAAGTCCATGGAGCATCGCTTTGATAGAGAGCGGGGGGATATGACCGAATTCCCGGACAGCGAGGAGGCCATTCTGGTGGGCTTTGACGGGAAGCTCAGCCTGCCCATGGGCAAGCCTGTGCTGGATATGAGCCTGCCGGTGCTGAAAGCAGCGGACGGAGAAAAGCTGGCCGAGGGCATTGAGCTGCATGTGCGGGGCCCGGAGCATATCTGCATTATTGGAAAAAACGGCGCGGGAAAGACCACGCTGCTGAGAGAAATCGCCCGGCAGCTGCTGTGCAGGACTGACATTAAAGCTGGGTATATGCCCCAGGACTATGGAGAGACCGTGGACCAGAGCCTGACGCCGGTAGAGTTTTTAACAAACAGCAGCGGAGAGAAAGCCAAGCTCACCCAGGCCAAGACCTATCTGGGCAGCATGAAGTATACCCCGGAGGAGTGCGGGCACAGCATAGAGGCCCTGTCCGGGGGGCAGAAGGCAAAGCTGTTTATTCTTAAAATGGTGCTGGATGGGAATGACGTGCTGATTTTAGACGAGCCCACCCGGAATTTCAGCCCCCTGTCCGGGCCGGTGATACGGGGGATGCTGGCGGGGTATGGGGGATGTGTTATCAGCGTGTCCCATGACAGGAAGTATATTGAGGAAGTAGGGGAGACCAGGTATGAGCTGAGGGAAGATGGACTGCGGAAATTGGTGAGAGAAGGGTAGAAAGCTAAGAGCGCGGGCAGAAGCTATAATGAAAAGCAAGGTAAGCCGCGAATTGCGCGGTCCAGGGGCGTTAGGCCCCTGGCGGGTTCTTAGGGCAGAGCCCTAAGCCGCCAGAGGCGACCTTATCCTTGGGGCGGTGCGTATAGCGAATGGAGCGAGGTAGAACCTCAATCGCCTATCCAACGTCCCAAAGTGGCAGCATTTTGCGCCGCCCGCCATCGCTGTCGCGCGAATCCGTTGAGTTGGGAAATCACAGATTTCCCAACTCACGGAGAGCCGCAGCCCGTCTTCCGGAACGTGGCGGCCCTAGACTTACCCGCAAGATGCCGCTTGCCGTTGGGAATCCACTTACTGTCAGGCCCTTGCCCCAGAATCAGCAGCAGTTCACGGGGACGCTTAGCCTCCCAACGCTGGTGCAGGGCGTCCGCCTCTCTCCGAAAGTTAGGAAAGCCCTGCTTTCCTAACTTTCGGAATCTTGCTATGTGCTGCGGCTTGTGGGCGGCGCTCCGGCTTCGACGCTCGGAATTGTGATGGCCGTCTAATGTGGTGCGCCGTTCTTTTTCTTTCGGAGCGCCGCCCTCTTTTGTCGCTCTATGGGAACTTGCTTTCGCCGTCAGGCTTAGGCCGCAGGGGCTCTGCCCCCGCACCCCTGCCACCTTTTGAAAAAGGTGGACGAAAACTTCCGTTGGCCCGCCATCAGGTTTCTGCAAATTCTATGAAAGAAGGTTTTCTCCATGATTTACAACCATTCGTCCTGCCTTGCCATTCACGACCTCTCCGGCGTGGGGAAATGCTCCCTCACCATCGCCCTCCCTGTTCTCTCCGCCTGCGGCGTTCAGACCGCCGCCATGCCCACTGCCATCCTGTCCACCCACACCGGCGGGTTCACTGGCTTTACCTATCGGGATTTGACCGAGGACCTGCTCCCCATGGCCCAGCACTGGGAGGAACTGGGGCTGGGCTTTTCCGCCCTGTACAGCGGCTTCCTGGGCTCTGCCCAGCAGACGGATATTGTGGAGGACATCTTCCGCCGCTTCCGTCAAAACGCCCTGGTGGTGGTGGACCCAGTACTGGGCGACGAAGGAAAGCTCTACCAGACCATTACGCCCCAGATGGCAGAGGGCATGAAGAAGCTCTGCGCCAGCGCGGATTTGGTGGTGCCCAACCTGACCGAGGCAGCCTATCTGCTGGGCCGGGACTATCAGGACGGCCAGCTGGGCCGGGAGCAGGCAGCGGAGATTCTGGAGGGCCTGTGCGCAATGGGCCCGAAGAAGGCGGTGCTCACAGGGGTGCGCTGTGACGGGGGCCTGGGCGCGGCCTGCCTGGAGGCAGGGGGCAGCCCGGAGTTCTATGTGATGGAGGAGCTGCCCGGCTCCTACCACGGGACGGGGGATTTGTTTGCCTCTATCCTGGTGGGCGGGCTGCTGAACAGCATGAGCCTGGGGGAGGCCTGCTGGCTGGCAGTGCGGTTCACGCACAAGACCATTGAAACCACCCGGGCCATTGGCGGTGACCACCGGTATGGCCCGAAGTTTGAGGCGCATCTGCCAGAGCTGGCAGCAGAGGCGGAGGCGTATCGGGAGAAGAAAGCGGGGCAGTGAGCCGCGCTTAAACAGGAAAGGAGCAGCAAAAATGTACGAATATACCCAAGAAAATCTCCAACCCATCTTTGATAAGTGGCTGGCCCGCCTGCGGCTGACGGAGAGCTGGGACGTGAGGCTGGAATTGGTGGAGGACCCGGCTTTTACCAAGACCGGGGACTTCAAAGTTGACCCCACAGACCGCAAGGCCATCTTACTGCTCAACGCCCGCAACCCCCGGCAGGAGAACCCGGAGGAGGTCATCTGCCACGAGCTGATGCACTTGAAGCTCTACCCTCTGGACCAGCTCACCGAGACCCTGATTGACAGCCATTATCAGGAGGGCTCGCCGGAGCGCTCGGCCATGTACACCCAGTTCATGGTGATGCTGGAAACCACTGTGGAGGAGATGACCAAATGCTGGCTGGCAGCTGTGGGGGAGGACACAGAGCTCTCCTATGGCCGGTGCAGGGGGATGAAGTCCTTTAACGAATTATATGAGGGGCTTAAGCCCCTGTAAGGAGGGGAACCATGGAGGATACAGGGGGGGTTGTCCGCTATTTGAAGGAGAAATACCAGCCGGAGACCATCCTTGTCTACGGCTCTTTTGCGGACGGGAGCAATAACCGGAACAGCGACTTTGACGCGCTGGTCATAACAGAGCAGGGCCGGGGCCACGACGCCTCTGCTGTGGCTGAGGTGATTCTGGACGTGTTCCTCTATCCACCGGAGCATTTTGCCGGGGACTTTGATGTGGAGGAAGTGGTTCAGTGCTTTGATGGGAAGCTCCTGCTGGACAAAAACGGCCTGGGAGAGCGTCTGCTGGCCCGGGTGCGGGAGTATCTGGCGGCGTACCGGCCCAAAGAGCGTCAGCTGGTGGAACAGGACTTGGACTGGTGCCAGAAGATGCTGGGCCGGTGCGTCCGGGGAGACGCGGAGGGCTTTTACCGGTGGCACTGGCTGCTGAAAGACAGCCTGGAAATCTATTGTGATGTGCGGGGGCGGTACTTTTTTGGGCCCAAGAAGGCCCTGCGGGCCATGGCCCAGGAGGATTCAGAGAGCTTTTCGCTCTACAGCGCCGCGTTGGAAAAAATGGATGGGGCCGCGCTGGAGGCGTGGGTGGGGAGGCTGGGGCACATTTTGGGAAAATAGCCTGATGTTTTGGGGAAATATTTCCTATGGGCCATTGACAGCCCGCTTTTGATGTGCTACACTGATTTGTGAAATAAACTATATTTTTTCAAAAACCAGGAGTTCTATTACGAAGAAGTGCGCTGTTCTCTTATCTGTCTTTCTGGCGCTGGATATCCTCCTTCTGGCCGTCTCGGGCTGGATGTTCTTCCAGGCATCCCAGGTTGAGGCCCAGCCCCAGGGCTTTCACCCCATTGTAACCAGTGCGGATGAATACGCTGTAGCGGTAGGTCAAATGCGTCTGCCCAAGGATGTGGACAGAACCGGCCTTTTTGGCACTTGTGAGGAACCAAAAGAAGTCCAGGTGCAGGACTATGTGCCGGTCGGCCAGACCTACAACGGACAGGACCTGAAGGAAGGGCACTCCCTGCTGGTGGTGCGGATAAAGGACCCCACGGAGGGCTCGAACGGGGATTTTAACCATACCTTGTATCGCTACTGCGAGGAGGACGGCTTCTGGTATGAGGTTTATTCTACCAGTTTTGCATATAGAGGTTTTGCAACTGGGGGAGGTGAATGGGATGAGTACTGTGAGATTCCCAGCGACGTATTGGAGGAGCCGGGTAAGTATATCATTCAGTTTGAGAGCATGGCTGGTACGGTAGGCGCCTGCACCTTCCAGCTCCCCCTGGAATAACCAAATAAACCGCAGGGCCTTCCCGCTGGGGAGCGCCCTGCTTCTGTTTTCCACACAGATAATAGTTTTCCATCAGGAAAAGGGAATATAGTATCAGTCCCCTCTATTCCAAATTGTGCGGTTTGGTGGTATAATATGTCTCGTATGAGATACAGCTCTGCTGTTTCACATAAATTATGTCAACAGGAAGGAGCATAAACATGAAGTTTACCAGAGGTTATTGGGTCAATAAGCCCGGTGTCACCCCCGCGGACTGCGTCCAGATTCGGGAGACCAGGGTGGAGGGCAATAAGCTCTACATCTACAGCGTGCCCTATGCCCAGGATATGCGGGGCATGGGCGGCCCGGTGCTGGAGATGTACATCAGCTCTCCCCAGCCGGACATTATCCGCACCCAGGCCTGGCATTTTATGGGCAGCGCCAAAAAGGTCCCTCAGTTTGAGCTGGAGACCCAGGACTGCCCCCTGGAAGTGAGGGAGGATGCGGGCGTCATCACCGTGAAAAGCGGGAAGACAGAGCTGAAAATCACCAAGAGCCCTGCCAGCTTTACCTATTATTATGACGGCAGGTTCCTCACCAAGGTGGGCGACAAGTTCGGCCACAGCATGATAAGCTATCTGAGCACCCCGGAGGGCCCCTTTATGCGGGCCCAGCTGGATTTGGCCATTGGCGAGAAAATCTATGGCCTGGGCGAGCGGTTCACCCCCTTTGTGAAGAACGGCCAGGTGGTGGACATCTGGCAGGAGGACGGGGGCACCTGCTCTGAGATTTCCTATAAAAACATCCCCTTTTATCTCACCAACAAGGGCTACGGCGTGTTTGTGAATTCCAGCGGCCAGGTCAGTTATGAGCTGTGCTCTGAGGTGGTCACCCGGGCCCAGTTCTCTGTGCCCGGCGAGGCCCTGGACTTTATGGTCATCGGCGGCGGGGACGCCAAGACCGTCCTGCAGAACTACACCACCCTTACCGGCAAGCCTGCCCTGCCCCCGGCCTGGACCTTTGGCCTGTGGCTTTCCACCTCCTTTACCACCAACTATGACGAGGAGACGGTCAATGAGTTTGTGGGCGGCATGAAGGACAGGGACATCCCCCTGCATGTGTTCCACTTCGACTGCTACTGGATGACTGAGAACGAGTGGTGCAACTTCAAGTTTGACCCCAAGATGTTCAAGGACGCCCCTGGCCTTATCAAGCGGCTGAAAGAAAAGGGCCTGAAAATCTGCGTGTGGATTAACTCCTACATCGGCCAGAAATCCCCCCTGTTCAAGGAGGGCATGGAGAACGGCTACCTGCTCAAGCGGCCCAATGGTGACGTTTGGCAGTGGGATATGTGGCAGGCAGGCATGGGCCTGGTGGACTTTACCAACCCGGCGGCCTGGAAATGGTACCAGGATAAGCTGCGGGAGCTGCTGGACATGGGCGTGGACTGCTTCAAGACCGACTTCGGCGAGCGGATTCCCACGGACTGTGTCTATTACGACGGCAGCGATGCTGAGCTGATGCACAACTACTATACCTATCTGTATAATAAGTGCGTGTTCGAGCTGCTGGAGGAGTACAAGGGCCATAACGAGGCCTGCCTGTTCGCCCGCAGCGCCACTGTTGGCGGCCAGAAGTTCCCTGTACACTGGGGCGGCGACTGCTCCTCCAACTACCTGTCCATGAGCGAGAGCCTGCGGGCCGGGCTGTCCCTGTGCCTGTCCGGCTTCGCCTTCTGGAGCCACGACATCAGCGGGTTTGAGGGCACTGCCCCTGCGGATGTATACAAGCGCTGGGCAGCCTTTGGCCTGCTCTCCACCCACTCCCGGCTCCATGGCTCCAACTCCTACCGGGTGCCCTGGCTGTTTGACGAGGAGTCTGTGGACGTGGTGCGCAAGTTCACCAAGCTGAAATGCGCTTTGATGCCCTATCTGTACTCCAAGGCTGTGGAGGCCCACCAGACCGGCGTGCCCATGATGCGGGCCATGATGCTGGAGTTCCCGGAGGACATCCCCTGCTCTGACTTGGATAGGCAGTACATGCTGGGCGAGAGCCTGCTGGTTGCCCCTGTGTTCACCAAGGAGGGGGACGTGGACTACTATCTGCCTGAGGGCAAGTGGACCAACATCCTCAGCAACCAGGTGGTGGAGGGCGGCAAGTGGCTCCATGAGGTACATGACTTTATGAGCCTGCCCCTGATGGCCCGGGAGAACAGCATCCTGCCTGTGGGCGGCAATGACAGCGACGTGGAGTACGACTACGGCAAGGATTTGACCCTGCACGTGTTTGAGCTTACCAGCACTGCCAGCTGCGATGTGGTGAACATGAAGGGCGAGCACATCCTCACCGCCACTGCCAAGAATCAGGGCGGTCAGGTCTCCATGACCTTTGAGGGCAAGGCAGAGGGCCTGAAGGTCCTGCTGCGCAATGTGGAGGCTGTGGAGAATCTCAGCGGCGCCGCTGCCCAGAAGACAGAGCAGGGCCTGCTGCTGATTGTGGACGGCCTGGGAGATGTGAGCTGGTCCCTCTAATTGGGCTATGTACAAAATCTTACCTGGTTTATAGTTAATTGTGAACGAAAAATAATCCCTTAGTCGAAAAATATGGCGGACAGGGCTTTACAACTCGTTCATGATATGCTATAATTGCACTAACCATGGGTCGAGAGGAGTACTCCTCTTGGCGTTTCCGACAAAGGTCGGAAACGATACTCCCCTGGAGAAAAATATGTAAAGGAGAAGATCAACCATGAGCAAACGAATTCTGGCTCTTGTCCTGGCGCTGTGCCTGGTTGCGACTGTGTTCGCGGCCTGCGGCGGCGACAGCAATGAGAGCAGCTCCGCGGCTGGGACTGACTCTTCCAGCTCCAGCGAGAGCACTCCCGCTGATGATAGCAGCGAGGGCGGCGATGACGCCAGCACCCCCGAGGAGGGCGGCGCGGCGATGTCCGGGGAGGGCTCCCTGGAGTCCGCTGGCCTGAAGTGGCACGCAGCCGACGAGGTGGAGGGTGACGACGCCCCCGCCGGTGAGACGGACGACCGCGCTTTCCAGAAGTTTGACGAGCTGGTAGAGGTCCACTTCGCCAGCTCCATCGACCCGGTTGACACCACCCTGTCTGAGGGCGAGGATGCTGCCAACAACCAGTACACCCGCTATCTGGAGGAGAACTTCAACATTAAGTATGTCTCTGACTGGACCGTGGGCTCTACCGCCGACTTCCAGCAGAAAATCTCCCTGCAGATTGCCTCTGCCGCCCTGCCGGACGGCATCGTGTTCCCCAACCGCAGCTACATGGTGAAGGCTGCCCAGTCTGAGCTGCTGGCTGACCTGCATGATGTGTATGACCAGTATGCTTCCAAGCAGGTCAAGCAGATTATGGAGTCCACCAACGGCCGCGCCTACAGCAACGGCACCTATGACGGGGTGTTTGTGGGCCTGCCCAATGTGTCTGTGGAGACTGACGGCGTCTACATCTACTTCATCCGCCAGGACTGGCTGGACGAGCTGAAGCTGGAAGTGCCCAAGACCATCTCTGATTTGGAGGCTGTTGCCCAGAAGTTCAAGGACGAGGGCAAGTCTCCCAAGTACTCCATCGCCGGCGTGGGCCAGGGTACGCGCAGCTATGACACCTTCCTGACCTCCGGCAACAAGAGCTATGGCTTTGACGCTGTGTACCAGGCCATGGACGCCTATCCGGGCTTCTTCTACTATGAGGGTGACGAGCTGATTTACGGCACCAACACCCAGCAGACCCGGGACACCCTGGAGATTCTGGCTGACTGGTACAAGAAGGGCCTGATTAACCCCGAGCTGGGCGTTGCCACCAACGGCGACGAGGCTGCGGGCGTAAAGGAAGGCACCTGCGGCATCTTCATGGGCCCCTGGTGGAGCCTGGGCTATGGCAACGGCGACTCCTTCAAGAATGACCCCACCGCTGACTGGCAGGCTTATCCCCTTTACACTGACGACGGCAAGTGGAACGTGAAGGTTAAGGACTGCGGCTCTGCTTATACTGTTGTGAACGCTGAGGCTTCTGACGATGTGAAGAAGGCCATCGTCATCACCAACAACGTGCTGGTGCGGGACGAGTCCATCTTCGATACCTCTGTGGCTATCAGCTGGTATCCCCTGCGCAACACCATGGCCGCCATGGACGAGTGCGAGTATGAGTACGAGGCTTTGATGAGCGTGCTCAAGGGCGAGAAGACTGCTGAGGACTTCAACATCCCTGGCAACATCTATAAGAACCTGTACACCGACGCTAAGGATTTGCCCACTGTCTTCAAAGAGGACTACAAGGGCGACCGCAATGTCAGCGTCAACGACATGGACGTGATGACCAACAACGGCCAGTTCAACCGCTACTATGCGTTGCTGGTGGGTGACCGTCCCTTTGCCACCCTGACTCCCGATAAGCGGGTAGAGTCCGTTATCTACTACACTATCGATGCGTTCGACCAGTACTGGACTCAGCTGCAGGATATGGAGGACCAGACCATCATGTCTATCATGACTGGCCAGGCCGACATCAGCACCTTCGACACCTTTGTGGAGAACTGGAAGGCGCAGGGCGGCGACACCATCCTGAAGGCTGTGGACGAGTTCGTGAAGGCTGGCTGATTTTAAGTCTTTTCGATTTGACTGAAAGAGAATGTTGAGGGAAGGGGGCGTTCTCGTCTGCGGGAACGCCCCTTTTCTAAAATCAACCAATCAATTTTAGGAGGGAGAACATGGAAAACAACGGCCAAAGCGCCCCCAAAAAGAAGATTAGAAAATCTCTTCCGGTAAGTTTCCATTACACCCTGATGACCATCCCCGGCTTTGCTTGGATGTTTGCCTTCAGCATTGTGCCCATGGTGGGTATTTTGATGGCTTTCCAGAATTATCAGCCGAAGAAGGGCTGGTTCGGCTCTCCCTGGGTGGGGCTGGATAACTTCACCTATCTGATGAGCCTGGGCGATGTGTGGAATATTGTGCGCAACACCCTGGTCATTGCCATTGGCAAGCTGGTGCTCAACATCATCATTCCCCTGGTGTTCGCCATTTTGCTCAATGAAATCAAGAACATGGCCTTTAAGAAGACTGTGCAGACCATTGTATATCTGCCCCACTTTATTTCCTGGGTTATCCTGGCCAATATTGTGAGCAATATCTTTGGCTACTTCGGCATCTTCAACACGGTCTACACCTCCTTTGGCAACGAGCCCAAAATGTGGCTGACAGACCCCAATCTGTTCCAGGGCTTTGTTATCGGCACAGACGTGTGGAAAGAGTTCGGCTATAACGCGGTGGTGTTCTTGGCGGCCCTGACGGGCATCAGCCCCAGCCTGTATGAGGCGGCGGCCATTGACGGTGCCTCCCGGTGGCAGTCCATCCGCAACATCACCCTGCCGGCCCTGATTCCCACTGTGGTGCTGCTGACCACCCTGGCCATGGGCAATGTGCTCAACGCGGGCTTTGACCAGGTGTTCAATATGTATTCGCCCATGGTGTACAGCACCGGCGATATTATCGACACCTATGTTTACCGCATCGGCATCACCAACATGCAGTTCTCGCTGGCAACCGCTGTGGGCCTGTTCAAATCTGTGGTCAGCTTTACCCTGATTACAGTGTCCTATGTGCTGGCCTATAAGTTTGCTGACTACACCATATTCTAAGGAGGGAGCACAGTGGTAGAAAACAAGACCTTTTTATCCCGGCTTTTTGATATTATCAACGTGCTCATCCTGGTTTTGCTGGCGGTGAGCTGCCTGTATCCCCTGTGGTACACCTTCTGTGTGTCCGTTTCAGACAAAGTCGCCGTGTCCTCCGGGCAGGTGACCATGTTCCCAATTGGCTTCAATGTGAACTCCTACAAGCTGGTCATGGGGGACGGCAAGTTCTGGAACTCCTTCTGGATTTCCGTGCAGCGGGTGCTGTACGGCACGGTGTTCACCATGGTGGTCATTATCATGATGGCCTACCCCCTCTCCAAGAACAAGAGGGAGTATAAGCCCCGGAACGCGATGATGTGGATTTTGATTTTCTGTATGCTCTTTAACGGGGGCACCATCCCCTGGTTCATCACAGTGAAGACCTATGATTTGCTGGACACCATGGCTGCCCTGGTGCTGGCGGGCAGTGTGCCGGTGTTCAACGTGATTCTGCTGATGAACTTCTTCCGCAACCTGCCCAGTGACTTGGAGGAGGCCGCGGCCATTGACGGTGCTGGCCCCTGGCGCATCCTGTGGCAGATTGTGGTGCCCTGCTCCGTGCCGGTTATTGCCACAGTGGTGCTGTTCACCTCTGTGGGCTTCTGGAACGAGTTCTTCCAGGGCCTGGTGCTGATGTCCAGCGACGACATGTACCCCCTGCAGACCTATATCAAGCAGATTGTGGTGCAGATTCCTGTGGGCGTGACCCTGACCGCGGAGCAGTATCAGCAGCTGAACCAGAACTCCAACAAAGCGCTGGAAGCAGCCAAGGTGTTTATCGCCATGATTCCCATGCTGATTGTATACCCCTTCCTGCAGAAGTACTTTGTCAACGGCATCACCCTGGGCGCCGTGAAGGAATAAATCCCTTTCAAGGAGACGCAGTCGCCTAAGACGCATTCTCCCGCCCAAAGGCGCACTGAGTAAGACGCAAAAGAGCCCGGCTCCCGCAAGGGAGCTGGGCTCTTTCTTTCTGTCTGCTTTCGCTGAGGCGGGGCAGGAAGGGGCAGAGGGCAAGAGGGAATAGGAAGCCTCAGCTTAGCTCAGGGCCCGGTCCAGGGTCTCCAGCAGCGTTTCAATGTTGATGGGTTTGGCAATGTGGCCGTCCATTCCGGCCTTCAGGGCCTCCTGCTTATCCTCGTCAAAGGCATTGGCAGTCATGGCGAAAATGGGGATATTGGCCAGCTTCTGGTTGGAAAAGGCACGGATGCGCCTGGTGGCCTCATAGCCCCCCATAATGGGCATCTGCACGTCCATCAGCACCAGGCTGAAATGGTCGGGCGGTGAGTTTTTCAGCTTGTCTATGGCCATCTGGCCGTCTGTAACCACTTCCACCGTGAATCCGGCCTCTTCCAGAATGGCCACGGCAATCTCCTGGTTCAGCTCATTATCCTCTGCCAGCAGAATATGCCCAGTGGGGCCGTGATGCTTGGGCAGGGTATGGTTCTCTGCCTCCTCCTGGGGCATAGAGCCGTCCAGGCTGACCACAGAGCGCAGGCAGCTGCGCAGCTCAGAGGCAAACAGGGGCTTGCGGCAGAACGCGGAGACACCGGCCTCTTTGGCCTCCTCCTCAATATCTGCCCAGTCATAGGCCGTGAGAATCACAATGGGCGCGTCCCCGCCGGTCTCCTTGCGGATGCGCCGGGCCACCTCCACGCCGTTCATGTCCGGCATAAGCCAGTCAATAATGTACACACAATAGCTGTCGTTGCGGGCCACGGCCTGGCGTGTGCGCAGCACCGCCTCCCGGCCGGAGAGGGTCCACTCTGCCCGCATACCAATCTGCTGGAGCATATAAGTCACGCTGTCGCAGGTGTTGAAGTCATCGTCCACCACCAGGGCCCGCAGGTTGTGCAGCTCGGGAATCTGCTGGTTCTCCCGGGCGCCGGGGCTCAGCCGGAAGCAGAAGGAGACAATAAACTCTGTGCCCACGCCCTGCTCGCTGCGCACCTCAATCAAGCCGTTCATCATGTCCACAATGTTCTTGGTGATGGCCATGCCCAGGCCGGTGCCCTGCACGCCGCTCATGGTGGAATTGCGCTCCCGCTCAAAGGGCTCAAAGATATGCTTCACAAACTCCGGGCTCATGCCAATGCCAGTGTCCTTAATGCGGAATTCATAGTATCCGCTGCCCTGGGGCGCGCCGGTCTTCTGGGTGATGCGCATACTGACAGAGCCCCCGGCGCTGGTGTATTTGATAGAGTTGCCCAGCAGGTTCAGAAGCACCTGGTTCAGCCGCAGCTTGTCGCAGAAAATCTCCTCGTCCATAATATCCAGGGTGTCCACAGAGAAGTCCAGCTGCTTAGAGCGGATGTCCGCCAGCACAATATTCTGCAGGCTGTGAAGGATTTCCGGCAGGCTGCAGATTTCCTCATCCAGGTGGATTTTGCCGCTCTCAATCCGGCTCATGTCCAGGATATCGTTAATCAGGCTGAGCAGGTGGTTGCCGGAGGTCATGATTTTTTTCAGATATTCCTCCACCTGGTCCCGCCTGTCAATATGGGTCAGGGCCAGGGAGGTAAAGCCCACAATGGCGTTCATGGGGGTGCGGATGTCGTGGGACATATTGCTCAGGAAGGTGGTTTTGGCCTTGCTGGCCCGGTTGGCCTGGGCAAGGGCGTCCTGGAGCAGGGCGGTCTTTTCCAGCTCCTTTTTGGTCTCCTCGTCCACACTGCGCAGGCCCATAACCGCGGCGCGCTGACCGCCGCCCTCCCAAGAGCCAAAGCGCACAGCTTTCAGCTGGAAGTACTTGATCTCTCCATGGCAGGAGGTACGGTAGTTCAGATAGCAGGTATCCTTGTGCTCCAGCTCTTCCCGCAGCCATTCTGGAGAACAGGTCTTAGACAGCTGCTCCCGGTCTGCTGGAAAAACGCAGGTGCTGATATATTTTTGCAGGGCCTCTGCCAAAGAGGCGCCTTGGTCAAAGAAAGAGTTCAGCACCCCGTGCTCACAGTTGCTGATGCGCAGAGGGCTGCCCAGCCCTGTGTCCAAATCAAATACGCACACCAGGCTGTAGTCAATGGCAAGGGCATGGACCAGCTCAAGCTGCTTGCGCTCCACTTCCTCCCGCTCCCGCTGCTCCTGGAGCTTCTGTGCCGTGCAGTCCAGCAGAAAGCGCTGATAGAACAGCTCGCCGTTCTCCTCAATCAGCTTCACATTGCCCATCACATGCAGCCGGGTGCCGTCCTTGTGCACCACCTGATACTGCACGTTTACGCTGTCCCCTGGCTGGGTCAGGGCCATGATGGCGGACTTCAGGGGTTCCTGGTCCTCCTGGGCCACAGACTTTGCTACCACGTTAAACCCGTCTGCCAAAAGCTCATCCAGAGAAGCGTATCCCAAAATGTTTAAGGCGGCCTGGTTCACGCTCAGCACCCGGGTGCCGTCCAGGGAGTGGCACATGACCCCGCAGTCCAAAGAGGTGAAGATGCTCTCCAAAAAGCGGGTCCTGCTCTCCAGCTCCTGGGCATAGAGCTGCTCCTGGGTTACGTCAATGCCCACGCCCACAGTGCCCATTACCTGGCCGTCCAGGTCATAGAGGGGGGACTTGTAGGTGGTAAGCAGCCGCTCCCCCTCGCCGGTAAGGACAGTCTCCTGGGAGACCAAGGTGGTCTTGGTGCGCATAACATATTCTTCTGACTCAATGCAGGCGGGGTCGTCCTGCTCCACGTCCCAGATATAGGCATGGCGCTGGCCCTGAACCTGGGCCTTGGTTTTGTTCACTGTGGCGCAGAAGCTGTCGTTTACCTTTTCGTGCACCCCGTCCTTGTCCTTATACCAAATCAGGCTGGGGATGCTGTTTATGGTGGCCTCCAAAAACTGGCTGGCCTCCCACAGCTCCTTTTGGGTCAGTTCCCTGTCCTGCCAGCGGGAGAAGCGAAACCGGGCCTCCTCCTGGGACATGGCGGCAGGCCAGATGTCGGTCACCTTCTCCAGGGTCTGGGGGGAGAGCGGGCCGATTTCCCCGCCTTTGGTCAGCAGAATCAGCTGCGCGCCCTCCTTTTTGCGGGAGGAGAGCTCTGCCGCGGCTTCGGCGTCCCTGCTGTCCATGTGGGGAAGATAGGCGAAAAGCACGTCCGCGGAGGAGATGGCCTCCACGCTGCCGGATAAGGAATGCTCTGAAAAGTCATAGAAAAAATTCGGCAGAGGCGGCATGGACCGGAACACTCCGAAAGCCTGACAGGGTCCGCCCAACAGGCAGAAACGGGTGTGGCAATGATACATGATAATCTCCTCCAAATTGGTAACTGCAAAAGCCTGTTCCCTCATTAGGAAGGGCCAATACCTTCTATAATGTGCTATTCACTTTATTTTACCAATCCTGCGGGCGTCTGTCAATATCTTGGGCAATATTTGCTGGGGAAGGAGAGAAAAAAACTGGGCAGAGAGCAGAAAACAGTGGCCACAGCTGTAAAGGACAGGGACTTGAAGAGGGATGCAGGGGGCAGCGTGTTCCCTTGGGAAAGCTGCCAGTGGGCTGCCTTAAAACGCCGCAGGGCAGGCTTTTCGCCCGATAGACAAAATATCATTAACCCTCTGGTTTTTTTAGAAAGGCTCCAGCCAAGAGGGAAAATTTTTTTGCTTATATTCTCTCTGTGCATTGACGCCGGTGTGAAAATTTGATACACTATACGCGATTATGCGCTGAATAAAACTTTCAGAACGCGGAAAGGACTGTGATTTCAATGTCAACCCCGATTCGAGCCGAATATCCCAGACCCGACAGAGTGCGGCAGAGCTGGCTGACCCTGAACGGCCAGTGGGACTTTGCGTTTGATTCAGAGAACCAGGGCCTGCGGGAGGGCTGGTATCAGCCGGACTCTGCCCTGGGCGGCAGCCTGCTGCAGATTGAGGTGCCCTTCCCCTATCAGAGCCGGCTCTCCGGCATCAACAGCCAGAAGCACGTGGATGTGGTCTGGTACCGGCGGCGCTTCACCCTGCCTGAGGAGCTGCTCTCCCTGCGGCGGCTCCTGCACTTCGGCGCGGCAGACTATGAGGCCAGCGTCTGGCTGGACGGCCAGTTCCTGGGCAGCCATCTGGGGGGTTACTCTGACTTCACCTTTGACGTGACTGATTTCACAAATTTGGCTGGCAGCCAGCATACCCTTACCGTGCGCTGTGAGGACAGGCTGGACTGTGACCAGCCCCGGGGCAAGCAGAGCTATCGCCCGGAGCCCTTTGCCTGCTGGTATACCCCTGTCACAGGCCTGTGGCAGAGCGTCTGGCTGGAGGGGGTGGGGGAGTACTACCTCAAAGATTTCCGCCTGAGCCCGGATGTGGACAACGGCGCGCTGCGGGTGGAGCTCACCCTGAACGAGCTGCCCAAAAACGGCGCAGTCCGGCTGAGCGCCTCCTTCCAAGGGCAGCCAGTGGCTGTCCAGGAGCTGAGCCTGGGGGACCGCTTTGCCCAGACGGTGCTGTATCTGGGCCACAACCAGGAGATTAACGGCATCCATCTGTGGCAGCCCGGGGCCCCAAACCTGTATGACCTGACCATTGAGACCCTGGAAAATGGCCAGGTTGTGGATTGGGTGGAGAGCTATTTTGGTATGCGGAAAATCACCGTGAGCGGGGACAGGATTCTGCTGAACAATTCCCCCTTGTACCAGCGGCTGATTCTGGACCAGGGCTATTGGCCGGACGGCCTGCTCACCGCCCCCAGCGGGGAGGCCCTGAAAAGAGACGTGGAGCTCACCCTGGCCCTGGGCTATAACGGGGCCAGGAAGCACCAGAAGTTCGAGGACCCTATCTACCTCTACTGGGCGGACAAGCTGGGCCTGCTGGTGTGGAGCGAGCTGCCCAGTGCCTATTGGCTGCGGGACAGCGAAAAGCGCAGCCTGATGCGGGATTTGTCCGAGGCCATCCGCCGGGACTACAACCATCCCTCCATTATTGTCTGGACCCCGCTCAACGAGTCCTGGGGCGTGCCTGCCATCCAGAGCCAGCGGGAGGCCCAGCAGCTGAATGACTGCCTGTATCATATGGTGCACTGCCTGGACGGGACCCGGCTGGTCTCTGGCAATGACGGCTGGGAGCAGGCGGAGACAGACATTGTCACAGTCCACGACTATACTGCCTGGCCCGAGGATTTGGCCCCTGCCTATGACAGCGAGGACGGGGTTCTTCAGGGTGCGCCCAGCGGCAGGATGATTACAGCCCAGGGCTATGGCCACTGGGGCAAGCCCAAGATTTTCAGCGAGTTTGGCGGCATTGCCATGGCCAAGGATTCTGGGGGAGAGAACTGGGGCTATAACGGCGCGGTGGCGGATAAGGAGGCCCTTTTAGAGCGGTTCGGGGCCATTACAGCCGGAGCCAGGGCACTGCCGGGCTTCTGCGGCTATTGCTATACCCAGCTGACGGATGTGTTCCAGGAGGTGAACGGCCTGCTGGATATGGACAGAGAGCCAAAAGCCGGGCTGGAAGAGTTTCAGAAACGAAATCTGTAATCCGTACAAAATGGCAAGCGGACAAATGTGTCCGCTCGCCATTTTGTGAAAAGTATAAAGAAAAACAAGCCTAAAATGCTTGTTTGGAATTTTATGGTATGATATCTGCCATGGAAAGGAATGGCTAGACTTAATAGAATGAGCCGGGGCATCCTTTTGCAGATTTTGCTGAAAATTGACGAGTAATTCCAGTAACGTATGAAGTGACAGAAACTTACAAGTTTATCCGCGAAAAGCTACAAAAAATTTTCATTTTGCCCTTGCGGAACGAAAGAAAATATGGTAAAATTTCATCACTTGGCGAACAAGTGAAAGGAGTTTTCCATGGATAAACAAGTAAAGGTTCTAATTTCTTCGGAAGACGGCGAATGGGATGCCGTCTCAATGGAAAGTCTGCGCCAGCACGGCGCGGAAGTGATGTTTGAGCAGCGGGACGGAGAGCGGATGCTCCGGCGGATTAGGACGGAGTCGCCCAATGTTGTGCTCATGGAGCTGTTTATGCCGGGCATGGACGCCATTGGGGTCATGCGGGCGGTAAATCAGGACAGCCGCATGGAAAAGCCGCTGTTTGTTGTCACGTCAACCTACGGCACCCCTCTGCTGGAGAGGGAAATCCTTGCCGCGGGCGCCTCCTGCTTTGTGCTGATGCCCTATGACAGAGGGGAGGTGATTCAGAGGATATTTGCCTTATACTCTGGCCGGGGCAGGCATTTTGAGACTCCGCCCCCAGACCCGCAGCTGAAAGTGCAGGTAACGGAAATCCTTCACCAAATCGGCGTTCCGGCCCATATCAAGGGCTATCACTACCTGCGGGACGCGATTATTATGGCCATTGAGGAGCCGGAGATTATCAATGCGGTAACCAAGCAGCTCTACCCGAGTGTGGCGAAACACTATGCAACCACCAGTTCCCGAGTAGAGCGGGCCATCCGCCACGCCATTGAAGTGGCCTGGGACAGGGGAGACGTGGATGTTCTGACCTCGTACTTCGGCTACACCATACATAACACCAGAGGAAAGCCCACCAACAGTGAGTTCATTGCCATGATTTCTGACAAGCTGAGCCTGCAGGCCCAGCCCATGCAGAAAGTGAAAGGCCAGTGAGGGTCCGGCCGGGGCTGCTATCCCCGGCCAGACTCCCGCAAGCGAACAGCCTTTACAATTTTGCGGGGCAGCGCGAATGTTGAGCACAAGATATTGTATAGAACAAGATTCGACCGCCTTTTATTAATTGTGAGCTTTCGTGAGTTATTATACTCGATTTGATTTACGAAGACTGTCGAAATAAGTGACCATTTCGCTATTTCTTGTGAAATATTTGTGAATTGACGCAGGATTTGGTGAGAAACGGGATAAAGGGGAGGGCCTTTCCAGGGAGGCCCTCTCTTTTTTTGTCGAATCAGGGCGCAGCTGGGTGTAAATCGAACACCTTGTCATGAGTTGTAAAGGGGGAGCGTCCGTTCCGAGGAGTTTTTCGTGTTCCCCCGCCCATAGGGCGGGGGAACACAGAGATAATCCATTGTAAAGGCAACTCCTTGACAACATATGTGAAAGAGGAAAGAAAAGAGCCCCTCACGGGACCCTTTTCTGTTGGGAAGGCTTCTTCTTGCCTTTGCCGGCCCGGCCTAAGCCGGCGCGGCCCAGCAGGAGTTTTTCCCCTTCCACCGCCAGCAGGGGGCACAGGGAGAGACCGCCCACCAGCAGCCACTGGAAGGGGCTGAGCACAGCGGTGCGGAACACGGCCGCCAAGGGCGGGAAGGCCACCACACTGACCATCAGCAAAGCGCAGATAAGGCAGGCCCAGTTCAGCTTGTGGTTAGAGAACATCCCCAGCTCCAGCACAGAGCGGGTGGAGCGCATATTATAGCTGTGCACCAGCTGGGAGAGGCTGAGCACCGCAAAGGCCATGGTACGGCCCACCACTGGCTGGGCTGAATCCAAATCAAACCACACCCGGCCTATGGTGTATGCCAGCAGGGACAGGGCGCCCACCAGGCAGCCCTCCACTGCCACAGAGAAGCCCATGCCGCCGGAGAACACACTCTCTTCCCGGTGGTGGGGAGGCTCCTCCATCACGGTCCGGGGGATGGGCTCTGCCCCCAGGGCCAGGGCGGGAAGGGAGTCTGTGACCAGGTTTACCCACAGCAGCTGGATGGCCAGCAGGGGCGTGGGGGCCCGCAGAAGAAAGGCCAAAAACACCACCAGAATCTCGCCGATATTGCAGGAGAGGAGAAAGTGAATGGTTTTGCGGATGTTGCTGTAAATGCCCCGGCCCTCCCGCACAGCGGCCACAATGGTGGAGAAATTGTCATCTGTCAGCACCATGTCCGCGGCGGAGCGGGCTACCTCTGTGCCGTTTTTGCCCATGGCGCAGCCAATGTCCGCGGCTTTCAGGGCCGGGGCGTCGTTGACCCCATCGCCGGTCATGGCCACCACCAGGCCCCGGCGCTGATAGGCTTTCACCAGCTTCACCTTGTGCTGGGGGCTGACCCGGGCAAAGACCCGGCAGCCGGAGAGCTTCTGGCTCAGCTCCCCTTCTGAGAGCCGGTCCAGCTCCTGTCCGGTAAGGACTGTATCGTTCTCCCCGGCAATGCCCACCTTCCGGGCCACAGCCAGGGCTGTGGCGGCGTGGTCACCGGTAATCATCACAGGCACAATGCCTGCCCGGCGGCATTCCAGCACAGCAGTGCGCACCCCCTTGCGGGGCGGGTCCTCCATGCCAATCAGCCCGCAGAACACCAGGCCGCTCTCCAGCTCCCTGTCTTTTCCGGAGCCGCTTCCAGTGGGCAGCTGCTCCACGTCTTTATAGGCAACAGCCAGCACCCGCAGGGCTTTTTCTGCCAGCCGGGAGATTTCCCCCAGCAGTTTGGCCTTGGCCGCCCCGCTGAGAGGGACTGTGCCGCTGCCCCGGAGCTGGTGGGTGCACCGGGCAATCAGCACATCCGGCGCGCCCTTGGAGATTACCCGGCAGCCCCCCTCCCGCCGGTGGACTGTGCTCATCATCTTCCGGGCAGAGGAGAAGGGGATCTCTCCCACCCGGGGCCAGGCCTCCCGCAGCTTGGCCTGCTCCTTGCGGCAAGCCCGGAGGAAGGCAGCCTCTGTGGGGTCCCCGGAGATGGTGCTTCCCTGGAGCTCTGCGTTATTGCACAGGCTGCCAAGCTCCAGGCAGAACTGGGCCGTGGTACTGTCCACCGGCTCAGGGCCAAAGGCTCCGGAAAAGGTGGTGACTGTCATCTTGTTCTGGGTGAGGGTGCCGGTCTTGTCAGAGCAGATGACCTGGGTGCTGCCCAGGGTCTCCACCGCGGGCAGGTGCCGGACAATTGCCCGCTTTTGGGCCATGCGCTTGACCCCCATGGCCAGCACAATGGTCACCACAGCGGTAAGGCCCTCTGGAATGGCGGCCACCCCCAGGCTGATGGCAATCATGAACATTTCCAGGGGTTCTGACTTCTGCAGCAGCCCCAGGCCGAAAATCACCCCGCAGATGGCCAGCACACCCAGGCCCAGCACCTTGCCGGTCTGCCGCAGCTTTGCCTGCAGGGGGGTCTCTGGGGAGCTCTCCTCCTCCAGCATCCCGGCAATCCGGCCCACTGCGGTTTCCATGCCCGTGGCAGTCACCATGCCCACCCCCGCCCCGGAGGAAATGCCTGTGGAGGCGAATACCATGTTCCTCCGCTCAGCCAAGGGGGCGTCCTTGGAGCAGAAGGCCTCCGCGTCCTTTTCCACTGGGGCTGACTCTCCGGTAAGGGCGGACTCCTCTGCCATCAGCTCCACAGAGGTGATAAGCCGCAAATCGGCAGGGGCCAAATCCCCGGCTTTCAGGATGACCACGTCCCCAGGGACCAAATCCCCGCTGTCCACGGTCAGGCGCTTGCCTCCCCGCAGCACCCGGGCATGGGGGGAGGAGAGCTTTTGCAGGGCGTCAATGGCCTTGTCGGCCCGCAGCTCCTGCACAGTGCCAATCACCGCGTTGACAGTGACAATGGCCAAAATAATGATGGAGTCCAGGTACTCCCCGTCCCCCTGCATACTGGAAGCCCAGAAAGAGACCGCTGCCGAGGCCAGCAGAATAAGCACCATAAAGTCTTTGAACTGGCTGAGGAAGCGGCCCAGCAGGCTTTGGCGGCGGGCGGGCCGAAGCTGGTTTTTGCCGTATTTTGCCAGGCGGCGGGCGGCCTCGGCAGGGGAGAGGCCCCGCTCTGTATCCGCGCCCAGGGTTTCCGCGGCCTGCTGGCGGCTGACGTGGTGAAGCTCCATGGGTAAATCCCTCCAAATCTCTCGATACTAGCATCTTATTCTTGGAGGGCTGGGATTATGCGCCTTGCGCTCCTGCCGGAAATCTGCTACAATGAAGGAAACCATATGGAAAGGAGCGGCCTATGCTGCACCAAATCGAGAGAATCGACTGGTCTGTTCTGAAATTTATTGATGGAAACTGCCACAACGCTGTTACTGACACGGTTTTTCCCTTTATCACCTATCTGGGGGAAGGGGGCGCGGTGTGGCTCCTGCTGGCCCTGGGGTTTATCCTGTTTGGAAAAAAGAGCGGGTGGCGTTCCACTGGCTGGGCCATGGTCCTGGCCATGCTGGCGGGCCTGCTGATTGGAGAGCTGGCCCTGAAAAACATCATTTGCCGGCCCAGGCCCTTTGAGTATATCTCCAGCGGCATGCGCCTGCTCATCCCCTTCCCCTCGGGATACTCCTTCCCCTCCGGGCACAGCTGCTCCTCCTTTGCGGCGGCTGTGGTGATTTTCCGGCGGGATAAGCGCTGGGGCGGCGGGGCCCTGGTGCTGGCAGGGCTGATTGCCTTTTCCCGGGTGTTCCTGTTTGTCCACTTCCCCTCAGACGTGCTGGCGGGGGCGCTGCTGGGCGTGCTGTGCGGATTGGGCGGCGTGGCTCTGTACCAGAGAGCGGCCAGGTTTTGGGAGAGCCGGGGAGAAGCCGGGAAAAAATGAAAGGCCCGTCTGGCGGCTGGGTTTTGGTTTGGGGGGCGCTTTGGGGGAGGGAGGCGGCTGGCTGTCAGGCCCTTGCCGCAGAGGCAGCGGCAGCGTGCGGGAACGCTTAGCCTCCCAACGCCTGTGCTGGGCGTCCGCCTCTCAGAATCTTGCTGCATTCTGCGGCTTATGGGGCGGCGCGGAAGGGCTCGCTTCGCGAACTCTGGTGCCTCTGACGGACTTGGGATATAGGGTCAGCTTCTGCGTCTCTTTGGTTTTTGGCGCCGTCCTTTAAGGGCAAGGTCATGGGGATCCTGACGTTGGCTTCGCCAAGTCGCCCCGAACCCCGCCAGGGGGCAATCCCCCCTGGACCCCGAGATGGGCTTGCCGTTAGGTTGGTGCTTGCTTTTTGGAAAATCTCTGCCAGGAAGGATGTGGGGTCATGCGCATTATCATCTCACCTGCGAAAAAAATGAACACAGATTCCGACAGCCTCCCCGTTGCCGGTCTGCCTCAATTTCTCCCTCAGACAGAGCGGCTGCTCTCTGCCCTCCGGGCCATGGAGCCAAAGGCTCTGCAGGCCCTCTGGAAGTGCAATGACTCCATTGCCCAGCAGAACATCCAGCGCCTGAAGGCTATGGAGCTGCGTCAGGGCTTGACTCCCGCGATTTTGGCCTATGAAGGGATTCAATACCGCTATATGGCCCCTGGGGTCATGGATGCCGGCCAGCTGGAGTACCTGCAGGCCCATCTGCGGATTCTTTCCGGGTTTTACGGGATGCTGCGCCCCTTTGACGGGGTTGTCCCATACCGGCTGGAAATGCAGGCCAAGCTGTCTGTGGACGGTGCCAGGGATTTGTATGCCTTTTGGGGCCCGCGGCTGGGGGTTCAGCTGGCGGCAGAGGGCGGCTGGGTGCTGAATCTGGCCTCTAAAGAGTACAGCCGGGTGGTCATCCCCCATCTGGCGGGCACGCCGGTGCTGACCTGTGTGTTTGGGGAGTGGAAGGAGGGCCGCGTCATTGAGAAAGGGACCATGTGCAAAATGGCCCGGGGCCAGATGGTGCGCTGGCTGGCGGAGAACCGCCCGGAAAAGCCTGAGGACATCCAGCGGTTTTCTGATTTGCGCTATCAGTTCCACAGGGAACTGTCAGATGAAACACAGTTTGTATTTTTGAAAGGAGAATGCTGAAATGTTGGAAGTTGGAATGAAAGCGCCGGAGTTCACCCTGCCGGACAAGGAGGGGAACCTGGTCTCCCTGGGGGATTTTGCGGGCAAAAAGGTTGTGCTGTATTTTTATCCCCGGGACAACACCCCGGGCTGCACCCGGCAGGCCTGTGCTTTTGCGGGGGCCTATGAGGAGTTCAATAAAATCAACGCAGTGGTTATCGGCATAAGCAAGGACTCGGCTGCTTCTCACCAGAAGTTTGCCGAAAAGCATAGCCTGCCCTTTATTCTTCTGTCTGACCCGGAGCGCGCCGCAATCGAAGCCTACGGCGTGTGGCAGGAGAAGAAGAATTACGGGAAGGTGAGCATGGGTGTGGTGCGCTCTACCTTTGTGATTGACGAAAACGGTGTGATTGAAAAGGTCATGCCCAAGGTAAAGCCAGACACCAACGCGGCGGAAATTTTAGCCTATCTGCAGGAGGGCTGAAACAGTGCCGGTTTTTGTGAGGGGAGAGTTGCCCCTGATTTTATAGCCAGCGCACTTCAAAGGCTTAGGGCTTGTTTGAAAAATCGAAAACACC
>CAJTXF010000036.1 GCA_910580045.1 uncultured Eubacteriales bacterium
TCCCCCGCCCGCAGGGCGGGGGAACACGAAAAACTCCTCGGAACGGACACTCCCTAAACAGACTCTAGGCTTGACAATTCCCGCCCAGTGGTCTATAATATTTTTAAATACACCAAATGCTATGAAGAGGATTCTTCGGCTCATTCCCCCCGCCCCCAGAGAGTACGCGTCACCGGCTGAAAGCGCGTGCGGCAGGCTTGCCGAAGGCACCGCCTTGGAGCAGCCGCTGATGAAGCGAGCCGGTTTGGCCCCGTTAC
Organism: uncultured Eubacteriales bacterium; assembly: GCA_910580045.1. Classification (GTDB taxonomy): domain Bacteria; phylum Bacillota; class Clostridia; order Oscillospirales; family Acutalibacteraceae; genus Acutalibacter. The sequence goes on from CAJTXF010000036.1 coordinate 258, forward strand.
AGGTCGTTTATGAGGAGATTTCCCGTGCGGGAGGTCTTAAATCCGGGTGGAACCGCGGTGCGCCTTAAATCTTACTCAAAAAGGTCGCGTCGCCCCAGAGAGAGCGAAAGGCCCAGTGCCTTTCCGCTCTTGAGCTGGGGCGGCGCTTTTTTGCGCCAATCCGGCGGAAAGGAGAAAAGTATGATTACCATTGACTTGAAAGGGAACTCCAAACAGTTCGAGGCAGGGGTATCCCCGGCAGAGGTGGCCAAGTCCATTGGCATGGGGCTGTATAAGGCCGCCTGCGCGGCCCGAATCAACGGGCAGGTTGTGGATTTGCGCACACCCATTACCGAGGACTGCGCCCTGGAAATCCTCACCTTTGATGACCCGGAGGGCAAAAAGGCCTACTGGCACACCACCTCTCATATCCTGGCCCAGGCCGTGCAGAGGCTGTACCCTGGGGCCAAGTTCGCCATTGGCCCGGCCATTGACAACGGCTTTTACTATGACTTTGATTTGCCCGCCCCCCTGTCCTCTGAGGATTTGCCCAGGATTGAGGAGGAGATGAAAAAAGTTGTCAAAGAGAATATAGAGCTCACCCGCTTTGAGCTGGATTCGTCCCAGGCCATGGAGAAAATGGCTGGGCAGGAGTACAAGCAGGAGCTGATTGAGGAGCACTCGGGCAATGGGGAGAAAATCAGCTTCTATGAGCAGAATGACTTCTGTGATTTGTGCGCCGGGCCCCATCTTATGTCCACCGGCGGGGTAAAGGCCATAAAGCTCACCTCGGTCACCGGGGCCTACTGGCGGGGGGATTCCTCCAAGAAAATGCTGACCCGGGTCTATGGCATCTCCTTCCCCAAGGCCTCCCAGCTGGAGGACTATCTGAATATGCTGGAGGAGGCCAAGAAGCGGGACCACCGGAAGCTGGGCAAAGAACTGGGCCTGTTCATGCTCCGGGAGGAGGGGCCGGGCTTCCCCTTCTTCCTGCCCAAGGGCATGGTGCTGAAAAACACCCTGCTGGACTTCTGGCGGGAGGTCCACAAGCGCTACGGCTATGTGGAAATCAGCACGCCCATTATGCTCAACCGCCAGCTCTGGGAGCGCAGCGGCCACTGGGACCACTACAAGGACAATATGTACACCACGGTCATAGACGACACGGACTTTGCCGTGAAGCCCATGAACTGCCCGGGCGGGATGCTGGTCTACGCCAGCGAGCCCCACTCTTATAAAGAACTGCCCCTGCGCATGGGAGAGATTGGCCTGGTCCACCGGCACGAGCTCTCCGGCACCTTACACGGGCTGTTCCGGGTGCGGTGCTTTAACCAGGACGATGCCCACATCTTTATGACCCAGGAGCAGATGCTGGACGTAATCCAGGAGACAGTGCGGCTGTTTGACGAATTCTACTCCATCTTCAGCCTGAGCTATACCATTGAGCTCTCCACCATGCCTGAGGACCACATCGGCACTGTGGAGGAGTGGGAGAAGAACCAGGAAATCCTCAAGCAGGCCATCACAGGCATGGGCAAGGAGTTCATTATCAACGAGGGTGACGGGGCTTTCTATGGCCCCAAGCTGGACTTCCACCTGGCTGACTCCCTGGGCCGCACCTGGCAGTGCGGCACCATCCAGCTGGACAGCCAGCTACCGGAGCGCTTCCAGCTGGAATACACCGGCGAGGACGGCCAGAAGCACCGGCCTGTCATGATTCACCGGGTAGTGCTGGGCTCTATTGAGCGCTTTATCGGCGTGATTACCGAGCACCTGGCAGGTAAGTTCCCCCTGTGGCTGAGCCCGGTGCAGGCGGTGGTGCTGCCCATTTCCGAGCGCCACCACGCTTACGCTAACGCCCTCACGGCCAAGCTGGAGGAGGCCGGGCTCCGAGTGGAGTGCGACCTGCGGGCTGAGAAAATCGGCTATAAAATCCGGGAGGCTCAAGTGCAGCAGACCCCCTATATGCTGGTGGTGGGAGATAAGGAGATTGAGTCAGCAGGCATCTCGGTGCGCCACCGCAAAGAAGGGGACTTGGGCTCCATGAGCGCGGAGGAGTTCATAGAGAAGGCAAAGGCAGAAATCCAGAGCCGGGAATTGAAGTAAGAGGACAAGAGAGCAGGGGAGACAGAGCCCTGGAGCGTTTCCCTTTCCCAAATAAAAAGCACGGTCCGGGCCTCCAGCCCGAGCCGTGCTTTTTAACTTCCTTATCCCATTCAGCCCATTTTCGCTGACACGAAAAACTTCCGAATCGCTGCCCGCAGCACTGTGTACAGCGGCACAGACACCACTACCGCAATAGCCGCGTTGATGCTGGACGTCACGGTTTTGGTACCCACAGCAGTGAGCACAGCGCCCATCTCGCTGCCCAGCAGAATTCCCTGGAAGAAGCTCTTGCTCAAATACAGCACCATATACACCACACTGCCGGAGACTGCGGCCAGGATGTTGCGGATGTGCTTCTCCGCGTTGGCGCCGCCCCCATTGGCCACCCAGCCGCATACCGCCGCCAGCAGGAACTTGAACACAAAGGTGAAGGGCGCTGAGGCGATATAGGCCGGGTTGGTCAGGTCATACAGCGCGGAGCCAATGCCCGCCGCCAGCCCGCCCCACACCGGCCCCAGAGCAAAACCGGAGAGCAGGCAGAAGATGTTGCCAAAGTGAATGCGGCTCACGTCCCCGATGGCCACCGGGATGGGTACGCTGAGATAGTTGGACACAAACACCAGCGCCCCGAACACGCCCACCAGCACTACGCCGTAAATGTTTTTCTTTCCCTTTGGAATCATAATCGTTCCCTCCTCAAAATGAATCATAGCATTTATATTTTATTGCTCCAACAGTAAAAGACAGGAAATCATTTTCCGTGTTCTCCCCGCCCGCAGGGCGGGGAGACATTTCTATAAATAGAATATTACACTCTGGCCACGCCGGTTTCCCGGGCGGCCTGCGCCACCGCCGCCGCAATGGCCGGGGCCACCCGCTTATCAAAGGCGCTGGGGATGATGTTGTCCTCCCGAAGCTCCTCCGGGGCAATGAGCCCAGCCAGGGCCCGGGCAGCAGCCAGTTTCATGGCGTCGTTAATATCTTTGGCCCGGGCGTCCAGGGCGCCCCGGAAGATGCCAGGGAAAGCCAGCACATTGTTGATTTGGTTGGCGCAGTCCGAGCGGCCGGAGCCTGCCACCCTGGCCCCTGCCTCCAGGGCCTCCTGGGGAAAGATTTCCGGGGTGGGGTTGGCGCAGGCAAAGACAACAGCGTCCTTGGCCATGGAGGCCACCATCTCCTTGGTGACACAGCCTGGGGCCGAGAAGCCCATGAACACATCCGCCCCTTTAAGCACATCGGCCAGAGAGCCGGATTTGCGCTGGGGATTGGTCTCCTCTGCCAGCTGGGCCTGGGCTGGGGTCATGCCGGGGAGGCCCGGAACCAGGGCTCCCTGCCTGTCGCAGACCACCACATTCCGCAGGCCCAGGGCCATCAGCAGCTTGGTGCAGGCTGAGCCAGCCGCTCCCGCGCCGTTCACCACAGCGGAAACCTGGCTGATTTCCTTGCCCACCAGCTTTAGCGCGTTGAGCATGGCCGCCACTGTGACCACGGCAGTGCCGTGCTGGTCGTCGTGGAACACCGGAATGTCCAGGCGCTCCTTGAGCTTTGCCTCAATCTCAAAGCACCGGGGCGCGGCAATGTCCTCTAGGTTGATGCCCCCAAAGGAGCCTGCCAGCAGCTCTACTGTGCGGACAATCTCATCCACATCCTTGGAGCGGATGCATAGGGGAATGGCGTCTACACCGGCAAAGGCCTTGAACAGGGCGCATTTCCCCTCCATCACAGGCATACCGGCCTCCGGGCCAATGTCCCCCAGGCCCAGCACGGCGGTGCCGTCGGTGACAACAGCCACCAGGTTCCCCCGGCGGGTGAATTCATAGGATTTCCCTGTGTCCTTGGCAATTTCCAGACAGGGGGCAGCTACGCCGGGCGTGTAAGCTACAGATAAATCATCGCGGGTTTCCAGGGGGCAGGGGGTCTCAATACGGAGCTTGCCCTGCCATTGGCGGTGCATTTCAAGGGCTTTGGCGTTATAATCCATAAGGTGTTCACTTCCTGTTTTTTTAGTATGGGTTCAAGTATGCAACGGCTCAGAGCATAGGCGCAAAACCCGGCGGAAAGGACGGTTTTGAGTTCGCGGGATAAAAGTTTGGACGCCTGTGTTTGAGGAAAACATCTGCCCGGGCCGTCAGGCGGGGCTTACCGCTCCTCTTCCGGCATGTACCGGATTAGATTCACTGTGTCCTCCAACTGGCAGGGTTCGCCTAAAAGGGTAGTCAGTCCTTGGAACACCACCGGCACCCTAGGGCCTGCGATACCCTCCTGCATCACATGGAAATGCAGATGGGGCAGCCAGCTGGAGCCGCTGCTTCCTACCCGGCCCAACAGCTGTCCAGCCTCCACCCGCTCCCCGGGCCGCACACAGACACTGCCCTTTTCCAGGTGCGAGTACAGGCTCAGCTCGTCTCCTAGGTGGCGAATCAGTACATGATTGCCGTCAATCCGGGCGTGTTCGCCGAAACGGGCTTCCACACCCTCCAAATCCGTGTCCTCCCCAGTGTCTTCCAGGCCGTCAAAAGTCTCCTCCACCACCCCGGCGCAGACCGCATATACCGGGGTACCCCCAATGGTGCTTTGGCTGAGCGTATCGTCAAAGGCGCCCACATCAAAGGCAAACTCGCTGTTCCGGCACCAGCGGTGGGAGTTGATGGAGGGGTAAGTATCCGTGACCAGGAAGGTGCCCCGCAGGGGGAAAACATAGGCATTCCCGCTCTGATAGGGGACGATTGGCACAGTCTCCCGCAGAGTGCCGCCCTGACATACTGCCTCAATCAAAAGGCAGTCCGGGGCCTCTTGAGAGAAGAAGGAGAAATGCTGGTGCAGAAAAGCTGTCCCCGGCCTGTGGCTGAGCCCGGTAATGCGCGGGAGGCTGCTGTCCCGATAACGGGCAAGCTCTTCCTGGCCGTAGGCAAGACGGGCAGCAGTCTCTTCTGAGCCAATGCCCACCCGGAAGCATTCCCACTGCTGGGCCAGGCAGGTAAATGTCAGGGTTTGAGGAATATCCCCGCCTTCAAACCAGAGGCAGCGGAGAAAAAAGTCGGTATGCTTCATATGCTCTCAACAGAAAAGATAGGGCCCGTGCAGTGCATGGGCATTATTCTCGCCTCCCAAACGGTATGATACCGCTCTATTATATCACCGGCTGAAAGCAAAATCAACAGGGTTAGCTGACAAACATCCTTTGGTGATTTATGAACAGAGCAGGCGGATTTGCTTTTCAGCGGCGGATGGTGTATACTAAAAAAACTAAGGAATGGGGGTAGGGTTTGTGAAGGCGGAGCGGCCAGCTCTCCTCCGTGCCCTGAAATCCCAAACCTTATCTCTGAACCTATAGCGAAAGGAGCCATTCCCCATGAACAAACCCTATGCAGCCTGTATCTTTGACTTGGACGGCACTTTGGCCGACACGCTCCACTCCATTGCCTATTTCGGCAACTGCACACTGGAGAGCTTCGGCCTGCCGGCCATTGACATCATGGACTACCGGTTTTTGGTGGGCAACGGCGCGGACGTGCTCATGGAGCGTATGCTTGCCCATGTGGGCGCCCATTTTACAGGGGAAGCCCGCCGGGCTTTCCGGGCTGAGTATGACAGCCGGTATGCCGCTGACCCGTTGGCCCTGGTGGGCGCTTACCCTGGTGTGCCTGAGGTTTTGGAGTACCAGCACAGCCAGGGAATGCGGCTGGGAGTTCTCTCCAACAAGCCGGACGATATGACCCAGGCCATTGTGGCAGAGCTGTATCCAGGCATTTTTGATGCAATCCATGGCCAGCGGGAGGGGATTCCCACCAAGCCGGACCCCACGGCCCTTCTTGCTATGGCAGAGGAACTGGGGGTCACGCCTCAGGAGACCCTGTACATTGGCGACAGCGGTGTGGACATGGACACGGCCCGCAACGCCGGAATGGACTCCTGCGGGGTGCGGTGGGGGTTCCGCTCTCAGGAGGAGCTTTTGGAGCACGGGGCAAGGTATCTGGCAGGAGACCCAATGCAGCTCAAGGATATTATCGAAAAACGATAAATTTGTATTGGCAAACGATAAATCGAGATATATAATAGGGGCATACCAACTATGGAGGTGCTTCTGTTATGACAAACTGGACCAATGACCAGAACCAAAGCGAAAAGCGTAGAAAGGCGCTGACCAGGGTTGCCGCTGTGTTCTCCAAGCTGTTTGAGGTTGCCTACCACATTGGGGCGGTGAGCCTTTTGGTAGGGCTTGCGCTGTTCCTCCTTGACCCATATCTGCCGGGTGAGTGGGTCCTCGGAGCTGAGGCGGAAGAGGAACTGACGGTGAAGGGCTTCTCCCTGGTCGCCACCGACTCAGAGGCGCAGATTATTCGTCCGGCAATGGTGATTTTCCTGCTCACCGGGGCCGTATCCCTGGCGCTGATGGGCTTTGTCTTCCGCAATGTGAACCTGATTCTGCGCACCACCCAAGGACTGACCAAGTTCTCAGAGGGCAGAACCCCCTTCCAAAAGGACAATGTGCGCATGATGTGGGAGACTGGCATTTTCTTTCTCGCCATCCTGGTGGTACAGTTCGCCATGAGCACCCTGGCCGTATGCATCCTGGGCCCCGAAGGGGTGGAGGTCCACGTGGGGATGGAAAACCTGGTCATAGGGATTCTCATGTTCTGCCTGTCCCAGGTGTTCGCCCTGGGCATGGAGATGCAAAAGGACATAGACGGTCTGGTGTGAGGTAGCTGTATGGGGCATATCATATTGCGGTTGGACCGGATGATGGTGGAGCGGAAAATGTCCCTGAACCAGCTGGCGGAACAGGTGGGCATCACCAACGTGAACCTGTCCAAGCTGAAAAATAACCGGGTGAACGCGGTGCGGTTTTCTACCCTGGCAGGGCTGTGCCAGGCGCTGGACTGCCAGCCCGGGGATATTTTAGAGTATGAGGAAGATGAAGAATGAAAAGCGCGGTTATTGCTCCCAGGCGGGCAAAGGTCTTCATGGCCATGAAAATAGTGGTGGCTCTGCTTCTGTGTCTGCTCCTGATTTACAGCTTCAGCAGCTATCCTGTCTCCCTGTGGCTCAACGGTATTGCTCCGGGAAAGGCTGAGCTTGTAGATGATTTTATAGACTGTGAGCAGGAGCACATCCGCGTCGCCGCCCTGCGGGGGCAGGAAGGCACCACCCTGGTAAAGCTGCGGGAGCAGGCTTTTGGGTTCTGGCGCAGGGAGGAGGAGCCAGAAGCGCTGGAGAGCCCGGATTTTTCCTTCCGCTATCTGGGCCACGCCTCCTCATATTCCGGCCTGGGCTACGCCTACATGGTCCCCAACGGCGGCCCCTGGGTTGACGGCCCCCGGCGCTGGGAGAAGCGGGAGTACCTCTATGGGGACAACGCCGCATATCTTATCACTGTCCCGGAGGAGTTGCTGGCCCCCAACGAGACTGTCTCTGTTCGCCAGACCAATGAGCGCTACATCATCACCCTCTGCTCCTGCCATGGGCAGGAGCAGGACTCTTACCAGACCATCCAGCGAATCGAGCACTGGCTGGTCAGCCAAAAGCTGGTTGAAACATAAGCCAGGCCCTCCGGAATTCCCCGGAGGGCTGTTTCATTTTTGAACTTCCCTTTCAAGGGAAGCCCCTTGACCGTGATGTTTCCTAAGGTAAGCATCAGAGGCAGTGGAGGTTTTTCTGCTTTTGGGCCTGCCTCCCTGGTTTTGACACAAGAAGAAGCCCAGGTTGACAAAAATCCGTCACACTGCTGAATTTTGAATTTTTGAGCAAAACCTCTTTCATTTTTCTCCCCGTTCGCTATAATAGAAAGAACTTTTGAGAAGTTGCGGCAATAGGATTTGCGCCAAACGCCCCCAAAAGGCAGGCGCTTTCTCCTATTACCGCAGGTTCCGGCCTCTTTGGGGAACCGCGGCCCTGGGGAGTGCCAAAATATTTTTATATCCGGCTTGCTGCCGGGGAGGAAATCATCATGTTCCAGCTCAGATGGGTGTGGTCGCGTATGGCTGGCCACCGAAAGCGTTACATCTTTGCCCTGTGCTCCACAGCTGTTTTGGCTGTGCTGGCCCTGGGCAACTCCATGATTACGGCCAGAATCATGGACACTGTCTTTGACCCTCTGCAGGAGACCGGCATTGTCACTCCTGAGGCTGTCCATCAGCTTACCGTGCTGGTGGCAGTGCTGATTGGCTTTGTGCTCTTCCGCACTGGGTTTGGCTATCTGCAGATTATGTGCTATGAGACCAGCTCTCAGAAGCTCATCTATCAGCTGCGCCGGGATTTGTACAAAAACATGCAGGAGCAGGACCAGGCCTTTTACAGCCAGTACCGCACCGGCGATTTGATGACCCGCCTGACCGGCGACATGGACATGATTCGCCACGCGGTGTGCTGGGTCATCCGCCAGCTGATTCACTGCATTGTGCTGTTCAGCACCACTGCTGTCACCTTTTTGGTGACAGACTGGCAGTTTGCCCTGGTGATGCTGGCTGTCACCCCCATTATTTTTGTGCTGACCATGCTGTTCTCCCGCCGGGTGCACCCCTTGTATGTGGAGCTGCGGGAAAAGCTCTCCAGCCTGAACACCGCGGCCCAGGAAAATATCTCCGGCAACCGGGTGGTAAAAGCCTTTGCCCGGGAGGAGTATGAAAAGGCCCGCTTTGATGAAAAGAACCGGGACTATAAGGAGGCCAACAAGACTGCCTCCCTGCTGTGGCTGAAATACAGCCCCTTTATTGAAACCTTCTCCCAGTCCCTGTCCATCGCCGTGCTGCTGGTGGGCGGCCTGTTCCTGATTAACGGGCGCATCTCCATCGGCACCTTCACCATGTTCAACGGCCTGACCTGGACCCTCTCAGACCCCATGCGCACCCTGGGCATGCATCTGAACGATTTGCAGCGGTTCTTTGCCAGTGCCAATAAGATTATCGAGTTGTACTACGCCAAGTCCACCATCACCACCCGGCCTGACGCCAAGCTGCCCCAGGGCCGCGTCAGGGGGGCAGTGGAGTTCAAGGACGTAGGTCTGACCCTTCACGGCCATCAGGTACTGAAGAACATTGACTTGCGCGTCCAGCCTGGGGAGACCGTGGCCATCATGGGCCCCACAGGCGCGGGCAAAACCTCTCTGGTCAGCATGATTCCCCGGTTCTCTGACGCCACCTCAGGCACAGTGGAAATTGACGGCCTGCCGGTACGTATGTATGATTTGAAGGCTCTGCGCAGCGCCATTGGCATGGCCACCCAGGATGTGTTCCTGTTCTCGGACACAGTGGATGGGAACATTGCCTATGGAGACAGCGATATGCCTGAGGAGGAAATGCGCCGCTTTGCTAAAATGGCGGACGTGGACTTTGCCGAGAAGCTGCCCCAGGGCTTTGACACAGTAATTGGCGAGCGGGGCACCGGCCTCTCCGGCGGGCAGAAGCAGCGTATCGCCCTGGCAAGGGCCCTGGCTGTGCGGCCCAGTGTGCTGATTCTGGATGACACCACCAGCGCTGTAGACTTGGAGACTGAGAAGTATATCCAGGAGCAGCTGGCCAATTTGGATTTCCCCTGCACGAAAATCATTGTGGCCCAGCGTATCTCCACCACCAAGCGGGCAGATAAGGTGGTCATCATTGAGGATGGACAGATTACCCAGGTGGGCACCCACCAGGAGCTGTCCCAAAAGCCCGGCTATTACCGGGAGGTCTTCCTGCTGCAGAACGGCCAGGATGAAACTGCTCCCGAAGCTGGGAACAGCCCCAAAAAGGAGGTGGGTTAAATGGCCAGAAACCGCTTTGACGTTGACGAAAACCTGGAAACCCCGTTTAATATAAAGCATCTGCTTCGGGCCGGTACTTATATTGGCCGCCACAAGAAAAAGATGGTCCTGTCCCTTCTCTATTCCGCCATCTCCGCCGCCGCGGCGCTGGTGGGCCCCCTGCTGATTCAGCGGGGCATCAACGTGTCTGTGCCCAACAAAGACGTGAAAGAGCTGGTGCTGCTGTCCGTGTGTATGCTGGGGGCCATTGTGACCTCCATCCTGTTTGCCCGGGTGCGCAGCAAGTACATGATTGAGGTAGGCCAGGAGATTATCTATGACATCCGCAAGGATTTGTTTACCCATCTCCAGAAGCTGCCTTTCCAGTTCTACGACGACCGGCCCCACGGCAAAATATTGACCCGGGTCATCAACTATGTAAACAGCGTGTCAGACGCCCTGTCCAATGGCATCATCAATTTTGTGCTGGAAATCTTCAACCTGATTCTCATTGCCATCTTCATGCTGATTTGCGATGTGCGGCTGTCCTTGGTGGTGATGGCAGGCATCCCCCTGCTGCTGGTGGTTATCTTCCTGGTGAAGCCCGCCCAGCGCCGGGCCTGGCAGGACGTTTCCAACAAGAGCTCTAACCTGAACGCCTACCTCCACGAGAGCCTAGACGGCATGAAAATCACCCAGGCCTTTACCCGGGAGGAGGAGAACGCCGCCATCTATGACAAGCTGAACAAGAACTGCTACCGTACCTGGATGAAGGCCCAGTATACCAGCAACCTGATTTGGGTTTCTGTGGAAAATATCTCCACTTGGGTGGTGGGGGCCATGTATCTGGTTGGCCTGACCATTTTGGGGCCCAGCATGCAGATTGGTACGGTGATTGCCCTGGCCTCTTATGCCTGGCGGTTCTGGCAGCCCATGCTGAGCCTGTCCAACCTGTATAACACCTTCATCAACGCAGTGGCCTATCTGGAGCGTATCTTTGAGATGATGGATGAACCCATCACAGTAGATGATTTGCCTGGAGCCACTGAGCTGCCCGCCATTCAGGGCGAGGTGGACTTTAAGGATGTGACCTTCTCCTATGACGGCACAGTGAATGTGCTGGAAAACTTTGACCTGCATGTGGAGCCTGGTGAGTCTGTGGCTCTGGTGGGACCCACGGGCGCGGGCAAAACCACGGTGGTGAACCTGCTGTCCCGGTTTTATAATCTGACCGGCGGAGCTGTGCTGCTGGACGAGCACGACATCTCCCAGGTGACCCTCCACTCTCTGCGCAGCCAGATGGGCATCATGCTCCAGGACAGCTTCATTTTCTCCGGCAGCATTATGGACAACATCCGTTATGGCCGTCTGGACGCCACGGACGAGGAGGTCATTGCCGCGGCCAAGACTGTGTGCGCCCATGAGTTCATCAGCCAGATGGAGCAGGGCTATCACACCCAGGTGAACGAGCGGGGTTCCCGGCTCAGCCAGGGCCAGAAGCAGCTGGTGGCCTTTGCACGCACTCTGCTTTCTGACCCGAAGATTCTGGTGCTGGACGAGGCCACCTCCTCCATTGACGCCAAGACCGAGAAGCTGGTCCAGCAGGGCCTGCAGGCTCTTTTGAGGGGGCGCACCTCCTTTATCATCGCCCACCGGCTCTCCACCATCAAGAACTGTGACCGTATCTTGTACATATCCGATAAGGGCATTGCAGAGATGGGCACCCATCAGGAGCTGCTGGAAAAGCGGGGACGGTACTATCACCTTTATACTGCTCAGCTGGAGGATTAAGGAAGTAGTGATTAAATCTGGTGCGCATATCGTGCAGTCAATTATTTCGTCAGAGTGCATAGATTGAGTGCAGCCAATCTGGCGATTGGCAAACGAAAGCTGTGCGCTATGAGGGAAAAAGTGCAGGCGGGATGCGTGCCAAGCCGCCAGGCGTGATTTAATCAGTGGTTCCTTAAAAGCCGGATTCCAAAAAAGGAAAGCCCTTCAAGGGAGCCTGGCAAATTCGGAGGAGGAATCCTGACAGGGCGAGAGCCACAAAGGTATTGCTCTGGACAAAACTGTCCTTCCTTGTCCTTCATGTTTCTTTATACTTCTGCTTTTAAGACTATGTTCTTTTGAGGAGAGCGCTTCATTGGAGGCGCTCTTCCTGTTTATCCAGAGAGGGGATTGGGGAGAAGAAATTTTTCTCTCCCCTCTTGACATTTCCTTTCCCTTCCAGTATACTGTTAGTTAGCGAACAGTTCAAAACCTAACAGTACAACTTCAAACTGTCCGGCGTCTAACTGTCCAGACTCGTACTATTTCTCACGAAAGGAGGATTCCCATGGACAAGAAATGCGGCCAGGACAACGGTTTCCGTCATGCCGAGCACTGGGACGAAATCGGTTTTCATATCAACGGCCTGTCCCATATGATTCGCTGGCTGACCCACCAGTACCAGGGCGAGGACGGCTCCCGCTCCGGGGCGGGCATGTATGGATGGCTCATTGGCTTTCTCTATGACAACCGGGACAGGGACATCTACCAGCGGGATTTGCAGAAGCATTTCTCCGTGCGCCGCTCTACCATGACAGGCATTCTGCAGGTCATGGAGCGGGAGGGCATGATTACCCGTCGCCCGGTGGAGTGGGATGCCAGGCTGAAAAAAATTGAGCTCACGGATAAGGCCGTCCAGAGCCAGGAGCGTTTCCAGAAGACCATTGAGGGTATTGAGGCCCGAATCTCCTCCGGGCTGAGCCCAGAGGAAAAAGAGACCTTCATCCGCTTGTGCGGCAAGATACGCACAGCCATTGAGGGCAAAGAGCAGAGCTAATCTTTTTATGAAAGGATGACACCCCAACATGATTCGCAAGCTCTCCCGCTTTGTGCGGGAATATAAGAAAGACACCCTATTGACCCCTGTCACGGCCTCTTTAGAGGTGGTGATGGAGGTCATCATCCCCCTGTTGATGGCAACCATGATTGACGACGGCATCAATGCCGGGAACATGGGTGTTATTTGGAAGATGGGGATTCTGCTGGTGGTCTGCGCGCTGGTCTCCCTGCTGTTCGGCATTCTGTCCGGCGTCTACGGAGCCAGGGCCTCTACCGGCTTTGCCAAGAACCTGCGCCGGGCCATGTACCACAAGGTGCAGACCTATTCCTTCTCCAATATTGACAAATTCTCCACCGGCAGCATTGTCACCCGGCTGACCACGGACGTGACCAATGTGCAGAACGTGTTCCAGATGTTGATCCGCATTGCGGTGCGGGCCCCCTCTACCCTGATTTTCTCCATGATTATGGCCTTCACCGTGAACGCCCGGCTGGCCCTGATTTTCCTGGCCGCTATCCCGGTGCTGGGGGTGGGGCTGGGCTTTATCTCCAGCAAGGCCCACCCGGCCTTTACCCGGATGTTCAAGCATTATGACCGGATGAACACCGTGGTGCAGGAGAACCTGCGGGGCATCCGGGTGGTCAAGTCCTTTGTGCGGGAGGAGCACGAGACCGAGAAGTTTGTGGAGGCCAGCGACTTGATTCGCAAAGACTCCACTTTGGCGGAGCGAATCCTGGCCTTCAACTCTCCCTTGATGCAGTTCTGCATGTATGCTGTGATTCTGCTGATTTCCTGGTTCGGTGCAAAGATGATTGTGGGCGGCGAGATGACCACCGGACAGCTGATGAGCATGATGTCCTATGCCATGCAGGTGCTGATGAGCCTGATGATGCTTACCATGATTTTCGTTATGGGCGCCATGTCCCGGGCCTCTGCCGGCCGTATCATTGAGGTACTGGATGAGGAGAGCGACATTGTGGACGGGGAAAAGAACCTGACCGCTGTGCAGGACGGCTCCATTGATTTTGAGGGCGTGGATTTCAACTACAAGCGCTCTGACCGAACCTGTCTGGAAAACGTGAACCTGCATATTAAGCCCGGCCAGACCGTGGGCATTCTGGGAGGCACAGGCAGCGGCAAGTCCAGCCTGGTGCAGCTGATTCCCCGGCTCTATGACGTGCAGAAGGGCCGGGTCCTGGTGGGCGGCCAGGACGTGCGGGACTATAATGTAGAGGCCCTGCGGGAAGAGGTGGCTATGGTGCTGCAGAAGAACGAGCTCTTCTCCGGCACCATTAAGGAGAACCTGCGCTGGGGCGATGAGAACGCCACAGATGAGGATATCCAGCGGGTGTGCCGCCTGGCCCAGGCAGACAGCTTTATCCAGGAGTTCCCGGATAAGTACGATACTTACATTGAGCAGGGGGGCTCCAACGTGTCCGGCGGCCAGAAGCAGCGGCTCTGTATTGCCCGGGCCCTGCTGAAAAAACCAAAGATTCTGATTCTGGACGACTCCACCAGCGCGGTGGACACCCACACAGACGCCATGATTCGCCAGGCATTCCGCCAGGAGATTCCGGACACCACCAAGCTGATTATAGCCCAGCGAATCTCCTCTGTGCAGGACGCGGACCAAATCGTGGTGCTGGATGGAGGCACCATCGCGGACGTGGGGACTCATGACCAGCTGCTCAAGAGCAGCGCCATCTATCGGGAAGTATACGAATCTCAGCAGAAAGGGGATGCAGCAAATGCCTCCTAGAGGACCAATGGGCGCGGCCTTCGCCAAGAATAGGCCCAAAGCGAAAAATTCCAGAAAGGTTATCCAGCGGCTGCTCAGCTATATGAGCCTGCCCAACCGCATCCGTATGGCAGTGGTGTTCCTGTGTATTCTCGTCAGCGCCCTGGCCGGGGTGGCGGGCTCCATGTTCTTGGAAGTCCTGATTGACGACTACATCAGCCCTCTGCTGCTCAGCGATTCTCCTGTGTTCACCGGCCTGCTGCGGGCCATTGGCACCATGGCGCTTATCTACCTGGCAGGGATTTGTACCACCTTTTTGTACAACTGGCTCATGGTCACTGTGGCCCAAGGAATTTTGAAAGATATTCGGGACGACTTGTTTGCCCACATGCAGAAGCTGCCCATTAAGTACTTCGACACCCACACCCATGGCGACATCATGAGCCGGTATACCAATGACACAGACACGCTGCGGATGCTTATCTCCCAGAGCATCCCTCAAATCTTCAACACAGTGATTACCCTGGTTTCTGTGTTCGCGGCCATGGTCACGACCAGCCTGCCTCTGACTGGCCTGGTTTTGGTATTGGTGGCAATCATGCTGTTCGTCTCCTCTAAGATTGGGGCCAACAGCGGCAAATACTTTGTCCGCCAGCAGAAGTCTTTGGGCGAAATCAATGGATTTATTGAGGAGATGATTACCGGGCAGAAAGTCATCAAGGTATTCTGCCATGAAGAAAAGGCTAAGGAGCAGTTTGAGGTGCTGAACAACACCCTGCAGGCTGAGGCATCCCAGGCCAACTCCTTTGCCAATATGATGGGCCCGGTGAACAACAACCTGGGCCACCTCCAATACGCCCTGATTGCTGTTGTGGGCGGAGCCCTGGCTATCTCCGGGGTGGGCGGGCTGACCCTGGGCGGTATTGCCGCTTTCCTGCAGCTGAGCCGCTCCTTCACCATGCCCATTGGGCAGATTTCCCAGCAGTTTAACACCATTGTCATGGCCCTGGCAGGCGCGGAGCGCATCTTCGACCTGATGGATGAGCAGCCTGAGCAGGACGAGGGCTATGTGACCCTGGTGAATGCCCGGGAGGAGAATGGCCAGATTGTGGAGAGCACAGAGCGCACCGGCCTGTGGGCCTGGAAGCATCCCCATGGGGACGGCACCGTGACGTATACCAAGCTGACCGGCCATGTGGAGCTCCACGAGGTAGACTTTGGGTATACGGAAGAAAAGCTGGTACTTCATGATATTGAAATAGAGGCTGACCCGGGCAAAAAGATTGCCTTTGTGGGAGCTACCGGCGCGGGCAAGACCACCATCACCAACCTAATCAACCGATTCTATGACATTGCGGATGGCAAGATACGCTATGACGGCATCAATATCAACAAGATAAAAAAGCCGGACCTCCGGCGCTCTTTGGGCATTGTGCTCCAGGACACCAACCTGTTCACCGGCACAGTGCGGGAGAACATCCGGTATGGCAAGCTGAACGCCACTGACGAGGAGGTAGAGGCTGCGGCCAAACTGGCCAATGCCCACAGCTTTATCCGCCGCCTGCCGGACGGGTATGACACCATGCTTACCGGTGACGGGGGGAGCCTGTCCCAGGGCCAGCGGCAGCTGCTGAGCATTGCCCGGGCCGCTGTGGCGGACCCGCCGGTCATGGTGCTGGACGAGGCCACCTCCTCCATCGACACCCGTACCGAGCGGCTGGTGCAGCAGGGCATGGACGGCCTGATGCAGGGGCGTACAGTGTTCGTGATAGCCCACCGCCTGTCCACAGTGCAGAACTCGGACAGCATTCTGGTGCTGGAACTGGGCCGGATTATTGAGCGGGGCACCCACGAGGAACTGATATCCCAGCATGGGAAGTACTATCAGCTGTATACAGGGGCGTTTGAGTTGGAGTAGACCACATCGCGTGATTATCCAGTCCAACTGGTGATACCTCTTTTGAACTGTGTTAAGGAACCACTGATTAAATCACGCCTGGCGACTTGGCACGCATCTCGCCTGCACTTTTTCCCTCATAGTGCACAGCTTTCGTTTGCCAATCGCCAGATTGGCTGCACTCAATCTATGCACTCTGACGAAATAATTGACTGCACGATATGCGCACCAGATTTAATCAGTACTTCCTTAACTATAAGAAAGCGAAAGGGCTTGGGGTCTGTAAACAGCAGACGCCAAGCCCTTTCGTTTTGCTTTCCGGCGATATGTGTTACGGCAAGCTCGAATCCCCATCGAACGCCTAAATGCTTCGCCTAGTTTGCGTATCCTGTCTTACTCCCCCTTTTTGCCGGACTCTTCCCTGTTGCCCTTGCAGGTCTCGGCTACAATATATCGGGGCCTATCCTTGATTTCCTCATATATCCTGGCCACATAGTATCCAATAATCCCCAGGCATATCATCAGGATGCTTCCAATCAGCAGCTCCAGCAGAATCACTGTGGTGAAGCCCTCCAGGGCCTGGCCGCTCAGCTTCTGCCACAGGGACCACACCCCCAGGCACACGGAGCAGAAAAACACTGCCATCCCCAGCAGGGTCACAATTTGCAGGGGGACTGACGAGAAGGCTGTCACACTCTGGATGGCGTACTTTACCAGGCTCCATACCGAGAAGCGGGACTTGCCCTCAAACCGGGGCTGGACCTCAAACTCCACCTGCGCTGTCCGGAAGCCTATCCAGGAGGAGAGGGCCCGGAAAAAGGAGTTCTTCTCCCGCATGGCCAGCAGCAAATCCACGGCCCGCCGGTCCAGCAGCTTAAAGTCCGAGGCCTTGGACATATCAATGCCTGTGGCCTTGCTGATGATAGCGTAAAAGCGCCCAGCGGCGAAGGTGTGCAGGGGGTTCTCCTTGCCCCGGCTGATTTTAATCCCCTCCACCACCTGATAGCCCTGCTGCCACAGGCAGTACATCTCACAGAGCTTTTCCGGCGGATGCTGCAAATCACAGTCCATCACAGCCACACAGGCTCCCTCGGCCTGGGCCAGGCCCGCGAAAATGGCAGCTTCCTTGCCGAAGTTCCGGGAGAACCGCACGCCCCGCACCTGGGGCCATTGCCGGGCCGCTGCCTCCACTGCCCCCCAGGTCTTGTCCCGAGAGCCGTCGTCAATAAATATCAGTTCAAAGGGGATGTCCGCAGCCCTCAGCACCTGGCTGATGGTCTTGGCAGCCTGGGGGACAGAGCCTTCCTCATTATAGGCGGGCAGAACAACGGACAGCAGGCCCCTCTCGTGTTCCTGTTCCATGGTCATCTCCTGTTCTCATAGGCAATCTCATAATCCGCCTTGGGGGTATATTCCTCTGCCATGCGCACCACAATGCGGCCGTCCAGCACCTGTACGCTGCCCGGCGCCGGGTACAGAGGCATGGCCTGGAATTCCGGCGAATCGGATACAGCCTGCATGACTTCCTCAGAGGGCTCGGCAATGGGCATGTTCAGCCAGTCCTGGAAGTAGTAGTAAATATGCTTGTTCCGGCTAAGGACCGAGCCGCTGGGCACGCTGTAGTGCCGCACCTGCTGATAGCTCTCAATCTCGCTGACTCCCTGGGCCCGGCTGGCAGGCCCGATGATGGCCACCTCCATGCCAGGCTCATAGCCCTCGCAGGCCTCAATGCGGGCCAGCAGGCGGGTGGCTGTACTCTCTGTGGCCCGGTGGGCCTGGCCAGCGGCAGTGTAAATCAGGTTGTTGGTGTTCAGGCAGAACACCAGGAACAGGCCTGTCCAGGCCAAAATCACCCCAGGCAGCCGCCTGGGCAGTGCCCGGAACTGCATGGGCCCGTCCAGCATCTGTATCAGCATCAGCGCCGCCATATACACCAGCACAAAGGCATAACGCATCATAGGCGTGGGCTCAGAATAGGGGCTGAGTATCTGATTAAAGTCCATGCCCACAGGCAGAAGGAGGACCATTGCCAAAGCCCCTGCAATCCGCCATATCTGTTCGTACATCTTCTGAAAGCCCAGCCGCAGGAAAAGGCACAGGGGAGCCAGCACCAGCAGAGCCAAGTCCAACAGCACCATCCAGTGATTGGCAAAGCCTCCAGGGCAGTCTGGGGTGAAGAAGAAGAGAACGCACTGCACATAGGTGGAGGTAATCATCCAGGGCAGCCGTCCAATGGGATACCCTGAGCTGGCAGCGTCCATGCCCAGATAGGAGAGCAGTTCCAGGTCCTTTACCCTGAGGAAGACCATCAGAATCAGGTAGTAGAGCAGGGCCCCCAGGGCCAGATGGAAGACAAGCCGCAGGCCCAGCCAGAGGGTGGATTTCCACTGCTTCTCCGGCTCCAGAAAAGCCCGGAACACCACCAGCAGGGACAGCGTAACCGCCACGGAGGCATATGCCTGATAGGTACCCATGGACAGAGCCAGGGCGCAGGCCCCGGCAATCCAGCCGAACTTCCATTTTGCGGTCAGCCAGACCCCCAGCACAGCCAGAAAGATGGCCACGCAGTAGTCCGAGGCAGTGAACATATAGAGGAAAGTGTAGCCTAGTGAGGGGAACGCGGCCAGCAGAGCCCCGGCAGCCCCGGCCAGCACCCTGCTCTCAAATCCCAGAAGCGGGGCCATAAACCCAGCAGCCAGGCTCAGGAAGAGCATGGCCAGCAGGCCGATAGCCATGGGCATCTGGGTAAAGCCATTGAGGGCAGAGACATAATGCAGAAACCAGCGGCCGGAAATGGTCATCTGCTGGGTGTCATAAACCCGGCTGAGCCCGTCAGAGTTGGGGATAAGATTGGTAAAGGCGTAGAGATGGACAAGGCAGCCAGTGAGAAAGCAGGAGAAAAAGGCGGCGCGGGAGGGGGCGGGAATCCGCTTCCAAAGGGCGCCAATCCGGTTGTCAATGGTCATGAGGAGGCCTCCTTGATGGTGGGTAAGTTTCAAACGCGGGTGCAAAACGCGCAATCCAGGGGCAGGCCCTGGACAGCGCTCAACATCTAAAAGCAGCTTCACAGTCATGAAATGTCCTATGATTTATAGTATAGCATAAAGAGCTGGGAATTTCAACCAAGCCGCTCCCACTCCTCGGAAAGCTCCTCGCCGCTCACCTGCTTCACATATCCGCTGGTGGTGTTTATCACAAATCCCACCTGCTGGGGATACGCTTCCGCGTTTTCCTCCTCAGCCCCAACTTGGCCTGGGATAAGCTGGAAGCGCAGGACAAGCTGCTCATTACCAGCATCTTCAAAGGACTTCTCTCCCACAAAGGTCAGCTTCAGGGTGCTCTCCTCCTCTGTGTCCCCTTCGGTGCTCCTTGCCACACAGTACAGCTCGTTGCCTTTGCACCGGACCTCTGCCATATAGAGGGAGGGGGAGAGGCCGTGAAATTTTACGCCCACTGTTAAGCTGTTTTCTGACGGGAGGCAGGACACCACCTGCATGGACAGCTCCTCTGATTGGGGGACATCCTCCTGGGAAGCAGGGGAGGGGGAGACAGCCTCCACCCCTGGATGGGAGATTTCCTCGCCCGCGCTGTGGGCCCGGGTGCCAACCCCCAGGCTGTGCATCAGCCAGCTGCCCCAATATATCCCGCAGCTGAGCACCAGGCAGGCCGCAATAGCCCCGCCCAGCCAGCTGGCCCAGCGGTGCTTGACCTGCTCCAAAGGCACTTCTATCAGTTTTCCTTGGTTTTTCTCCCGATGGAGGAAAGCCAGGGGGCCCTTGGGCTCTTCTGGGGCGGCAGGGGCAGCGGGCTCCAGCCCCAGCTTTTTCAGAGTCATGGCAAACAGAGCGTCCTCGTCCGTCTCCACGGGTGTGACGCTGCGCAGCTCATCGGGAAAGGCTTTGGCAACCAGCTTGTCAATCCGGCTCATAGCAGACAGTCCTCCTTCAGCAAAATTTTCCGCAGCTTCTCTCTTCCCCTTGCCAGGCGGCTCTTCACGGCCGACTGGTTTTTCTGCATGTCCTCCGCAATCTGGGCCACGGTCTGCCGCCAGTAGTAGTGGCGGAGGAAAATCTCTCTGTCCACTGGCTCCAGACTGTCCACAGCGCCCCGCACCAGCATCACCTGGTCTTGGCGCATAGGCGCGTCCTGCGGCCCGGCGCTGATTAAGTTCTCCTCCAAAGGGGGCTCCTGTTTCAGGGTGTCCCGCCGTTTCAGCGCGGCGTTGCGGGCCACCACGGCCAGCCAGTATTTCAAATCACTGTCGTCACGCAGCTTTTCCGCGTTCTGCCACAGGGCCACAAACGCGTCCGAAGTCAGCTCCTCCACATCCTGAGGGGTACCCAGAGGGCCGAGAGATTTCTGAATAACAGCGGCCACATAACCAGAGAACTGACGGATAGCCTGACGCAGGGCGGCCTGGTCTTTCAGGCGGATACGGGAGAGGAGGGTATAATCTATGCTCATAGGAAACGCCTCTCTTTCAAATAGTCCTCTATATATAAAGAATCCGAAAAAGGGAGATTTGGTTGCAGGGTTTGGAAAATTTTTTTGAAAATTTTTTTGAAGGGGGAAAACCCCAAGGTCTCGCGGCCTTCCCTATGGGCGCTGATTCGGCCGCCCTCCCGCTGTGCTCTGCGAAAGCGTCTGCCGGCCTGGCGCTCTATCTTTTCAGCTCTATACGCACATTGCCTTCTTCGTCAATGGCCAGCCCCATGCCCTTAATATGCTTGTCGTAAAACTGCCTTCTCTCTGAGGTGGTCATACTCACCCGGGTGGAGCGGAGCGCTTCATCCAGCATCTCGTTTACGTTCAGCTGCACCGCGTGGTCCAAGTACCGGTACAGCTCTTTGAACAGGGCGCTCATCATAATATCCCCGGAGTTGGCTGAGTAAAAATCGTCAATATAGCAGTAAAATATCCCGGACTCTACCAGCGTCCGCTTCATGTCCGGGCCGCATTTGTCCCGCTCTACCATCACCAAAAACCGGGCGTCCGGCAGAGAGGAGATCAGCCCCCAATAGTCTGAGTCGCTGGACACAATGATGAACGAGTCTACCTGGTTCTGATAATGCTCTTGGCAGGCCCGGGCTGTCAGCCGGATGTCTACCAGAGACTTGTTCTCCTTCACCCGCTCAATCAGGATATGCTCTACCGGCACCCGGGTATATCGCTCCAAAATCTCCCAGGCTGAGGCAGTGTGCACATCGTCAAATAAAATAATCTGGGAAATCTTCGAGGTGTACTGATAGTCCAGGTTCTGGAATGTGGCACACAGTTTGTAGGGGTCTGAGTTCTCGCAGTCCACCACCACAGCGGCCTTTTCGCTGTCCTCAATAAAATCATAGATGTTTCCTTTTATATAACCGCTCACGTCCGAGACCTTGCTCAGCTCCTCAAACACATCGTCATGCCAGCTGTACAGCAGCTGGGCAAATTTCTTGTCTGTATAGAGGATGTTTCCCACATTGGCGGGGTTCCAGTTGATGTACATCTGATAGGGATAGGCTTTCCTGTTGGCGTAGTAGACCTCCGCGGCCTCTTTTGTGCCCTCCTCGCTCAAGCCGCCTGGCATAAGGAACAGCTCTTTGATATACTGCCAGTTCACCCAGATGGGAAACAGATTCCGGCAGTTGTTAATGCGGTCAGAGATGAGCCGGTTGATTTCAATGACATGATGGCCCAGCTTTGTGCTGGAGCGCTTGACAAAGCTGGCGCCATCCTCGCTCAGCTGACGCAGGCTCTCGCTGGGGACCAGCTCCGGCATAGAGTAGAGGGTGCGGAAGTCCATGCGCATGGCCTCGTTGATGGCCTTGAAGTTCCGCTCAATGGCAGTGCGCAGAATGCAGAGATGCCGGATAATGCGGGCGGCCTTGTCCAGCTCCAGGCGCCGGAACACCTCCATTTTTGGGGGCTCGTTTTCGTTCTCGAAAATGCGGCGGGGTACGCCGATAAGATAAGCCACCTTAGAGATAAGCTCAAAGGTGTCCCCATAATTCCAGGCAGCCTCACCGCTGAGCTTTTCCGGTGTGCTGGACGCTTCGGAAAGGCTGGGCGTGCAGGGGGTATCCAGCGTGTCGGACGTGGGGGGAGTATCGGTTATATTTTGCGTATAAGTATTCACGTTTTTCTCCTTGCGGCAATTGGTTGGATATAGTGATTCTTATTTCAATTTTACCACAAGATGCGTAGATTGGCAAATAAAAACCGTCGGCAGATGAAAAAAAGTCAGCTTTTTTGCAAAGAAACACCGAGGTACTGGCAGAGAGGCCACACCCACGGTGCTTTTTCACTTTAATATACTTTTCACGGATAAAGCCGGACCAGTCCCTTCGCCCATATCGCCCTCATCCCTGGGATTTATCACGCCGCCCAGAATATGGGGGCGCTGTCCTGAACCCTGCCGGCTTTGCGCAGCCTTGGATTCGGGAAACAATCCTTGCTTACTCATTGGCCATCCACCGCAGGGCATTCAGAATCACCTTTTGGTATGCGGGGAAGCTGATGGCAAAGGCATTGTGTCCGGGAGTCAGGAGGCAGATTCGGCCCTGGCCGAGCTGCCTGCACATCCCCGCAGGGTAGCTCCCTGCGTCCGAGCTGGTCTGTGCAAAAACCTCCAAATCCTCTGCCAGTACTTCAAGGGCATAGTGCTCGTCTTGGGGCAGGGTGAAGTCCTCCACCCCCTGCATAATCGGATGGGCAGGGTCCGCCACATGGAAGCGAACCGGGCACTGGGGCGGGTGTCCCTTGAACTGCACACCCTGGAAGTCTGCCATAGCCGGGCAGCGCTCTTTCCGGAAAGTAATGCCTGCGTGCAGAAACAGAATAGCGCCGCCCTCCTGCACATATTGTGCATAGCCCTGGGGGCTGACCAAGGTAATTCCCTCCTCGAACCAGGGGGCCTGGTGGTTGGCGGCATTCAGGCAGTCACCCTTGGCGATAATGACCCCGTCAAACTGCCGGAGCAGTTCTGGGGTGACAATGTCCTTGGCATCCATCACGGTCTGAAGGGTGTGGTCCTGCTCTGTGAGAAAATTCAGGCCAAACCGGATAGTTTCTCCAGGGTGCCACAGGTCATCGCAAATCAACAGAATATTCAAAGTGTTTTCCTCCTTCTAATATGCCAACACAGTACCAGGGACTTTCAATTCCCGGCCAGGCCCTGCTTCCGGGTCTTTGCGGTATATCCGGAAAGTAAAGCCCCCAGGGCGCGGGCTGTTGAACAGCTGGCTGATGCTTATTTTACCAAATTTTTCGCCGGTCCGCAAGGACTGCCCCTTTCCTTCCGACAGGTTACGGACGCAGCACCCCAGAGCAGGCACAGAGGCAGTAAAAATAGAGGAAGTCCCACAGCAGAGACCTAGCCGTGGGAATCCAGAAAATGAAAAGGGATGGGCAATAGGCTGGTAACGTAAGAAAACATTTTGAGCGAGGGTCGGCGT
>CAJTXF010000037.1 GCA_910580045.1 uncultured Eubacteriales bacterium
TTCTTGCCAGATTTGAATATTGATTTGTCAAAAAAATCCTGGCTACTGATAACAGCTACCCTGCCTTTAATGATGAACTCTTAAATCATAGCAATACGTTTAACAAAGCAACTGCTCTTATCTGTCCCGTACAGATAGGCGCAGTTGCTTTTATACATGGCTTTTCAGCAGGTTGTCGCTCCCCGCCCTCCCATCTGTATTTTCAAAAAATTCAGATGGGAGGGAACGGCCATGTCATACAATCATGGCAAAGAAGAACGCAGATGGAAGCGTTGGAAACTGGCTGAAGAAAAGGTGCTGCGGGCCTGCAGCATGGATGAAAACACTATCGAACAGCTTCGCCTTTGGGACAGGGCTATGTTCAATTCGGACAGGCGCTTTTATGAGAAGTTGCAGGATACGGGTACATACCTGGACAGTGTTGCCGGGAGTGAAGCGCCAACTGAGATTTACACGGTGGAGGATCTGCTGAATGATATTGAAAATGCGGAACTGCTCAAAGCCCTGCTGACGGTGGACAGGCTCACTCTGCAAATCACTTTGCTGAAAATGAATGGGTACTCCGCCAATGAGATCGCCATACTCATTCACCTGTCCACGGACGCCATTTATAAGCGGATAGCTATACTGAAAAAGAAATTAAAGAAATTTCAAGGGTAGCTCCAAAATCGCACGTCCCTACGGGCTGCTGGGTGAGAGGTCAAGTCCTCTCACCCAGTTTTTTCGTAGGAGGACGGGCAAATGACGTTTATGGATAAGGTCTACACGCTTCGGACAGAGGTGCATAGCGAGGGCGGAACAGCGTATTTCATCAGCTTTACGGATGGGCAAGGCGAGTTTTACGATTTGGAGGTATCTGAGCCTTTCTTCATGGAATTTTGTCAAATGGAGCGCAAAAACCGTAATCTCCAACAGTCCGATTGGCGGCATAGGGAGGGCTGGGATTTGTGGGATGAAACACTCTATAAGCGGGCGTTCAGAGTTCCCAAAAGTGTTGAGGAATTGATTTTTGATGCAGAGCAGCGGGAACTGCTCAATAAAGCTATTGCCGCGCTCCCGGAAATCCAGCGGCGGCGGTTTCTGCTCTACCATGAGTATGACCTCAACTACCGCCAGATTGGTGAGATGGAGCATTGTAGGCCGCAGTCAATCAGGCACTCGGTTATTCGGGCCAGAGAAAAGATAAAAGCCGAGATAGAAAAGTATCGGGCTGGGTGATATTGAGATACCCTCATATCTTTGGATATGGGAGTATCTGCTAAATGTTCTCTAATGGAATTTTACTGAATTAAAGAAGCCGGAGATGGTATTCAAGTGCTTTATCCGTTTCGTACTGGCCCAGGCGGCGGTGACCCACGGGATGGAGCTGATGACGGCGCTCTTCAAGGTGGCCCAGGGCATGATCTCCACCATCATGACGGCCTCCGGGCTGTCGGCACTCACTGACACCACCCTGCCCAGCGAGATGGTCACCATCATCGAGGACGTGGGCTTCTTGGAGAGCATCCCCCTCTGGGCCATTACCCTGCTGGGGTCGTTGTTTATTTGGGTGCTGTCCCTGATCATGATTTTAACCGTCTATTCCCGGTTTTTCAAGCTCTATCTCGCCACCGCCATTGCGCCCATCCCCATGGCCAGCTTTGCGGGACAGCCCTCCAGCAGTATTGGCGTTGCCTTTCTCAAGAGCTACGCCGCAATCTGTCTGGAGGGCTGCATCATCGTGTTAGCCTGTGTGATCTTCTCGGCCTTTGCCTCCACACCGCCCGCCATCGCGGACGATACCCTGGCGGCGGCCACCATCGTGTGGAACTATGTAGGCGAGGTGATTTTTAATATGCTTGTCTTGGTGGGCTGCATCAAAATGAGCGATAGGCTGATCCGGGAACTGATGGGGCTGGGCTGACAAATCAAGAAATACGGTTACTTTTTCCTGTTCAATTTCAAGGAAATTCCTTTTTCATCGGCAGCTTTTTGGAACAGTGACGCTGCATACACGGCACGCTCTTTCACGGTTGGCAGATCAGATGCCATAAGCTGATCAACGACACTTTGCACATCGGAAAGCTCCAGCAGATTGACTGCCAGACAAAAGAGCGTTTTCCTGCGCCCGTCATTGCAGGAAGAAAGCAGATACTCCAGCAACTGCACCTTCTCCCCCTGTTCGGTATTATAGCGCTCAGCTCCGATATCCCGCAGTTTTTCCATATCGGCTTTTTGCCTCCGTGCGGTGATAAAGGAGTCGTATTCGCCAATCTTCTCGTACTTTTCGCAAGGATACTGAGGGCACTCGCAACAATACTCCATGCCCCCATGTTCCAAACTGCATCGGGCAATTTTGCAGGATTGGTTTCCATTGCCGCACCCGCCGCAATGTCCACCCAATCGCATGGTGCATAGTCCGCAGTTAAGTCCGCACAGGGAAAATAATAGATTTTTTCGGCTGAAACCCTTCACTAATCCGCCTCCTCACCCTTAAATAAGCTGCCTTATTGTAGCACAGGAGAGCGATAAAATCAACGTCACAGTCCTTGGGTGTCAATGGCATACTCGCCAGCGGCCCTGGCCTGCCGGACGCGGTAGGCCAGCAGCTCCGCCATGGCCCGCTCCTCCCGCCAGTCCTCCAGAACGCCCCAGAGGCGGCGGAGCAGCGTCACCACCCAGGACAGGGCGGCGAGGCCGACCAAAGCGAAAAAGATGCCGTCCGCCAGGGCCGTGTGGGCCTGATACCAGCCGTGGAACGCGGTGAGCATCAGGACTGCGTAGAGCATGGGGATACCCAGCCGGAGCTTCAGGGCCAGACGGAACAGGATGGGCAGCAGAAACAGTCCTATACCTAAAATCATAAACATCATTGCCGCAACCTCCTCTGAGTAGTTTGTGGCATCTTACCATAGGCAGGTGGGCCTTGCAACGGTCTGTCTGCCGATTCTTTCATTCTGGAGGTGATCACCCATAGAAGTCCGCATCAACAAAGAAGTCCGGGACTACCAGGAGAGCCTGTTCTTCGGGCTGTCCCTGCGGCAGTTCCTGTTCGCCCTGCTGGCTGTGCTGGTGGCGGTGGGGCTGTATTTCGGCCTGCGCAATGTGGTGGGCAGCGGGGAGATCGGCTGGATCTGCGTCCTGGCCGCCTTCCCCTTCTCCCTCTGTGGCTTTTTCACTTACAACGGCATGACCTTTGAGAAATTTCTCCTCGCCGTCATCCGCTCGGAGTTGCTGTACCCCAGAAAACTGGTGTTCCGGGCGGAAAATCTGTATGCCCAGGCGATGGAGCATTCCACAGTAAAGGAGGCTTTACGGCTTGATTAAAACCTTACAAAATACGCTGAAGCAGGATCGGGAGGGCTTTGTCCTTCCCAAGTCCGTGCAGGACGCCATCCCCATCCGCCGCCTCTGGCCGGATGGGATTTTCCAATTCGGGAGCAAATTCTCCAAGACCATCCGCTTCTCGGATATCAACTATGCGATTGCTTCAAAAGAAGATAAAACGTCCATGTTCCTGGGCTATTCAGAATTGCTCAACGCCCTGGACACCGGCTCCACCACCAAGCTCACCATCAACAACAAGCGGCTCAACCGCCAGGACTTCGAGCAGAAGATCCTCCTGCCCCGTCAGGACGATTACCTGGACGGCTACCGGGCGGAATACAACGCCATGCTGATGGACAAGGTCACCGACAGCTCCAACAGCGTGGTGCAGGAGCGGTACATCACCCTGTCCGTCCACCGCAAGAGCGTGGAGGAGGCCCGCACCTTCTTCGACCGGGTGACGGCGGACGTGACCACCCGTCTGAGCCATCTGGACGCCCGCAGCGAGGAGCTGGACGCGGTGGAACGGCTCCGGGTGCTGCACGACTTCTACCGCACCGGGGAGGAGACAGAGTACCACCTGGACCTGCGGGATCTCATGCGGAAGGGCCACAGCTTCAAGGACACCATCTGCCCGGACAGCCTGGAATTCAAGAAGGACCACTTCGTCATGGGGGATAAGTTTGGCCGGGTGCTGTTCCTGAAGGAGTACGCCAGCTACATCAAGGACAGCATGATCTCTGAGCTGACGGCCCTGAACCGCACCATGATGCTGTCCATTGACGTGATCCCCGTCCCCACGGATGAGGCCGTCCGGGAGATGCAGAACCGGCTCCTCGGTGTTGAGACCAACGTGACCAACTGGCAGCGGCGGCAGAACAGCAACAACAATTTCTCCGCCGTTGTTCCTTACGATTTGGAACAGCAGCGGAAAGAAACCCGTGAGATGCTGGACGATCTCACCACCCGCGATCAGCGGATGATGTTCGCCGTGGTCACGTTGGTACATCTGGCGGACAGCAAAGAGGAACTGGACAGCGACACGGACGCCCTCCAGTCCGCCGCCCGGAAGCACCTGTGCCAGCTCTCTACCCTGAACTGGCAGCAGGCGGACGGGCTGGTGACAGCCCTTCCTCTGGGCCTGCGGCGGATCGATGCCCTGCGGACGCTGACCACCGAGGCCCTGGCCGTCCTCATGCCCTTCAAGGCCCAGGAGGTGCGGGATCAGGGCGGAGTGTACTATGGGCAGAACGTGATCAGCAAAAACCTCATCATCGCCAACAGGAAGGAGCTTCTGAACGGCAACGGCTTTGTCCTTGGGGTGTCCGGCTCCGGCAAGTCCTTCACCGCCAAGCGGGAGATGGTCAATCTGGCGCTGTCCACGGAGGATGACATCATTGTCATAGATCCTGAGTCCGAGTACCGGCCCCTCATCGAAGGGCTGGGCGGCGAGGTGGTGAACATCTCCGCCACCTCCCCCAACCACATCAACGCCATGGACATGGAGCAGGGCTACGGGGACGGCGAGAACCCGGTGGTGCTGAAGTCGGAGTTCCTTCTCTCCCTGTGTGAGCAGCTCATGGGGGACCGGCTCCTCTCCGCCAAGGAGAAATCCATCATTGACCGCTGCACCGCCAGCGTCTATCACAGCTACATCAAGGGCGGCTACCAGGGCAAGGCCCCCACCCTCCAGGACTTCCACGCCGAACTGCTCCGCCAGTCTGAGCCGGAGGCGCGGGACGTGGCCCTGGCAATCGAGCTGTTCACCGAGGGCAGCCTCAACACCTTCGCCAAGCCCACCAACGTGGACACCGATGCCCGTATCCTGTGCTATGACATCCGAGATCTGGGCAAACAGCTCCTTCCCGTTGGTATGCTGGTGGTGCTGGACAGCGTGTTCAACCGGGTCATCCGCAACCGGACATTGGGCAGGAATACATGGGTCTATATTGATGAAATTTATTTGCTGTTTCAGCATGAATACAGCGCAAATTTCCTGTTCACCCTGTGGAAACGTGTCAGAAAGTACGGGGCCTGCTGTACTGGCCTTACGCAGAACGTGGACGATCTCCTCCAGTCCCACACCGCCCGGACCATGCTGGCCAACAGCGAGTTCCTGGTCATGCTGAACCAGGCGGCCACCGACCGGGCGGAGCTGGCACGGCTGCTGAACATTTCGGACAACCAACTGAGCTATATCACCAACGTGGACTTCGGCAGGGGCCTCATCAAGTGCGGCAGCGCCATCGTGCCGTTTATGGACAATTTCCCCAAGAACCGGCTCTACCGCTTGATGACCACCAAGCTGAGTGAGACCAACGTCGCCTGAATTTCCGGTTTTATTTTCTGTTATTCGTATGCCAGGGACACCAAATCATGTGGTCATCCACCATCCCAACAGCCTGCATAAACGAATAGACGATGGTGGACCCCACAAATTTGAAGCCCCGCTTTTTTAAGTCCTTGCTGATCTGATCGGACAACGGGGTGGATGTAGGCAGCTCCGCCATGCTGTGTGGGGCGTTGATGATAGGTGTGTGATTGACATAGGCCCAGATGAATCGGTCGAAACTGCCGTATTCTTTTTGAATTTCAAGGAATGCTTTTGCGTTGCCAATAGCTGCGTTGATCTTGCCCCGGTGTCGGATAATCCCGGTGTTCGCCATAAGGGCTTCGATCTTTGCGTCATCATACAGCGCGACCTTTGGGGGATCGAAGTTGTCAAAAGCAGCGCAAAAGGCTTCCCGTTTTTTCAGCACTGTGATCCATGCCAGCCCAGCCTGCATCCCCTCCAGGATCAGCATTTCAAACAGTTTATTGTCATCGTGGAGAGGCTGGCCCCACTCGTTGTCGTGGTAGTCAATATATATCTGGTCGGGGCCTGCCCATTCACATCTGCGGATTTGTTCCATCAACGCTCCCTCCTTTGGGAGACAGTGTAGCATAAAATGCCGAAAAATGCAAAGTGAGGTGATAGAGTATCGCAAAAGTCAAAGAAAAACGCACAATAAAGGGCAAATTAAAAGAAAAAGCTAAAGCTGCGCCGAAACAACTTATTCGCCGTGGGCTGGATGATGGTACGGAACGCCTGCGGGGCCAGTTCCGTGAGGCCGCCCAGCGTGGACAGGCCAGCGACTACGGCGGCGGCCGGATTGAGGATGCCGCCGCCCGTGGGGCCTATCAGGCGCGGCGCGGTGTGGAAGCTCTGCTAAAGAAGAAAAAGTCCACCCAGAGCCGGAAGGAGGATGGGGAGCCGCGCACCACCGCAGACCGACCCACGCAGGAGATCCCGGCAGACTCGCCATCGCCGGAAGCCCCAGGGGAACAGCCTCCGTCCCATGAGCCGTCCCCGCAGGAGCGGCCCTGGATCAAAACACGGGAAGCTGTTTCTACCAGGGAGAGCGGCGCCGGCGCTGGGCCATCCCCTGGGGAGCGGATGAAGCAGAGGCGGATCAAAACAAGAAAGTCCGCTTTGCATGATGATCCCCGCCCGGATGTTTCGCCCGCGCCGCAGACCGGATCGGGGGCGCCCCAGATTAGGACGAGAGAAAGCACTGCCCGTGAAATCCCCGCTGATGAGGGATCGGCCCTGCGGGTGAGATCGGAGCTGCCGAAGATCAAGACGAGTGATGCCGTCACCAGCGCCCCCTCTGGCGGCAGTACCGCTCCTCCTGCTGGCCATAGGCCGGGAACACCTGACCGATTGGCCATTAAAACCAGAGAAGCCTGCATTCAAGGCCAGCCTGCGCCGGAGCAGCCGCCCCAAACGCTCGTGCAGGGCAGGCAGGAGTTTGTGCGGGAGCGTGGCCGTGCCGCAGCCATGAAACAGGCGGAGGCCCAGCGGATGGCGAATGGTGGGGAGACTGCATCCCCTCCCGCTCCGTCCCGGCGTGGATACACCGGCGGACAGGGTAAGTACGCACCAGCCCAGGCTGTGCACAGGCCGGTAAATCCGGGAGAACCGGACACCCGGCCTGTGCGGGACGGCGGGCGGACGATCATCAAAACGGCCCGCTCCGGGCGAAAGGCCACGGAGCGCACCGCCCGCCAGACCATCAAAACAGCGGAGCGTTCCTCCAGAAAGACTATCAAGACTACCCAGCGGACGGCGAAAACTGCCCAGCAGACGGTCAAGACCGCCCAGAGATCCGCCCAGGCCACCGTAAAGGCCACCCAGCGGGCCGTACAGACCGCACGTGCCACGGCAAAAGCGGCGGCGGCCACCGCTAAGGCCACGGCGAAAGCCACCGTGGCGGCGATAAAAGCGGCCATTGCGGCCACGCAGGAATTGATCGCCGCCATCGCCGCCGGGGGCTGGGTGGTGATCGTGGTGGTGCTGGTGATCTGCATGATCGGCCTGCTCATCGCCTCGCCCTTCGGCATCTTTTTCTCGGACGGCGGAGGTTCCCCGGACGCGGCATCCCCCACTGCGGTGATCGCCCAGATCAACAGCGAGTATGCGGACAGGCTGTCCAGCCTCCAGACCGGTGGGACCTATGACCGGGTGGAGATCCAAGGCGGCCCACCCTCTTGGCCGGACGTGTTCGCGGTGTTTGCCACCAAAACTGCCGGGGCAGCAGACGGAGAGTCCGTGGCTGTTCTGGACACGGACACAGTTGAGAAGCTGCGGACGGTGTTCTGGGATATGACCAAGATCACCACGGCGGAGGCGGACGTGGAGCATCCCGCCGAGGGTGACGCCGACGCCTGGATGGAGAAGGTACTGACCATCACCGTCACGCCCAGGACGCCGGACGATATGCGGGTGTTTTATGCGTTCACGGATCAGCAGAACGCCGCCCTGGACGAACTGCTGACGGCGGCAAACCGGGAGATGTGGAATACCCTCCTCTACGGCTCCAGCGGCGAGATCGTGGCCGTGGCGCTGTCCCAGGTGGGCAACGTGGGCGGCCAGCCCTACTGGAGCTGGTACGGCTTCAACAGCCGGGTGGAGTGGTGCGCCTGCTTCGTGAGCTGGTGCGCCAACGAGTGCGGCTACATTGACGCTGGAGTGATTCCCAAGTTCGCCGGCTGCACAGGCGGCTCTAATTGGTTTAAAGACCGGGGCCAGTGGCAGGATGGCAACTATGAGCCACGTCCTGGAGACCTGATATTTTTTGACTGGAACGAAAAAGGCGGCTCCGGGCCGCAGGACGATGTTCCCGATCATGTGGGCATCGTGGAACGGGTGGAGAATGGAGTGGTCTACACCGTGGAGGGCAATACAAGCGATAGCTGCCGCCAGCGCAGCTACAATGTAGGCCATTACGAGATCTGGGGCTATGGCTGCCCCATTTACAACTAATTTTCAAGAGTCCGGGGAACAGGATCGTCCTGTTTCCCGGCTCTAATTTTTATGAAGTTGGAGTGAAATGTTATGGCAGTTTTTCGTGTGGAACGCACCCAGAATTACACCGTCATGAGCAATTACCACCTGCGGGATAAGACCATCTCCTTCAAGGCAAAGGACCTGCTGTCCCTGATGCTTAGTCTCCCGGAAGATTGGGATTATACCTTGGCCGGCCTCACCCGCATCAGCCTGGAGGGCAAGGACGCTATCCGGGCCGCCGTGGTGGAGCTGGAGAAAGCCGGGTATGTCACCCGCTCCCGTGTGAGAAATGAAAAAGGTCATCTGCAAGGGACTGAGTACGTTATCCGGGAACAGCCTGTTTTTTCGGCCCGGCCTGCGTTGGAGGAACCTGCGTCGGAAAATCCAACGTTGGAGGACACAACGCAATTAAATAAAGACAAAAACAAAATAACTGATTCACAAATTACGGAATCATTTCCCTTCCCTTCATCCCTTCCCGCAGCCACCGCCCCTACTACGGCACAACAGCCGGAAGCGAAGGAAAGGAACCGGAGCAGGCGCGGCAGTATGAGCAAAGGCGAGATGGACACCTATCGGGGGCTGATCCGGGAGAACATCGGCTATGACGATTTCGTGCGGGAGCATCCCTATGACGCCGCACAGTTGGACGAGATGGTGGAGCTGATGGTGGAGACGGTCTGCTCCAAAAAGAAAAATATCCGGGTGGCTGGGAACGATTTCCCCCAAGCGGTGGTGAAGTCCCGGCTACTGAAGCTGGACGGGGAACATATCCGCTTCGTGTTCGACTGCCTCCGGGAGAACACCACCCAGGTACGGAACATGAAGCAGTACCTGCTGACTGTGCTGTACAACGCCCCGGCCACCATTGAGAACCACTACGCCGCCCAGGTCAACCACGATCTCTACGGCGGAGAGGCGGCATAGACGTGGAAACAGCGCCATGCTGCTCGGCAAGGCGCTGTTCTCATTTCGTTGGGGGTAGGGTGGCGTTCAGCAGATCCCCCGCCCGGACGCCAAGAGCGTCCGCGATGTTGTATAGCACTTCGAGAGAAAAGGGCCGCACGATGTTGGGGGCCTCGATGGAACTCAGGTGGGAGCGGCTGATCTTCGCCTTCTCCGCCAGCTTCTCCTGGGACATCCCCTGCATTTTCCGCAGGCTGGCAATCATCAGGCCAAGTTCGATAAACCTGTCCCGATTGCTGAATTCCACTTCCTTCTTGCTCATCCACGGCATCCCCCTGTGATCAGGATGCCTTTATTATAAAATTTTCGTGCTTTGTTATCCGCTCTTGTTATCGGGCTATTGACTAATATATTGAGCAATCCTATAATTAAGAGGGCGCACGCTTATTAGAATTTGATTTAAACGAGTACGCTACCAGGGACGAATCTGCGAAACAAGAAAGGTCGTATATAGCTTCGATACCTTTCGGCTCGGTTTCCTCGGTAATAGATTCGCTTGGATTTTCTGCCGGGATTTCGTCTGTCTGATGGCTTTCTTCTGTCGTGGCTTCTGTTTCTACTTTCTCTGCCGCCTCGTCCTCCGCAGGCTGCGGCATGGCCGTCTTGGCGACGGCTCTTGCCGCCCGGCTTACTCTGGTTCGGGCTTCCGGGAATACCTCCGGCAATACACCTTCTTCATAGTGGATTTCAAAGGTGATTTTTCCATCCATGTGTACGTTGAAATGGAAGTCGGTCATTTCCACCTCTTTAAGCATATCCGGTAGCTCAATGTTCTTATACCGTTTGACTTCCTCGCCGTTTACCATGAGGCAAACCGGAACCGCGTCCCTCAGTTTCGCTGTGATTTTTCCTGTTTTCATTTTATTTTCCACCTTTCATTTTTGTGCTTGGCTTGTGCCTTGCGAGTGACAGCTTACACATCACGGGTGGAAAAGCAAGGCTTTTTTGATAATAAAGTAACTTTTTTTCTGAATCTAATAGAAATAGTAAATAGGGAAAGTATTTCACTTACAGCAAGGCGGGCCAGTTTCCTGTCAACATGAGCCAGTCTGCCTTGTGTGGATTGATCCGTTATGAAAGGCTTGCTTTTTCCCATTAAGTTCAGTACACTGTCAATCTGACACAAAGCATTTCATACTGTTTCCATATTGCTTTGGTATAATAATGTGAGGAGGTGTAAAAATGGCTGTTTTATTGATTGTGGAAGATGATACTGCCACCAACGGGGCAATCTGTGAATATATGAGATCCGCAGGGCATATTACCTTGTCGGCCCTTGATGGTGAACAGGGTTTGCAGATTGCAAGGGAGAAATCGGTTGATTTAGTGGTTCTGGATATTATGCTGCCGAAGCGAACCGGTTTGGAGGTATTAAAAGAATTGCGCCAAACAAGCAACATTCCTATCTTAATGCTTACCGCCCTTGACGATGAGCCTACTCAGGCGGCCAGCTTTGATGAACAGGCGGACGACTATATCACAAAGCCCTTTTCCATGCTTTTGCTGGGAAAACGGGTGACGGCCCTGCTGCGGCGGTGTGGGAAAAGTCCGGAACTGAAACAAATTCAGATGGGCGATATTACGGTGGATTTTGGCGGCTATACTGCTTCCGGGCCGGGCGGCCCTATTGACCTGACACCAAAGGAGATCGACCTGCTGAAATTGCTGATAGAGCATAAAGGTCTGGTGCTTACACGGTCGCAGATCTTGGACGAGTTGTGGGGATATGATTACCCCATCATTGACCGCACGATTGATACCTACATTAAAAATTTACGGAAAAAGCTGAGTTTTAACCGGATTGTAACGGTAAAAGGCGTTGGCTACAAGTATGAGGAACACCCATGAGAAATTTAAAGCTCTTTACTAAAATCTTCTTATACACCTTTCTGGTAATGCTGTTTGTCACCGTGATGGCTCATGTTTTTCTCTATGTGCTTGCGCCGCAAATGACCGTAAGCACCAACCGTTTTGTGGAAGGAGCCATTATTGAGAGTGATGTGAATACTGGTATTTTGATAAAATCCGCTATCGGAAAAGCACTGCCGGTATCCCTGCTTTGCTGCGCCATCATTTCCGCTGGGTGTTCCCTGTTGTTTTCCAGAGCCATGACGAGGCCGATCAAGCAGATTGCGGTTACAACGGAAAAGATGGAAAAGCTGGATAAGGCTGCAGCCTGCGTGGTGCATACGAAGGACGAGATTGGCGAGCTGGCCGCCCGCGTCAATAAGCTGTATGCCAGCCTGCTTTCCACCATTGAAAATCTGGAGGAAGAAAAGCAAAACGTCCGTGAGGCGGAACGGTTGAAAATTGATTTCCTGCGGGCCGCCTCCCATGAGCTGAAAACGCCGGTGACTGCCCTGAACGCGATTTTGGAAAACATGATCTTAGGCATTGGAAAATACAAAGACCGGGATCGCTGTCTGTTGGAATGTAAGGAGATTACCGGGCAGCTATCCTTTATGATTAAAGAAATTTTGGATACCTCCCGGCTGGATTTTACACAGGAGAAACAGGACGCGGAAACCTTTGACCTGTCTGAGCGTCTTCCGGCAATCTGCGAGCCCTATCAGTTGATTGCGAAGGCAAAGGGACTCGACTTTTCTTTCAGCATACAGGGAAAGTGCCCTGTCCACACGTCAAAGAAAAGCCTTGAAAAGATCCTGTCTAACCTGCTCTCCAATGCGGTCGCTTACACAAAGCCGGGATGCAAGATCACCGTTATATTGAACGCCCGACAGATAAAAATAGAAAATGAGTGTACGCCCATCCCGCCGGATAAGCTGGCCCATGTATTTGAGCCGTTCTACCGCCCAGACTTTGCCAGAGATCGCAAAGATGGAGGGAATGGGCTGGGATTATATATTGTAGATACGCTTTCAAAGGCCCTTGGGATGCCCTATCAATTTGAGGCGACCAAAAACCCGCCGGGAATGTGCTTTACCCTTTATCTCCCATAAAGCGATGGCTTTTTTTATCCGTTTCATACTGGTTCCATATTGGGGTGCTATGCTGTCAGCGTTGCAACACTTATCCTATATGAAACGGAGGTCATTCTATGAACTTTATGAATCGAGCGTGGCTGTATATCGTCCGCAAGAGGGGCAAGAGTATCCTTCTTTTTGTCATCTTGCTGGTGATGGCAACCTTTGTATTGACCGCTCTGGCACTGGGGAACGCTTCGAAAGCCGCCCAGCAGGAGCTGCGGCAAAGCCTTGGCGGGAGTTTTCTCATTGGCTTTGACTACACGGAAAACAACCCCTATTTGAAGGTGGAAAGCGTGGAGGGCGGAACCCTGATGTATTCCACCCAGCAGATCAGCCCGGAGCTGGTAGAGCAAATCCGGGAAATTGAGGGGATCAAGGAGTGCAGCGCCACCGTGGAGGGGCTGGCGGCGTTCCCCTCTCTGGAACTATTTACCGGCAATATCCCCATTGAGGAAGAATTTCGCGCATCCTCAAAGATTTTAAGCACATGGAAAAGCGAGGAGCTTACCCGGTTTACTTCCGGGCAGCTTACGCTGACGCAGGGGCGGCATATCCTGCCGGACGACAAAAACAAGGGGCTGATCAGCAAGGATTTGGCTGAGAAAAACGGCCTGAAAATTGGTGACAAAATCCAGACGGACAAAGGCGTGGAGATTGAGATTGTGGGCCTGTTCTCTCCAAAAGAAATCGAAGGCATCAACGATCAGGTGACAACCTACGATAAAATACAAAACCTTATCATCACCGACCTTGCCACTTTGGTGGCTTACGAAAACGGCCCCGCAATACAGGGCTTTAACGAGCTGACGGTATCGGTGAACGACCCGCAGAACATGGAGGAAATCATTTCTAAAGTAAAGGAAATCAGCGGCGTGGACTGGAAAGGCTTTTCTTTTCTGGTTGACAACGAGGACTATGAAAACGCCGCGTCCTCTTTGGAACAGTTATCGGAGCTGGTATCCACCATTTTGATGATCGCGCTGATTGTAAGCATCACCATCCTCTCGCTCATTCTAACCATGTGGGCCAGAACCCGCATCCATGAAACCGGCGTCCTGCTCTCGGTTGGGATCAGCAAGCTGTCCATCTTAGGGCAGTATATTGCCGAGGTTTTGCTGATTGCGATATTAGCATTTTCCCTCTCTTATTTCTCCGCCAGCGCCATTGCGGGCCAGATGGGAAACGTATTGCAATCCGGGCAGGCGGTAACGGAGGCGCAGCAGGAAGACGGCTTATCTGCCGGAACCCGTGGGGAGGCCGGAACAGATACCGGTGAGCCGGAAATCGAAACCCCGGAATTACAGGTTCGTGTACAGCTTGAGGAAATGGGCCTCCTATTCCTGCTGGGGATCGGGATTGTAACGGTATCCGCTGGAATATCCTCAATTTCCGTCATGCGGCTGAAACCGCGGGAAATTCTATCGAAAATGAGCTGAGAAAGGCGGTAACGATATGAAAAAAGTATGGAAAATGTTTTCTGTCCTCCTTTTTGTGGGATTGCTGTTCACAGGGTGTACCCCCAAGGAGAATAAATCAGACGAAACGCAGGAGCAATCCGGCTCGCCCATCATAGATTACGAGGTGCCGGATAAAGTAAAGGACTATGATTTTGACTATGAATTTGTGCCCGAAGGTGAATAGGAGGTGCCTCTATGGGAATTTTGGAACTGCAAAATCTAACATACTCTTATGACAAAAGGAGGAAGGTGCTGAGAGGGATCAATGCGCAGATGGAGGCGGGAAAAATGTATGCCATTCTCGGCCCGTCCGGGTGCGGCAAGACAACCCTTCTATCCCTGCTGGGCGGTCTGGACAGCCCCACAAGCGGGAATATCCTGTTTGAAGGGAAAGACATTGCACAGGCCGGATTGGCAGGCCATCGGAAAAAGAATGTTTCTTTTATCTTTCAGAGCTACAACCTGATTGACTATATGACCCCGCAGGAGAATGTCCGGCTGACTTCAAAGAAACCGGCACTCCCGTTTCTGGAACGGCTGGGGCTGACGAGGGAGGAATCCAAACGGAACGTGCTGAAACTCTCCGGCGGCCAGCAGCAGCGGGTAGCCATTGCAAGGGCGCTCGCAAGCGAAGCTCCGGTGATTCTGGCGGACGAGCCTACCGGCAATCTGGACGAGGATACGGCTGGGGATATTACGGAAATCTTGAAAGAAAGCGCCCATCAGATGAAGAAATGCATGATAGTTGTTACCCACTCAGGTGAGCTGGCAAAACAGGCGGATGTGGTGTTCCGGCTGAAAAAGGGTGAATTACAGATAGAGCAAAGCGAGAAATCTTCATAACTTATTTTTCAGGGCAAGACAAGCACTTGCCAAAATGGGCCAGTCTGCCTTGTGCGGATTGGCCCATTTTGTCTAAGGAGGGAAATTGTATGTGCGGCTCTTAACCAGTTTTTAGATAGATTTATACACTCAAAAAATTTTTTTCAAAATATTTTTCAAAAACTTTCCGGTTTGCACCCTTGAGATGTGTTCTGGTTATGTGAGGAGGCGAAACAGACTAACCAGCGCGCTTTTCAGGCAATCAGAACTTTTTATGAGCAGGAAAGCTCAGAGCCATGAATTAACCTATGACCTAATCAAGCGAGCGGTTCACGGCGAGCCAGCGGCAATAGAGGAATATCTCCTGCACTATGACGCTTGCGTTCCTGATCGTACTGGCGCTGATCCTGGCGGGCGGTGGGCCGGTGGCCCAGCCGGTGCTGCTAAACTTCATCTTCTATGTGATCTTCACGCCCCTCATTGCCACGGCCATCATCTTCGCCGGTTCTCTGTTCGTCAACTTCGCGCAATCCGCAAACATGATCATGCGCGGGGAGGGCATCTTGAAAAAGGCTATGTTGATCACCGGAACCGGAGCGGTTTTGAACATCATCCTTGACCCCATCATGATCACAGCAATGAGTGCCCAGGGTAAGGGAATTGAGGGGGCGGCCTATGCCACCGTAGTCTCGCAGATCGTAACCGCCGCAATTACGCTGTGGTATTTCCTGACAAAAAGCAAGGTTGTCCGTATTCACAGGGTCCGGCTGGAAAGCTCCCTGATTTCTGAAATTTTGGGAGTGGGCTTCTCCGCTATGCTCATGCAGGTTATGACAATGGTACAGCAGACGACCCTCTATCATGTTGCGGCCAGGCACGGCGGCGACACTTGGCAGATCATTTTGGGAGCAGCGTTGAGCATCCAGTCCTTCACGATGATTCCTTTGTGGGGAGCCGGTCAGGGCTTCCAGCCCGCCGCCGGAACGAACTACGGTGCAAAGCAGTATGACCGAGTAAAGCAGGTCACCAGGGCTTTTATGGTAGGCGTTACGGTTCTCAGTCTGATCTTCTATATCCCGATCCAGCTTGCGCCTAAAACGATTCTCTCCTGGTTTATCAAGGACGCCGGAATCGTCAGTCAGGGCGTGGCGGACTTCCGTATTCTGTTCAGCACATATATTCTGCTGGGCTTTGTCCTGATGGTCATTACCCTGATGCAGTCCCTGGGGAAAGCGTCTAAAGCCAGCGTTTTGGTCATGATGCGCCAGATCATCTTGTTCGTTCCCCTGGCCATTCTTCTGCCGCAAATCGGCGGTTTGGGTGCGCATGGCGTATTCCTCGCCCCCGCTGTAACGGACTTGATTATTTTGATTCTGGCAATCGTGCTTTTGGCCGGAGAATTTCGAAACATTTCAAAACTGGCCACCCAGGAGCAGCGATGAAACTGCAAGCATCCGGCGAGGATTATCTGGAAGCGGTGTTGATGCTCCAGCAGAGGCATGGCATGGTCCGCTCCGTTGATCTTGCCCGACACATGGGCTATTCCAAGCCCAGCATCAGCCATGCGGTGGGTGTCCTGCGAGGCGGCGGTTTCCTGACGGTAGATCAAGATGGTTTTCTCCACTTGACAGATGTAGGTCACGAGGTGGCAGAAAAAATCTATGAACGGCATCAGTTCTTTACACAATGGCTCATAGGTGCGGGGATTGACCCGGAAACAGCCGAGCAGGATGCCTGCCGTATGGAACACGGTATCAGTCAAAAGTCCTTTGAACTACTACGCAATGCGTATTCTACTACTCAAAACAATTGAATGGCAGCTAAAGTGAATACACTAATCAACTTTCTGTTGAAAGAGCCATGCTGGCAGCAAGGGAGTGATTGCCCTTGCTACCGCTTTTTTCACTAAAAATCCAGCAGGGATAAAAGCTAACCCTTACTGGATTTAATCGGAATCGTTTTTTTCCTGCTCAGATAACAGTTGATCCGCCAGAAAGTTGATTGTATTCAACAGTATTTCCTGATTTTTTGCATTGCATGATTGAACCTTCCTGATAAGGTTCTGCAATTTTTCATCTGAAATCGGTGTTTTTGTTGGAAACAATGTGTCTGCCGATATGCCCAGACACTCGATCAGCCTGGAAAGTGTATCGTATGTAGCATTTTTCTTACCTTTCTCCGTTTCTTGGACGGTTTTAATTGCCAAGCCAGTTTTATCTGCCAATTTTTGCTGGGTTAGATGGTTTCTTTTTCTTGCGGCACGAATTTGGCTTCCTAAAAATCGTAATTTGGTTTCCGGCATAGTAACTCACCTCAAATATATTCTATCGTGCCGGAAAGCGGAAATACATTCCCTTATAGTATGTAGAAAATACATACTTTAATATCTATTTCAGAAAATAAGAGGTTCTGCTGGAAGCATTAAAAAAACGGCTTTCACGGCAGGGCCTATTTGTGCTGCCCGCCTATGAAATGCCGAAAAGGAGTGCTATGGGCGGTTTCTTGATTTTGAGGGACAAGTTCTCAAAAAAATTGCGTTTTCCTTGTGGCATCTTTCTATCCATGAATCGGCATCAAAGTATGTATTAAATCTGTGCTTTGATAGCATATGCATAGAAATGCAGAGCGCCGGACGGTCTCTAAGACTGTCTGGCGCTCTGTTTTGTCGTTTTTGGCCGAATTTTCTGGTACACAGATGCCAATGGCTGCCCTACGTAGCGGAATACCCATGACCTCCAATCTCAAACCGCACAGCCCCGAATTTTAAGATTGGAGTACATACAAATGAATTATGACACAAAACGTAGCGGCGCATATATCCAGAGGCTTCGTATCCAACATGGGTACACCCAGGGCCAGATGGCCAAGGCACTGAATATGGATCGAAGCTATTTGAGCCGGATCGAGTCCGGGGCAAAAGGCTGTTCAGTAGATTTGTTCATACAGCTTTCCGAGTTTTTCCATATCTCCATGGACTCGCTCATTCAAAGACCTTCTCCCCACCCGGAACATGGCGGAGCGTCCCGCCCAGGTGGCCCTTTGCCACCAAATGCTCAACGCCATGCTGGAGGGCGGCATCGCCCTGTGCGATGCTGGGACGGGGATCGGCAAGACCTACGCCTATCTGGTGGCCGGAACGGTGTACAGCCGTTTCCGGGCCGCCTGCGGGCTGGGGCCGAAGCCCATCCTGGTCTCCACCTCCAGCATCGCCCTCCAGACCGCGGCGCGGGACGAATACCTTCCCCTACTGTCCAATGTGCTGACAGAGGACGGCATGATCGTCCAGCCCCTCCAGGCGGTGATCCGCAAGGGAAAGTCCCACTATGTCTGCGATGACCGTCTGGAACGGCGGCTGGGCCAGTTGGATCTCCGAAAGAAAAGCTGGAGGGCCGGGAATGCCCTGCTTGCGCTGCGGAATGAGCTGGACATGGACGAGATCGCCCATCTCAGCCACTATGACCGGGAACGTGTCTGCGTCCCCCAGATCTGCAACTGTTCGCAGGAGACCTGCCGGTATCGTTTCTTTTTGGAGAAGTGCGATTCCGGGCGGTATCTTTTCCAGATCTGCAACCACAACCTGCTGCTGGCGGACGCCATCCACCGGGGCAGCGGGCGAAAGCCCATCCTGCCGGACACCTGCGCCCTCATCGTGGACGAGGCCCACAAGCTGCCGGAGACAGCCCGCCAGATGTTCGGGGTGACCCTGGCTGCGGAGGACATCCGTGCGCTCACCCACAGTCTGCGAGGGGAACGCTTCCTGCTGGCTGCAGAAGTCCTGAACGACAGCGCCAAGGGCCTGCTGCGGAAGCTGGACCGCCCGCCGGAGGACAGGCCCTTCGTCCACTACAAAACATCGCTGGCCGCACCGGAGCGGAGCCTGACGGTGATCGCCCGGCAGCTCCACGGCCTGCTCACGCCTGCCACCCGCAGGCGGCTGAACAGCGTGTCCTCTACGGTGTCCCTATTCCACCAGGGCCACCCGGATATGGTTTTCTACACGGAGGAAGATACTCACGGCGGCACCATGCTGTGTGCCACCATTTCCGATCTGACCGCCCAGCTCCGCCAGACGCTCTGGCGGCAGGAGCGGCCCGCCATCCTCACCTCTGCCACCCTGGCTGTGGGCGAGGACTTTCGTCGCTTCAAAGAAGAAACGGGCCTGCTCACCGACAGCCGTGTCACAGAGTCGGTCGCACTTTCACCCTTCGACTACCAGAAGAATTGTCTGCTATACTTACCGCAGGTTCCACCCAAGCAAAAGGCCGCAGCCTATTATGACGAGCTGGCAAAGGAGATCGCCGCCCTGCTGGACGCGGCCCAGGGCCATGCACTGGCGCTGTTCACCTCATATGCCGCCATGTCTGCGGTGAAGGAACGTCTGCCGGGCCACGGTCTGCGCTATCCGCTGTTCACCATGGGCCGCAGCGCAATCCATACCACGGAGCAGTTTAAGGTCAGCCCAGGCAGTGTGCTGCTGGCGGCGGGGGCCGCCTGGGAGGGCTTTGACTTCCCCGGCGACTGTGTGTCCCTGCTGATCATCCCCCGCCTGCCCTTTGCCGTGCCAGACGCTTTGAAGGAAAAAGAGCGGGAGAACCATCCCACCCTCCGGTTGTTCATCCGGGCGGTGGTGGTACCGGAGATGCAGATCAAGCTGAAGCAGGGCTTTGGCAGAGCCATCCGCACCGAGACAGATACCTGCGTGGTGGCCATCCTGGATGAGCGGGCCGCCAAGGGCAAGCGCTACAGCAAGGATGTGCTGGCCGCTCTGCCGGAAATGCCTGTCACCGGCAGCCTGAAGGACGTGGCGAAATTTATCCAGTCGGTGAAAGGGCCGGACTATTTCCGGGAGGCATCCGCATGATCGACACAAAAAATGAACTGCGGTATATTTTGCTGACCCGCTTGCTGGAAAGGGCCGCCTCCGCTGGCCTGTTGACCCTGGAGGAACTGTACGCCGCCAAACGGCTGGCGCGGGATAAATACCGCCCCCAGACTGTTTGGGAATAGTGATAGCTATTCCCGCCAAGGTGTGGTAGTGTTGTCGGTACCCAGAGGAAAGGAGGCCGCGCCAGATGAGCAAAAACATCACCATCATCCCGCCCAGCGAGGGCAGGCCCGATGTTCTTCGGGTGGCGGCGTACTGCCGTGTCAGCACCGCGCTGGAGGAACAGGAGTCGTCCTACGCCTCCCAGATCCGCAGCTACACCGAACTGATCAGCCAGCATGAGGGATGGGAGCTGGTAGACATTTACGCCGATGAGGCGGCCAGCGGCACGAAAACGGACAAGCGGGAGGACTTCAACCGTCTTCTGGCCGACTGCCGGAAGGGCAAGATCGACCGGGTGCTGGTGAAGTCCATCTCCCGCTTCTCCCGGAACACCAAGGACTGCCTTGCCGCTCTGCGGGAGCTGATGCGGCTGGGCGTGACCGTTCAGTTTGAAAAAGAGAATATCGACACCGGAACGCTCACCACAGAATTGATGGTGAGCGTTTCCAGTTCTCTGGCCCAGCAGGAGTCCATGTCCATCTCGCAGAATATCCGCATGGGGTATCGCCGGAGAATGGAACGGGGTGAATTCATAGCAAGCAGCCCACCGTATGGATACCGGAACGCGGGAGGCGGACGGCTGGAGATCGTGCCGGAGGAGGCGGAAGTGATCCGCTGGGTGTTTGAATCCTATCTGAACGGACAGGGCATCGTCACAATCGCGGAAGAAATGAACCGCAGAGGTGTTCCCAAGAAACATGGAGAGGCAGCATGGATACCGTATGCTGTCGCCTGCTGGCTGCGAAACGAAAAATATACGGGCAATACCCTCTGTCAGAAAACTTTTACAACCGGATTTCCATACATCAGCGTGAAAAACCGGGGCGAAGTGGATCAGTTCTATATAGAAAACAGTCATCCTGTGGAAACACTTCATCAAGGGCCGGAACAGATGGATGAGTTCGATGAGGAATTGTTCAACGAGATGGTAGAGGAAATTGCAGTGGACATTGACCATGTTCTGCGGTTCCGCCTGAGAGGCGGTTTTGATGTGGCTGAACCGCTCTGGAGGGAAACGAGATGAACAGAAAAATGCCATACGGTTATCGGATACAGAGCGGGATGATCGTTACCCAATCCCAGGAAGCAGCGGGAGTAAAACGGATATTTTCCCTCTACCTCGCGGGAAAAAGCCGGGATCAGATTGCGGACGCCTTAAATACGGAGGGCTACTGTTACAGTGCGGAAAGCCCCAAGTGGGATAAAAACCGAGTCAGGCAGGCGCTTGAAAATCCACGCTATATGGGAGCGCACGACTACCCAGCGATTATAGCTGATGAGACCTTCCGCATGGCACAGGCAATGAAAGAAAAAAGGACCCGCAAGCGGGGAAATCATCCAGCATTGTGCCTGACCCCAAAGCTTCACTGCGG
The DNA here is from genome assembly GCA_910580045.1 of uncultured Eubacteriales bacterium. Lineage (GTDB taxonomy): Bacteria > Bacillota > Clostridia > Oscillospirales > Acutalibacteraceae > Acutalibacter. The sequence goes on from CAJTXF010000037.1 coordinate 21,288, forward strand.
TCATTGCGGCCACAGCCTGCGCCGGATCACAAACAACTACTGGAGAGATACCCTTCGATTCCACTGTGACGGGTGCGGCATGAGCGTCACCATTCCCGATGCGGACCTGCTGTCGGAGGTGGAGCGGCAAGCGGCGGAGTACACGCCTCCAGCGGACTCTCCGGGCTATGCTCCCTCCGAGGACTCCGTCCGCCTGACCAACGCCATCAACCGGGGTCTGGAGAAGCCGGAACACCCGGAGGAGGTGACTGCCCTGATCATGCAGGGTAAGGGGATTGGCAACGCCCATCTGCCGGATGCTATCCACGGTCTCCGTCATAGCATCGTCATCCAGCACCTTGAAGGGATGCCCTTCAAAGGGGTGCAGTTGGGAGAGGGGCATCCGCTGGACGGTCTCCGCCACGGCTCCGGTCGGTGCCTCCGCCTCTTTTTTCTTTGCTCTTGGCATTTGTGTTCACCTCGCTTTCTCAATGTGGGATTATGGGAAAAAGAAAAAGGCGTGTACCCAGCCCCCTCGATGGGGCAGGATACACGCCTATGTACCAGTCTGCGGACGCAAAAAAAGAGCGGATACCGACCGCCGGATTTTTCCGACAGCGATACCCGCTCTATGAAGCCTTGTTTTATTGTACCAGTGGGCGTCCTACCCTCCTTGCGCCGCCCTGCGCTTTTGTTATCCTCTGTTTTGGGTCAAAAAACAGAACTAACATCACAAAGTCTCGTGTTTTCAGGGCTTTCTGAGTTTAGTTCTAAAATAACACAATCATCTTTGACGATCAGGGTGGAGACTGAATAGTCCTCCACATATTTCATCATTTCCAAAAACCCGGGCCTTTGAAAATTTGTCCCTGAGAATCCGTCGTCCACGAAAAACATAGTGTTTCTAAAGCCGTGTGCTGCCGCATATTTGGACAATAGAGCCTTTTGGTTAGTAATGGAATTGCTTTCTCCATCAAGCGCATCGTCCTGGCTCAGACGGCAGTATAAAGCTGTAATTTTATCTGGCTGCTGGTTCATAGTAGCTCCTTTCTTCCCGCAATCCGGGATAACAGCCCGGTAAACGGTTGCCTATATTATATCGCGTTGTTTCTCTTTTTTCAGCAGGTTTCATTCTGTTTCCTCCAAATTCCCGGCCATGATGCGGCGCAGCTTATCCAGCACGCTTTCCGCCCCTTCCTCCGCATAATGGGGAATCGTATGGTAGACGGTGTTTCCTTCAATTTCAATTAGTTCTTCCCTGCTGAATTCAAACTCAAAGATGCCGTTCTTGAAATGCTCCGCCACCCGCTCGGCAATTTCCGGCTTCAAATATTTAGGAAGTTCGTTCATATCTGCAGGTTTACACAATCGCATCTCCCTCCTTCCTTGCAGGCAAAATATTCAGCGTAATGACCGCCGGACGGCCAAGCCCTTGTTTCCAGCGGACAATCAGGCCGCTGCGCTCCAGTTCCTGAAAAGCCCTTGTCACCACCTGGCGGCTACGGTGCAGTTTTTCCTTTGCTTCTTCCACCGTAAAATAAAGACGGATCCGGCCGTTCGGGTCTATGTAGCCGTTCTCCCTGGAAATGCCTGCCCGGTCAAAGAGCAGGGCGTACAGAACCTTTGCATCATTGGATAAATCCAATGGTATCAGAAAACGTGGAAAGGGCAGATAGGGCGGTACGCCGCTGTCCTCCTTGTAAGGTATCAAAAAATGTTTTTGCATAGCACACTCCCTTCCATCAATCCATCCCCTTAGATTGATTTGATTGATATTGACTATTTTGTTATTAACTTCTTTTCTTTTATTTCCGTCTAAATATGGGCTGCCAGAAAGGTCTGGAAATCCAGCGTCTGAAAGAGAGGGACAGGGTTGTCTGGAACGTCAGGTTTTCCAGTCTCTGAAAATCCAGTATTGGCAAATCCCATACAGGCAGGATATGTAATAAACCGATAAACCGGCAGAATAGAAACCGCACCTAAATGGGATTTTCCAATTCAGGTGAAAATCCTTCTGCGGACGGTTAAAAGCAGGTTTATGAGGGGCGCAGAAGATTTATCCCTCACGCCCATTGACAGCAGCTTAAAACAGCAGTAAATTCAATGCTTTTTCGACTCTAATTGTCCGCATGCCAGCCGCCTTTTCCGGTCGCTGTCCGTTTTCTGCCGGCGGTGAACCTTCGCCGCACAGGACTTGCAGTATTTGGCCCGGTT
>CAJTXF010000038.1 GCA_910580045.1 uncultured Eubacteriales bacterium
ACCGCCAGGTTCAAAAGAGGTATGACCTCAGAGGTTATACCTCTTTTTGAACTGCGTTAACTATAAAAGCACCGGAGCCTGTTTCCTGCCAGCGGTGAGACCTTGGGGCGCCAAAAACATGAGCTTTTTAGAGCCGGATAATAACCTGGTTACTTTTCAGAAGTTTTCCGAATCAATGAGGCAATGAGCCTGAATGCAACAGGCGCAATCATCCTCCAAGCAGTTCCTTAGGGCGTGGATACCCGTTTCCTAAAAGTCTGTTTGCAAGCCAGCCTTTCCTGTAAAAAGAACCCCCGGAGAAAACCGCTTCTCCGAGGGTTCTTTTTACGGGAAGTCTTACAAGGAAGTCAAAGAGGTACTTGGCCTGGCGGTTTGCGGGAGCTATAGCGCCTGCCGCCCTAAAACCTGCTGAACACAAACTTTCCGGACTCAGTGAAATCCTTATCCGTCCACTTCTTTTCCGGGCTGGTGCCGGGCTTTAGGGCAGCGGAAGTCTCCCCCTTGTCGCACAGGGACCAGTTGGCCCAGCTGATGCCCTTTTCCTCCATCCAGTCCACCCATTCCTGGGCCTCTTTCAGGAATACCCCGCCGTTGCCGTCCGCGGCGCTGGTGCCCCACTCGCTGACGAAAATGGGCAGGCCGGATTTCATGGCTGCCTCGGCCCGGTCCCGGAGCCACTGGCCGTGGGTGCCTGCGTAGAAATGGAGAGTATACATCAGGTTTTCCCCCTTCACCGGGTCCGCGGCGGCAGTGTGCACATCCTGGCTCCAGGTGCCGCTGCCAATAAGGATGACCCCCTTCTCTGACTGGCTCCGGATGGCCTTTACCACTTCTTCTGCATAGGGCTTGATGTCCCTGGCCCACTGCACATCCCCATTGGGCTCGTTGCAGATTTCATAGAGCACGGCAGGCTCATCTTTATAGCGCTTGGCCATCTCGGTGAAGAAAGCCTTGGCCTGTTTCAGGTTGGTCTTGGGGTTGCCGTCTGAGAGGATGTGCCAGTCAATGATGACATACATGTCCTGACGGATGGCCGTGTCCACAGCAGCGATAAGCTGCTTCTTCACTGCCTCCGGCTGGGTGAGATAGCCCCCCTCGCCGGTGTACATGGCCACCCGGAACAGGTTGGCCCCATGGGCAGCCGTGTTCCCGATGGCCTGCTCCCCAGTGAACTGGCCGAACCAGTGGAGGCCGTGGCTGCTCATGCCGTGGAGGGCCACAGGCTCGCCCTTTTCGTTGCACAGCTGGGTGCCCTTTACCTGCAGCCAGCCGTTCTCGCTGACCCCGCCGGAGATGGTCTCCACCGGGCCGGGCACATCAGGGGTATCAGGGCCAGGGGTGGGGGAGGGCAGGGCGTCCATTTTCCGCAGGGCAGCGCTGACGATAGTGCAGGCCTCAGCCCGGGTCAGGGTCTTTTTTGGGTTGAAATTCCCCTTATTGTCCCCGCAGACCACCCCGTTGGCATAGGCGGCCAACACTGCCTCATAGTACCTGCCGTCCAGCTGGGCGAAGTCCTTCATCTTCACAGACTCTGTGTTATAATCCCCACGGCAGTCTGGAAGCAGGGCGCGCATGGTGATTTTCACAGCCAGCTGGCGGGTGATGGGCTTGCCGAACTTCTCGCCAGTGGGAGGGATTTCGTCCCAGTCATACCAGTTCCGCTCCAAACCGGCCTGGAGGAAATCGTGGGCCCAATAGCTGCTGCCGCTGGTCTGGGTGACCCCGGCGCAGCGGGCCACAATGGTAACGAACTCAGCGGCAGAGATGGTTTTGTTGGGGCGGAAGGTGCCGTCAGGGAACCCGGCCACCAGCTTTTTGGCGGTAAGCTCATTGACGACCTTGGTGTACCAGCTGCCGGGGCGAACGTCAGAGTAGGACTTGGCCTGGGCAGGGGCAGAGACAGCGGAAACGGAAAGGATAAGGGTAAGCAGGAGGGAAAGAACGGATTTGAGAGAGGAAGACATGGGAAAGCTCCTTTCATAGGGATTGCAGAACCCGGCGGCTGACAGCCCGAAATACCGGCACAGGCAAAGAGGCGGAATGCGCGGGCCAAGACTTGACTGGGCCAAGTACAGCGGGAAGCTGCCGCAGCCCGGTTCCGCTTGCCTGCAAGTTTCTGTCTCAAAGGATAGAAATGGTATCTCTTTTTCCTCTATTATACCACGGAAAGGGCCTGTTGGCAAGGCGCGGGGGTTGCAAAAATTTGCCATACTGTGTATAATGAAGGATATTCTAATCAGGATAACACCCTATCCCCGATTGAAGGAGGTTCTCCCATGCCAAAAACCAGTGTCATCGTTCCCGTGTATAACGTGCAGGATTACCTGCAAAAATGCGTGGACTCTGTCCTCGCCCAGACGGAGCAGGACTGGGAGCTGATTTTGGTGGACGACGGCTCTGGGGACGGCAGCGGCCCGCTCTGTGACAGCCTTGCCCAGTCTGACCCCCGCGTCCGGGTCATCCACCAGGAGAACCGGGGCCTGGGCGGGGCCCGCAACACAGGCATTGAGGCTGCCCAGGGCCAATGGCTCCTGTTCCCGGACAGCGACGATTGGTTGGAGCCCCAGACCCTGGAGCGTGCCCTCTCCACGGGGGAGGGCGCTGGGGCGGACATGGTCTGCTTTGGCTTCCGCTCTGTGGACAAGGAGGGGCGGGAGCTGGGGGTTTTCCGGGAGGAGTTCCCAGAGGGCCAGGGCCTTTCCCCTAAGTCCCGCCGGGATTTGCTGCTGATGGCCCCCAGCGCCTGCAACAAGCTGTATCGGGCAGAGCTCTTCCGCCGCGCCGGCGTGCGCTATCCGGCAAAGGTGTGGTATGAGGACATCCGCACCACCATGAAGCTGGTCCCCAGGTGTGAAAAAATCGTATTTACCGGCTTTGTGGGGTATAACTATCTGCAAAGGGCGGGCTCCATTATGAACAGCGCCCAGCTGCCCCGGAACCGGGAGATTATCGAGGCCTTTGCGGATATCCTGGGTTGGTACCGGGAGCAGGGCCTGTTTGAGGAGTACCGGCAGGAGCTGGAGTATCTGGCGGTGTTCCACGCCTATCTGGCCGCCTCTGTGCGGGTGCTGCGGGCAGACCCTGGCCATCCTTTGCTGGGGGAGCTTGCGGCCTATGTCCAGCGGGAGTTCCCCCAGTGGAGGGCCAACCCCTATCTGCCCCGCATGGGCAGAAAGCGCCGCCTGCTGCTGGCTCTTTTGAACCGGCGGATGTACCGGGCGGTGAAGCTGCTGTTCCAGGCAAAGGGCTGACAGCCCGCCGGCAGTTTTCAGAATATACAACGCCATACCGGGAGGAAATATCTTGCGTATCAAAGAGAAATGGGCCAACCGCACCCGCCACAGCCTGCTGGAAAACACCATCATGCTCTACATCCTGCAATTCTCCAATATGGCCCTGGGTATGCTGACCCAGGGGTATAAGATGCGGGTGCTGGGCGTGGAGCTGGTGGGCCTGCTGGGGGCCGGGCGGTATGCCGCCAACTTTTTTCAGATTTTTTTGGACTTCGGCTTTCTGCTCTCCGCCACTGCCAAGGTCTCGGCCCGGCGGGAGAACAAAGGGGAGCTGTCCAGGATATTCACCTGTGTGTTCACGGCCAAGGTGCTGTTTACCCTGATTTCTGCCGTGGTGCTGAGCGTGGCCATTGTGCCCCGGCTCTCCGGTCAGGGAGAGGTGCTGGCCTATGTGTTCTACTTCCTCTCCACTGTGGCCATCACCATGCTGCCGGACTATATGTACCGGGGCCTGGAGCAGATGTCCGCCATCACGGTGCGGGCAGTGGCCATTAAGCTGGTGGCCACTGCCCTGGTCTTCCTGCTGGTGCAGAAGCCCGAGGACTTCTATTTGGTGCCCCTGTGCACAGCCATTGGCAACATCGGGGCCCTGGCCTTTGTGTACTGGCACCTGTTTGTGAAGGTTGGGGTCCGGTTCCGCCGGGTGGGCGTCCGGGATGTGTGGGGGGAGATTCGGGATTCCTCCCAGTTCCTGTTCTCCCGCATGGCGGCCTCTATCAACTCCAACCTGAACGGCCTGCTCCTCAAGCAGTTTGTCTCAGACGCGGCCACGGGCCTGTATACCAACGCGGACACAGTCATCACCGCGGCCCGCAATGGCATGTCCCCCATTGCGGACAGCCTGTATCCCCACATGATGAAGCACCGGAATTTCAGCATTATCAGAAAGGCCATGCTGTTCATCTACCCAGTGATTCTCACTGGCTGCGGGGTGGTGTTCCTGTTCGCCCAGCCCCTTCTGACCCTCTGGCTGGGGCCGGAAGGCGTGGACGTGGTGCTGCCCCTGCGGCTGCTGATTCCTGTGGCAGTGTTTGCCTTTCCCAACTATGTGCTTGGCTACCCCACCCTGGGGGCCATGGGCCTGGCCAAATACGCCAACATTTCCACTGCCTTCGGCACCTTGGTGTACCTGCTGGGGGCCGGGGCCTGCTGGCTGACAGTGGGCATTAACCTGATGGTGCTCTGCGTCCTGTCCTCTCTCACGGAGTTTGCCATTCTGATGTTCCGCCTGACAGTGATTATCAAGAACCGGAAGCTCTTAAAGCCCCAGACTGGGCAGGCCCAAGCCGCTCAGCCTGATGACGGAGAGGGGGAGACCTGATATGGGAATCGCGCAGAAGCTGGTCCGCAATGCCCTCTGGCAGGTCCTTTCCTTCCTGCCCAAGAATTCCAAAAAGGTGGTGTGCCAGAGCTATTATGGCCGGGGCTACTCGGACAGCCCCAAGGCCCTGGCCGAGGAGCTCCGCCGCCGGGGCTGGAAGGTGTACTGGACGGTAAAGAGCCAAGAGGACGCCCTGTCCCTGCCGGAGGACGTAACGCCCCTGGTTATAGACAGCCCCAAAGCCATCTGGCATCTCTGCACTGCCGGGGCGTGGGTGGATAACAGCCGCAAGTGGGCCTATACCCAAAAGCGGGGGGCCACCCGCTATGTCCAGACCTGGCACGGGTTCCCCCTCAAGCGCATTGAGGGGGACGCTGCAGGGGCCTTGGACGAGAGCTATGTGATTGCGGCGAAAAAGGACTCTGCCATGTGTGACCTGTTCCTCTCCAACAGCGTGTTTCTTACCGAGGTATACCGCCGGGCCTTCTGGTATCAGGGGGAGGTGCTGGAATGCGGCTTCCCCCGGAACGACATGCTCTTTGTCCCGGACAGGGAGGCAGAGAACAAGGTGCGCGGGGCCCTCGGCCTGGCAGAAGGAAAGCGGCTGGCCCTGTACGCCCCCACCTTCCGGCGGGACCAGGGCCTGCAGGCCTATGACCTGGACTGCCGCCGGCTGACAGAGGCCTTGGGGAAGCGGTTTGGGGGAGAGTGGCTGGTGCTGGCCAAGCTCCATCCCAATATTGCGGCTAAGGCGGGAGAGTTGAACCTGGACAGACGCTGGGTGGTGAATGCCTCGGGGTATGCGGATATCCAGGATTTGTACCTGGCCTGCGGGGCGCTGGTGACAGACTACTCCTCCGTGATGTTTGACTATATGAACACAGGGAAGCCGTGCTTTCTGTATGTGAATGACGTGGAGAGCTACCGGGGGGACAGGAACTTCTATTTTGATTTGGACAGCCTGCCCTTTGTGCGGAGTGAGGATAATCATGAGCTGGAGAGGGCTGTTCTGGAGTATGAGGAGGAGAGGCAGAGAGAGAGGACAGCGGCGTTCTGCCGGGAATGGGGCATAAAAGAGGACGGAAGCGCGGCAAGACGGGCGGCAGATTGGCTGGAGGGGAAAAGCAAAGCCTGACAAGCCTGGGGTGGCTGGAGCCGGAGGTGGAATCCAGGGGCCTGTGGCCCCGGCGGCCAATAGGGCCAGCGGAATTGCGCTGGGGGGTATTGCTCCAGCCGGAATCCCCCCTCTTTTCCTGAAATTTTGCTTTTTTCAGAAAACTGTGGTACAATAGCCCACAATAGCTCCAAATGTCCCCTGATTCCCCCGCATCCTACAGAGATAGAGAAGGTGACCTTATGCACAATATGATAAAAAAATTAAAGCGCACTGTGGTGTTTATTCTGAAGCTGGCCCTGTTTGCCTCCCTTTTCGGCATCTTTTTCGGCATCTTCGGCATCCATAACCCCTGGCTCTTTAACCTTTCCCGTACCACCGGCGTCACTATGGTGACCTTTGTGGTGCTGGGCATTGCCCTTATGTCTGTGTACGGCGGTTATGCTGTGGGCACCCAGAAGAGCAAGCCCATTGTCCATTCTATGGCCCTGGCCACAATTATCACGGATTTGGTGACCCATCTGCAGCTCTCCATTATGAATACCAGTGAGAAGAACAACGCCCACTTTGTCTATGAGACCCCCCATCTTCTCCTGCTGGTCATGGTGCTGCAGGTGCTGGTCATCGTTTTCTTTGCCTACTTCGGAAATTATGTCTATTTTTCCCTGGAGCCCCCTGAGAGATGCTGCGTCATCTCCTCTTCCCGCCAGAGCCTGGGCAGCATTATCCCAAAAATCAGCCGCTTTCAAAAGCAGTATGAGGTCAAGGAGACCATCCGGTATGATGACAAAAAAGTCTTGAACGCCATTCTGGACTGCGACACCGTGTTTCTCTACGATGTGCCTTTGAAGGAGCGCAATGACCTTATCTCCTTCTGCTATCAGACCCAGAAAAATATTTACTATAACTTCGAGACCATTGACGTGGTCAGCCAGGGGGCCAAATATGTGACCCTGGATGACAAGTCCCTGGTGATGTACACTGCCAAGGATTTGACCATGGAGCAGCGGATTGTCAAACGCCTGACAGATTTGGCAGTGGCCATTGTGGGCCTGGTGCTCACCAGCCCCATCATGCTGGCCTGCGCCATTGCCATCAAGGCTGAGGACGGGGGCAAGGTCATGTATAAGCAGAAGCGGCTCACCAAGTATGGCCGGGTGTTCGAGGTGTATAAGTTCCGCACCATGCGGGAGAACTCTGCCCAGGTCTCTGTTATGGAGAACGATGACCGCATCACAAAGGTGGGCCGGGTGCTGAGAAAGTTCCGTATTGACGAGCTGCCCCAGCTGCTGAACATCCTCAACGGGGATATGACCGTGGTGGGCCCCCGGCCGGAGATGCTGGAAAATGTGGAGAAGTACACCGAGGAGCTGCCTGAGTTCTCCTACCGCCTGCGCATGAAGGCCGGACTCACAGGCCTGGCCCAGATTTCCGGCAAGTACAATACCTCGCCAAAGGATAAGCTGGTGATGGATTTGATGTACAACGAGAACTACAGCATCTGGCAGGACTTCAAGCTCATCTTCCAGACCATCACCGTGTTCCTGAAAGCCTCGGAGAGCACAGAGGCCTTTGGCGCGGAGGAGCTGTACGACTTTGACGGGGACAAGGGCCAAGATAAGGACCAGGACAAAGACGAAAACCAGGAGGTGAACCATGGGGATTGACGCATATCTGAAACGGGTGTTCCCCGGCACAGCGGAGGAGTACGCCCAGCGGGCAGAGCGGGCCATGCTGGACGGAGAGCGGCTGTTCGTGGTCACCGCCAACCCGGAGATACTCATGCACGCCCAGCGGGACGCCCAAATCGAAAAGCTGCTTACCTCCCCAGAGGCGGAGGTGGTGCCGGACGGCATCAGCGTGGTGAAGGCCATGCACATTCTGGGCCTGCCCGCCAAGGAGCGAATCACTGGCGTTGACCTGGCGGAAAAGCTGCTGGCCGCCGCGGGCCGGGGGAAAAAGCGGGTGTTCCTCCTGGGCGCAAAGGAAGAGGTGGTCTCTGCCCTGGCAGAAAAGCTGCTGGCCCAGTACCCGGGCATGACAGTGGATTATCATAACGGCTATGATGGGGACAAGGACGTTATTTTCAGTGAGATAGCAAAGCTGTCGCCGGATTTGGTGCTGGTAGGGCTGGGCGTGCCTGCCCAGGAACAGCTTATCTACCGGCATCTGCCCAAGTTCACAAAAGGCGTGCTGATGGGGGTAGGGGGCTCCTTTGACGTAATGAGCGGGAGCAAGCGGAGAGCCCCGGCAGTGTTTGTGAAGACAAATACAGAGTGGCTGTACCGGATTGCCCGGGAGCCGTCTCGACTGGGACGGTTCTGGAATAATAATGTAAAGTTTATTGGGGAAGTCAAGAGGGCGGCGAAAGGGGGGGTGTCCAAATCACAGAGATAATCATCTGTATTCCCCCGCCCTGCGGGCGGGGGAACACGAAAAACTCCTCGGAACGGACACTCCCGCGAAAGGGAAGTAGAATAAAGGGAGCAGGGGCAAGCATAGGTTTTGGGGGAGCGGCAGAGCACAAGCGCAGGGTAGAGCGCAGCGAAAAAGTTTTGAAGGGTTCAGGGAAACTTTTTTCAAAAAGTTTTCCCTGGTAGGGGTGCGGGGGCAAAGCCCCTGTGGTCTTGCTCTTGCCCTTTGGGCGGCGCTCACCAAAAAACCTCCGGGGCAGAGCTTTCAGCAGCTCACCCAAGCCCGTCAGTGGCACCAAGATAGCGCCGCCAGAGAAGCCAGCCGCGCGAGAATTTGTCGAGTTAGGAGCCGCAGGCCGTCTTCCGAAGCGTTGGGCCCGAAGCGCCCCCGCGCCCTCCCGCTTTCTGACATAAAACGGCGCCTAACGGTTAGGCCTAGGGCCCAGCGTCCAATCGTACAGCCCGCCCTCGCCGCCAAGGCGGCAGCCAAGACGGCGGAACTTTTATCCCCGCGCGTACTCGTCTTCTTGTGACGGCTCCTGCCCCGAGCCGTCAGCCCCGTTGGCCCTCTTTCCCCTTACCCTTAAATAAAGAACAGGAAGTGACTCACCATGGAAAAAGTCAAAGTTATGCTCGTCTTTGGCACCCGCCCTGAAACTATCAAAATGGCCCCTCTGGTCAAGGAACTCAAGTCCCGCCCGGAATTCGACACCCTGGTCTGCGTCACTGCCCAGCACCGCCAAATGCTGGACCAGGTTCTCTCTGCTTTCCACATTGTCCCTGACTATGATTTGAATATCATGCAGCCTGGCCAGACCCTCTCTGACATCACCGCCCGGGTCCTCAAGGGCCTGGAGGAGGTCATCCAAAAGGAGAAACCCCATATCGTCCTGGTCCACGGGGACACCACCACCACCTTTGCCGGGGCCCTGGCCGCCTTCTACTGCCAGACCGCGGTGGGCCATGTGGAGGCGGGCCTGCGCACCTATGACAAGTACTCCCCCTATCCGGAGGAGATGAACCGCCAGTTTGTGGGCTGTGTGGCGGATATACATTTCGCCCCCACAGAGCAGAGCCGGGCCAATCTTCTGGCGGAGGGCAAGCGGCCCGAGAATATTGTGGTCACAGGCAACACGGCCATTGACGCCCTCTCTACCACGGTGCGGGAGGACTACAGCGACGATTTGCTGAACTGGGCCGCAGGCTCCCGGCTGATTGTGCTCACGGCCCACCGGCGGGAGAATCTGGGCGAGCCTATGCACAGAATGTTCCGGGCCATCCGCCGGGTGGTGGAGGAGTTCCCGGATGTGGTGGTCATCTACCCTGTGCACCTGAACCCCCTGGTGCAGAAGGCTGCCCAGGAGGAGCTGGGGCACTGCCCCCAAATCCGGCTGGTAAAGCCCCTGGAGGTGGTGGAGTGCCACAACCTGCTGGCCAATTCCTACCTTATCCTCACAGACAGCGGGGGGATTCAGGAGGAGGCCCCATCCCTGGGCAAGCCGGTTATTGTGCTGCGGGATACCACAGAGCGGCCGGAGGGGCTGGCGGCAGGAACGCTGAAGCTGGCGGGGACAGACGAGGAGACGATTTATAGGCTGGTGCGGGAGCTGCTGACAGACGAGAAGGAGTATGAGAGGATGAGCAAAGCGAGCAATCCCTATGGGGATGGCTTGGCAAGCAAACGGATTGCGGACGCGATTTGGGAGCGGTTTGGGGAGAGCGGTACCTGACGGCAGCTGAAAGGAAAGTTTTAAGCGTTGCTAGAGTCTGTTTGAAAACCAGAGAAATGCTGGATTTTTGGCCAGGAATGAGTGGTTTCAAGGAAAAACCGCAAGAAATGCTGTCGCCTTTCCAGGATTTTTGACGCCGAAACCACCGTTCCTGGTCAAAATAGACAGTGTTTCGGAGTTTTCAAACAAACTCTAGCGTTTGCTCACCTTCTGGATTGGGCGTTTGACTTGCCGCCAGGCAGTGTATCCTCCCCGGACCGGTTATTCTATATAATGGAGTAAGAGTGCTATGCTTACTATAAAAGAAAAATTCACCCTTCAGCTGCGCCTGAGCCGGGGCAACCTATTTGCTGCCCTGGCGGTTTTGCTGGTTTCCGCCTTCTTTTTTGCACTGGAATGGCCCATCGCCCTGGAAAAAGACAGCGCCGGTCAGCCTGCCCTGTGCTGGGAGTTTGTTCTGGGCTTCAGCGCCCTTAGTGTTTTTGGGGCTGGGCTATGCTTTGTGCAGGTGGAAATGCCCCCTCGCCTGCGGGAGGGCGTGGGCTGGCTTTTGGTCACTGCCCTGCCCCTGGCCGCATTCATCGCGGTGGATATGATTAACGGCACCCGCATCTGGCAGTTCCCCGGCCAGCGCTGGGTGGCCAATTATCTGTGCTATCTGCTGGTCTTCACCCTGGCTTATGCCCTCACCCGCCGCCCCTGGGCCGCGGTGGCCATCGGCGGGCTGGTGGCCATGACCTTTGGCATTGCCAACTATTTTGTGGTCCAGTTCCGGGGCCAGCCCATTTTGCCCTGGGACTTCCAGTCCTTTGCCACTGCCATGACCGTGTCTGGCGGGTATGAGTATGTGCCCACCCAGAAGATGGCTGTCTCCGCCATGGGGTATATCTGTACTGTGGTGCTCTGCTATAAGCTCTCGCCCCATGGGCTCCCCGCGCCCCCCAGGAGCCTGCGGCTGGCAGAGCGGTTCTCTGCCCTGGCGGTGTCTGTGCTGCTGGTGGTCATGCTCTTTCCCCTGAACGGCCTGGAGGGCCTGGGCATCTCGGTGTGGGCCTGGAACCAGAAGACCAGCTCAGAGCGCACAGGCATTGCGGCCGGGTTCTTTGCCAATGTGAACTTTATGCTGGTGGAGGAGCCAGCGGGCTACTCTGCCGGCCGGGTGAAAAAGCTGGCCAAGCAGCTGGATGAGCTGCCGGAGCCAGCCCGTCTGGGCAGGCCGGGGAAGCTGCCTACCATCATCGCCATTATGAACGAGTCCATGACGGACTTTGGAAGCCTGGGCACTCTGCGCTTTACCCCGGACAACCAGCCCTTCCTCCACAGTATGCAGAAAAGCGGGGAGGTGCTGTACGGCACGGCCTACTCCTCGGTGTATGGGGGAAACACCTGCAACAGCGAGTATGAGTTCCTTACCGGGAACACAATGGCCTTTCTGCCCGCTGGCAGCAAGCCCTACCAGCAGTACATAGACGCCCCCCACAGCGGCCTGCCGGATATTCTGAAAAGCTACGGCTACCACTGCACAGCCATCCACCCAGGGGACAGAGGGGCCTGGCAGCGGATTGAGGCCTATCCCCAGCTGGGGTTTGACGAGTTTGTGGACGCGGAAATCTTTGATGTGGCCAGGACCTTTGAGCACCGACTGACCAGCGACAGCTCCTGCTATGAGCAGGTCATTTATGAATATGAGCGCTGGCAGCAGGTGGACGGCAGCCCCTTGTTCCTGTTCAACGTGACCATTCAGAACCACGGGGGCTATGAGGACCCCCACTACAACACCACGGTCCGGGTGGCCGGGGCAGAGGGCCGCTGGCCCCAGGCGGAGCAGTACCTGAGCCTGACCAGGAGCTCTGACAGGGCGCTGGAGGATTTGCTGGACTATTTTGAGCGCAGGCCGGACCCAGTGGTGGTGCTGTTCTTTGGGGACCACTGGCCAAAGCTGGAAGACGGCTTTAACCAGGCGGTGCTGGAGGGCTATGACAGCACTCTTGATATGTACCGGGTGCCCTTCTTCCTGTGGGCCAATTACCCGCTGCGGGGCGGGGAGATGGAGGCAGTGAGCCTGAACTATCTCTCTGGGCTGCTGCTGCGGGCAGCGGGCCTGGAGGGGACAGGGTATACCAAGTATTTGGAGGACCTGCGCCAGGAACTGCCGGTGATTACTGATATTGGGTATATGGATTGGGAAGGCAGCCGCTTCCGGGCTGGGGAGCCAAACCCGTATACGCAAAGGCTGAATGAGTACGCGGTGCTGCAGTATAATAATTCCTTTGATGACGCCAATAAGGTAGGGGCGCTGTTTGGGCGGGAGTAACAGGCCCTTGCCTGACAGTGCCTAAGGCCAGCTGCCAGGCCTACTGAAACAAGAAAGAAGTGATTTCGTCATGATTCGTCCAGCTGTCCGCCGTGTCAACGAGTGGGACGGGCCATCTATGCTCAAAATCTACGCGCCCTACACCTTCCCCGGCACCCCCTTTGCTCCTGAGGATTCCCTCCCCGAGCTCCAGGACTATGTCCAGCGCATTGACACCTATACCTATGGCCTGGGCTGGCTTCTCGCAGAGCTGAACAGCCATCCTGTGGGCTTCTGCCATCTTACCGAGAACCGCCGCGAGCCCAAGAACCTCTTTTCTGTGGAGTTCCAGCTCTATGTGCGCCAGGACTTCCGCCGCATGGGCGTAGGCCTGGCCCTCTGGTCCCTTATGCGGGACATGATGGAGGTGGGCTCCCGCCGGGAGGTCTTTGCCCGGGTGGATATCCGCAACCCGGATGCCATAGCTTTTTTTCAGGCCATGGGCTTTCAGGAGCAGGAGCGGGAAGAAGGCCTTGCCCTCCTGCGCTATGCCCTGAACCCTGCTGACCCCCAGGCGGAAAGGCCAGTGAAGCCCTATCTGATTGATAAGTTTGACTATGAGCCTGCACGGGAGCGGGCTGCCGCACTGATACATTTAGAGCGGGCCGCGCCCTTTATGGATTGTCTGTGAAGATTTTTCCGGGATTTTTTGAAAAATTTGTGAATCAAAAGGCTTGTAAAAATCGCGGAATCGTGGTATCATAAGTTTGATTTTGATAAAATGCGCAAGAATGGCGTTTTTCAAAGTCAGCTCTGTGTTTTATTCGTTTTTCTTACCTTTTTTATAGCCAAAACCCCAGGGAATATGTGGGGGGTTGGTTCCGTGTGCCGGCAGGCGGCATTGCCCCAGGCAAGCCCTGTGCGGACAGAATCCGGTTCTGCCCGCCGCCTGAGCAGTTTTTCAGGCGCGGCGGCATAGAATCCCCAGGGAAAGGAGGGAATATCGATGAAAGTCCTTGCGACCCAAGCTGTTGAGCCCAGCTTCCTGCAAGTGGTGGCCATGGGCCTTGTCACGGTTTTCGTGGTGCTGATTTGCCTGATTATTATCATCAAGCTCATGGGCGCGCTGATGGGAAACCGCACCGGCAGCACTCCTGCGGCCTCTGCCCCTGTCCCGGCTGCGCCCGCGGCCCCGGCTCCGGCTGCTGCGGCAGTTTCTGCCGCGCCCAATAAGCAGCAGCTGGTGGCGGCTATCTCCGCCGCCATTGCGGAGGAAATGGGCAGCGGTGTGGAGCATATCAAAATCCACTCCATCCGCCGTCTGTGATTCACCCGGCGAAAAACTGTCTTCCTCACCATCCATTTGACATCACAAGGAAAGGATAATGAAGTTATGAGAAAGTATAATGTAAATGTAAACGGCACAGCTTATGAAGTGACTGTGGAGGAGGTCCAGGGCGGCGCCGCGCCTGCGGCAGCCCCTGTGGCCGCGCCTGCCCCGGCTCCGGCCCCGGCGCCCGCTCCTGCCGCTGCCGGCGCGGGTGAGCCTGTCAGCGCCCCCATGCCCGGCACCATCCTGGATGTAAAGGTAGCTGCCGGCCAGGCTGTCAAGTCCGGCCAGGTGCTGATGATTCTGGAAGCTATGAAGATGGAAAATGAAATCATGGCCCCCAAGGACGGCACCGTGAGCTCTGTGGCTGTGTCCAAGGGCGCTGCTGTAGAGAGCGGTACACTCCTCTGCACAATAGCTTAACTTCGCTGTACTTTGTCAGGCTGCCGGAATTTGAAAGCCCGCGGCTTCCCAATCCCGTTCCCGGGACAAGCAAGGCGGGCCTGCCCAAAGAGCGGCTGGCCTGATGAAGTGAAGCTGTTGAAAAGCTGAGCTATCTGGCTGATGAATTTGAAAAGGAGTGTAACCAATGGAAGCAATTCAGACCTTTTTGCAGAGCACGGGCTTTGCCATTGTGGCCAACGAGCCCTTGGATTTGGTGATGCTTGTCATCTCCTGCGTGCTGCTGTATTTTGCCATTGTCAAGAAGTTTGAGCCCCTGCTGCTTTTGCCCATTGCCTTTGGTATGCTGCTGACCAATCTGCCCGGCGCGGGCATGTACCACGCCGAGTTCTTTGCGGACGGCGTCATCAATTGGGCAGAGCTGGGCACTGGCCATGGCGGCCTTTTGGACTATCTGTACCTGGGCGTAAAGCTGGGCATCTACCCCTGCCTGATTTTCGTGGGCGTAGGCGCTGGCACAGACTTTGCCCCCCTGATTGCCAACCCCAAGACTTTGCTGCTGGGCGCTGCCGCCCAGCTGGGCATCTTCATTACTTACGTGGCGGCCCGGCTTACCATCTTCACTGGGCCTGAGTCTGCCTCTATCGGCATCATTGGCGGCGCGGACGGCCCCACCGCCATCTACACCACTGCGCGGCTGGCCCCCCATCTGCTTGGGCCCATCGCCGTGGCGGCCTACAGCTATATGGCCTTGGTGCCGGTGATTCAGCCTCCCATTATGAAGGCGCTGACCTCTAAGGAGGAGCGGCGCATCAAGATGAAGCAGCTCCGTCCTGTTTCCAAGACCGAGAAGATTCTGTTCCCCATCATTGTGACCATCTTCGTGTCCTTCATGCTGCCCTCTGCAGCGGCCCTGGTGGGCTGCCTGATGCTGGGCAACCTGATGAAGGAGAGCGGAGTGGTAGAGCGGCTGAACAAGACCGTTCAGAACGAGCTGATGAACATTGTCACCATCTTCCTGGGCATCTCTGTGGGTGCCACTGCCACAGCCGGGAACTTCCTGAAGCCGGACACCCTGCTGATTCTGGGCATGGGCATTGTGGCCTTTGGCATGGGCACAGCTGGCGGCGTGCTGCTGGCCAAGCTGATGAACGTGTTCAGCAAGGAGAAGGTCAACCCCCTGATTGGCTCTGCGGGTGTGTCCGCTGTGCCCATGGCTGCCCGGGTATCCCAGGTGGTGGGCCAGAAGGAGGACCCCTCCAACTTCCTGCTGATGCACGCCATGGGCCCCAACGTGGCTGGCGTGATTGGCTCCGCCGTGGCCGCTGGCGTGCTGATGGCGCTCTTCGGCTAATCTGGAAAAGTTTGAGTAGGCCGGAAGGGCGTGAGTAGGGGGAGGCCTTCGCCGGCACAGGATGCCGGCTCCGGCAAGACCCTGGGGACGTTGCCCCCAAGCCCCCACCACCTTTTGAAAAAGGTGGACGAAAACTTTCCCACGCGATATAGACGGTGCGTGAATAACGCTTTTGCCCGCGAATCAAAAGTTTTTGAAAGGTCCAGGAAAGCTTTTCACAAAAAGTTTTCCTGGGAAAGGAAGGCGGTTAATAAGCATATGGCTAAAAATCCCCTAAAGATAATGGATACCATCCTGCGCGACGCCCACCAGTCCCAGGCGGCTACCCGCATGAAGCTGGAGGACATGGTTCCCGTGCTGCCCCTGCTGGACAGCATCGGCTACTGGTCCCTGGAATGCTGGGGCGGCGCGACCTTTGATGTGTGTATGCGCTTTTTGAACGAGGACCCCTGGGAGCGGCTGCGCACCCTGAAAAAGGGGCTGCCGCACACCCGGCTCCAAATGCTCCTGCGGGGCCAGAACCTTCTGGGCTACCGCCACTACGCGGACGACGTGGTGGAGGCCTTTGTGAAGAAGTCCCTGGAAAATGGCATTGATGTGGTGCGTATTTTTGACGCCCTCAATGACCCCCGGAATGTTCAGGCTGCGGTGAAGTTCGTCAAGGAGTACGGCGGCTTTGCTGAGGTCGCCATCAGCTATACCAAGAGCCCTGTGCACAGCGAAGACTACTTTGTCAAGCTCAGCATGGAGCTGGAGAAGATGGGCGCTGACTCCATCTGCATCAAGGACATGGCAAACCTGCTGCTGCCCTATGACGCTTACTCTCTGGTAAAGAAGCTGAAGGATAACGTGGGCGTGCCCATTCACCTGCACACCCACAACACCACTGGCACTGGCGACATGACCAACCTGATGGCTGCCCAGGCCGGAGTTGATATTGTAGACTGCGCCCTGTCTCCCCTGGCCAACGGCACCAGCCAGCCTGCTACGGAGGCAATGGTTGCCACCCTGCGGGGCACCAGCCGGGATACGGGCCTGGATATGAACAAGCTCTCTGAGGCCGCGGCCCACTTCCGGGATGTAGCGGCTAAGCTGGACATCAACCCCAAGGTATTGAAGGTGGACGTGAACACCCTGCTGTACCAGGTGCCCGGCGGAATGCTCAGCAACCTTATCTCCCAGCTGAAGCAGGCCAATGCGGAGGACAAGTATTATGACGTGCTGGAAGAAGTGCCCCGTGTCCGCGAGGACTTCGGCTTCCCGCCCCTGGTTACCCCCACCAGCCAGATTGTGGGCTCTCAGGCCGTGCTGAACATCCTGTCCGGCGAGAGGTACAAGATGGTCTCCAAGGAGTCCAAGGGCCTGCTCCGGGGCGAGTATGGCCAGCTGCCCGGCCAGGTGAACGAGGAAGTGCGCAAGAAGTGCATTGGCAGTGATGAGGTCATCACCTGCCGCCCGGCTGATTTGCTGGAGCCCGAGATGGAGAAGCTCCGGGCTGAGTGCAAGGAAAAGGGCCTGGGCCATTGCGAGGAAGACTATCTGAGCTATGCTCTGTTCCCCCAGGTGGCAGGCAAGTTCTTTGACTGGCGGGATAACCCCCATCCGGCAGAAGCCCCGGCCCCTGCTCCGGCGGCACCGGCTGTGAAGGCAGCTGCACCTGCTGGAAATGATAACTCTCCCCGGAATCTGGTGGTAGAGGATTTGACAGGCGGGAACTTTTAAGAGACAGAGAGTGTGACTGAAAAATATCGCCATTTCCATTAGGGGATGGCGGTATCTTTTTGTGGGGAGTCTAGGACAGTACCTTTTGTCAAGCTGGGGCAAAATCTCTGGTGCAGGCCGCTGGATGCATATCTCCTGTCCTTCTCCACATGGGTGTGTCCGTTTCGAGGCGCCTTTCGTGTTCCCCTGCCCCACGGGCGGGGGAAGACAGAAAATTATCTCTGTGGTTTGGAAAATCTCCCTCCACATTTCCGGCTTGTACTCACCGAAAAAATGTGGTATACTATGTTTATCTGACCCATGGCTCAAGCATTCTCCAGAAAAGGACACAGGATATGAACACAGCCGCACTGAAAAACAGACTTTCCCAGTCCTCACCCCAGGTGATGACTGCCATCCTTTTGCTCCAGCCACTCCTGGATGTTTTCTCTTATTTTATGCAGCAGCAGGGTACCACCATCATCAGCACTGCCCTGCGCACAGTGCTGCTTTTCGCGGTGTGCGCCTATGGCTTTGTCATTACAGAGCACCGCCGGGCCTATCTGGTTCTCTACAGTGTCTTGGCTGGGTTCTGGCTGCTCCATGCCCTTAACTGCCTGCGCCTGGGTTATCAGGACCCAGTGGGCGATGCGGCTGAGTATTTGAAGCTAATCCAATTTCCCCTGTGGACGTTGGTCTTTCTCACCATCTGCAGGCAGCGGCCCACTCTGAATCTGTGCGCCAGCGGCCTGTTGGCAGCCAACTTCGCCATTATTTTGCTGGTCATCGGCCTTTCCTATGCCACTGGCGCCCCTGCCTATACCTACGACATCCCTGCCCGGGGGGTGAAGCTGGGGCTCTTGGGCTGGTTCGGGGTGCCCAATGCCCAAAGTGCTGTGTTGGCCATGATATTCTGCGGCCTGCTGGCCTGGGCCCATGAGAAGGGCCAGCTTTGGCTTTTCTCTTTGGCCAATGGGGCAGGCTGCGCGGTGCTGTATTTCAGCGGCACCAGGCTGGCCTATTATGCCGCAGTGCTGGCCTCAGCGGGCTTTGTGGTTCTGATATTCCTGGCTGGGGGCCGCCGCAGGTGGAACTGTGTACCCCTGGTGGTTGGTTTAGTTCTGCTCCTGGCCTTCCGGGGCGTGTCCCCTATGACCCAGCGCCGGGCCCTGCCAGGGGATACCTACCGCATTTATCAGGAGCAGACTGACCAGGTGATGGGCAGGGACAAGGACTATACCTACACTGGTGGGGAGATTCCAAAGGAGACCCGGGAGAAAATCACCCAGGTGTATGAGCGGGTCTATGGGGGCCTGAACTTTGCAGGCGCCCCTATGCTGGGGGACTTGCTGGACCGGTTCGGCACCCAGCGGGTGATGGAGTACTATGATTACACCACCGCAGCTTCCACCCTCTGCCATGTGCGCACCAAAAAGATTGCTGTGATGGCCATGACCTGGGAGGAGCAGGACCTGCTCACCAAGCTGGTGGGGGTGGAGTATGCTGCCGCCACCCTGAATGGTACCAACTATGACCCGGAGAACGACTTCCCCGGCCTGTTCTACTTCTATGGCTGGCTGGGCACTGGAATCTATGTGGCCTTTGCGGGCTCCTTCCTTGTATGGGTGCTGGCGGGCTGTGTGCGGAATCTCCGCCGCCTGCCTGAGTATCTCACCGTCTCCCTGGGAGCCTGGACCATGATTTATGTGCTGGGCCTGGGCGCGGCCCAATACTCTGGCCAGGTAATGCGCAAGCCCAGCGTGACAGTATATATGTCTCTGGCCGCGGCCCAGCTCTGCTGCCAGGCCCAGGGCAGCGGCAAGCTCTTTGCCCGGGTTCAGCGGCGGCCCGGAGTGAAAATGAAACAGCTGAAAAAGGAGGCGCGGCATGGGTAAACAAGCTGATTTGAAAAGAGCGCAGACCGGCCTGGAGAGCCGGATATCCTGGTTTGTGCTGGTACTTCTCACCATCCAGCCCCTGCTGGACGTGATGAGCTATTTCCTGAACCTGCAGGGCAAGACCGCCATTTCCACCCTGCTGCGCTTTGGCCTGCTGGCAGTGGTGGCTTTGGTTGGGTTTCTGCTCACAAAGGCGAAAAAGATGTACCTGCTCCTCTTTGGGGTGGTGGCCCTGTTCTGGGCTGCCCATGTGCTGAACTGCTGGCGCATTGGGTATACCTCCTTTGTGCAGGACACAGGGAACCTTTTGCGTATGCTGAATTTCCCCATTTATGTGATGACCTTTTTGGTGATTTTACAGCGTGACCCAGACCAGCGGCGCTGGTTCTTTCTGGGCACTGCCATTGCCTTTGGGGAGATAGTGCTGTTCACAGCCATACCCTGGCTCACCGGGAACCCAGTGTATACCTACGAGCAGATTCAGGTGGGTGTGCTGGGCTGGTTCGCGGTGCCCAGTGCTCAAAGCGCGATTCTGGTGCTTACTGTGCCCCTGGTTATCTATTGGGCCTACAGCGCAAAAAAATACTGGCTCTATCTGCTGGCCCTAATCCTGACCTTTGGCCTGCTGTATGTAACAGGCACCAAGCTGAACTATTACTCTATCTTCATCATCGCAGGGGCCTATGGGTTCCTGTTCGTCCTGCAGCTGGGCAAACGCTGTCTAAAATACGCCCTGCCCATGGTGCTGATCCTGGCCCTGGCCGTGGCGTTCCGGGCCCAGTCCCCCATGATGACCCGGGAGGACATGACAAGGTTCTCTCAGTGGGTGTACGGCAACATGCTGGAGGACAGCCTGGAGAACAGCGGCGCGGACGACACGGTCCGGGAGATGATTCGGGGCGGGGGCAAGGAGCAGAAAGAGGACCAGGACGAGCCAGTGCTTCCTCCGGAAAAGAGCATGGAGAGAATGCGCCGGGCCTTGATGGGAATCTATTCCGATACCGGGGTGTATGGGGTGTTGACCTCCAGCCTGAACCAGCGGTTCGGGGTATATAACGTGATGCAGACCTACAGCCACACAGACGCCCAGGGCATCCTCTCCAACACCCGGGAGCGCAAGCTGAACCATGCCCAGATGATGTGGGCAGAAAAGGACACCCTCACCCATATTTTGGGGTTTGAGTACAGCGATTTTCTCTGCGGCAAGGACATCTTTGACCCAGAGAACGACTTCCCCGCTGTGTTTTACAACATGGGCTATCTGGGCTTTGCCCTGTATATGGGCTTTCTGGGCCTCTTCTTCTTCTGGGTGCTTCGGGGCTTGGCCGGGGATTTGAGCCGGGGGGTGCAGGCAGCCCGGGCCGAAGGTAAAGGCAAGTGGACTGCCCTGCCTTTGGGCCTGTGGCAGGGCCTGCGGAGCTTCCTGAGCGTGGAGCTGGGCGCGGTGGGCATGAGTTTTCTGCTGGCCATTATCGCGGCCCAGATATCCGGCAACGTGCTGCGGCGGCCCAATGTGACCATTTATTTTGCCATTGGCGCAGCCGCTGTGTACAGCCTGACTGCATGGAAAAAAGGGCCTGCTCTGGGTGGGCCCAGGAAGCCCAGGACGTAACGCAAAAGAGTTTGAGAAGCTGGCGATTACTAATCTGAACTGGGCCGGCAATATCAGCAAAGAGGGGGCTGGCAGCCTGTGCTGTCCGCTCTTTTCTTTTTAGGGCGGGGGGCAGCGGGCGCTAAGGATGGCGGGGAAAGTTCCAAAAAGAAAAAACTTTCTTTCAGTCCTATGATAAAATGGATTGACAGTCAGTTTTTTATTCTTTATAATAATCTATATGTAGGGATTTGGGCTTGTTTGAAAAAGCGAAAACGCTGTCTTTTTGCCCAGAAGCGGCCGTCTTCTGCGTCTAAGATCCTGTTTTTTCCTTGAAGCTGGCCGGCTCTGCTCAAAAATCCGTTGTTTCCACTATTTTCAAACAAGCCCTGGATTTGAACTGCGTTTACTGTTTACTATATGAGCAAGGGAGGGTGAAACCCATGTTAAAGGGTATCGCGGTCTCCCAGGGCATTGGCCTGGGCAGGGTCATGCTGCTGGAGGAGCAGGGGCTTCCCCTGACTGCTTCTGGGGGGAGAGAGCCTGTGGCAGAGCGGCAGCGATTCCGCCAGGCGGTGGAGGCCTTCTGCCAGAGTACAGCCAGCCAGGTGGAACAGCTGCGCCGCAGTGCAGGCGACGAGGACGCGTTTATTCTGGAATCGCATATCCAGATGGCCAGGGACCCAATCCTGCTGGAGGAGGTAGAGGCCCTAATCGGGGAAGGGGCCTGCGCGGGGCAGGCGCTGGAGCAGGTCTGCCAGCGGTACATCGAAATCTTCTCCAGCTCTCATGATGAGCTGACCCGGCTGCGGGCTGCGGATATCCGGGATATGCGCTCGTCCCTAAGGTGCCTGCTGGCCGGGGCACAAGAGGTCAGCCTGCGGAACGTGCCCAAGGGCACTGTCCTGGTGACCAAGGAGCTAAGCCCCTCTGTCATGTCCGGCATAGACGGGGAGAACGTGGTGGGCATTGTCACTGAGACTGGGGGCATGTCCTCCCACTCCTCCATCTTGGCCCGGGCATTGGGAATTCCCACTGTATGTGGTGTGCAGGGGGCTGTGGCCCTGCTGAAAGCAGGCTGCTTTGTGATTGTGGACGGCAGCCGGGGCGAGGTACTCTGCTCTCCGGCCCAGAGGGTGATAGAGGACTATTACCACCGCCGGGAGGAGTTTTTGAGCCAC
The DNA here is from genome assembly GCA_910580045.1 of uncultured Eubacteriales bacterium. Taxonomy (GTDB): domain Bacteria; phylum Bacillota; class Clostridia; order Oscillospirales; family Acutalibacteraceae; genus Acutalibacter. The sequence continues at coordinate 21,623 of CAJTXF010000038.1, forward strand.
CGGAGCCAGGTGAAAAAATACAAAAACCGGGAGACCCGGGCTGCCAGCGGAGAGGTGTTCAGCCTGACCGGGAACATAAGCCTGCCCAGCGGAGCCGCCGGGGCAGTGGCTGCCGGGGCGGAGGGGGTTGGTCTGTTCCGCACGGAGTACTTATTTATGAACCGGGCCGTGCCCCCGGACGAGGCAGAGCAGACCGCGGCCTATACCCTGGCCCTGGAGGGGGCCGGAGGCCGCCCGGTGACCATCCGCACCCTGGACGCGGGAGGGGACAAGGATGTGCCCTGCCTGGACCTGCCTAAGGAGGAAAACCCCTTTTTGGGCCAGCGGGGCATCCGCTGGTGCCTGGCCCACCGGGAGCTGTTCCTAATCCAGCTGCGGGCTCTGCTGCGGGCCGGAGTGGGCCGGGCCCTGCGGGTAATGTTCCCCATGGTCTCCACTCTGGAGGAGCTGCGGCAGGCCAAGGCCCTGCTGGGGGAGGCTGCCGCCCAGCTGAAGGCCCAGGGAATTGCTGTGGAGAAGCCTCTGCCAGTTGGGGTGATGATTGAGACCCCAGCCGCGGCCTGGACAGCGGAGAGCCTGGCCCAGGAGGCGGACTTTTTCAGCATTGGCACCAATGATTTGACCAGCTACATTATGGCCTGCGACAGGAGCAATGCCCAGGTGGCAGGGATGTGCTCGCCCCTGCAGCCCGGGGTGCTCCGCTGCCTGGGGCATGTGATTGCCAGTGCCAGGGGGGCAGGCATCCCGGTGACCATCTGCGGCGAGGCGGCAGCTGACCCCAGGATGATTCCCCTGCTGATGGCCTTTGGCATCACGGGATTCAGCGTGTCGCCCGGGGCAGTGCTGCAGGTGCGCAAGATTATCTCTGACTGGAGCCTGGCAGACGCCCAGGCCCTGGCCAGCCAGGTGCTGGCAGCGGGCACTCTGCCCGAGACAGCGGCGCTCTCCGGCGCATAGAACGCCTGACCATCCGGACTGTTCATAGGACTCTCTCCTGCCCCTCAGGGGGACAGGGGAGAGTCCTTTTGTCTTTGCCCGGGCGGGTTTCTGTGTTAACGCAGTTCAAAAGAGGTATCACCCCAGAGACCATACCTCTTTTGAACCCAGCGGCCTGGGGGTGCAAGTGCGTTTACTATACTGCCCCCCTGCCTCCCCGCGATACGGTTGTTTCAGGGCGTGTTCACATAAGCGTTCGTACGCGTCTTTTGGGCAAATTTTTGCCATC
>CAJTXF010000039.1:0-16180 GCA_910580045.1 uncultured Eubacteriales bacterium
CTGGAAAACCGCCTGGAGGCCAGCGGCACGGAAAAGGAGCTGGCTGTCACCCAGGCAAAAACCGCCAAGGAGCAGGAGCTCAGCAGGCAGAAGGAGGATTTGCTCACCCTGCAGGGCCAGCTGGAGCGGGAGAAATCTGAGAGCCAGCTGAAAGAAAAATCCCTGAAAGAGCAGTACGAGGCCCAGCTGAAAGCCAAGGACGAGCAGATTGAGTACTACAAGGACTTTAAGGCCAGGCAGTCCACCAAAATGGTGGGGGAAAGCCTGGAGCAGCACTGCCAGATTCAGTTCAACCAGCTGCGCATGACCGCCTTCCCCAACGCCTATTTTGAAAAGGACAACGACGCCCGCACAGGCAGCAAGGGGGATTTCATCTTCCGGGAGAGGGAGGAGGGCACGGAGTTCATCTCCATTATGTTCGAGATGAAGAATGAGATGGACGAGACTGCCACCAAGCACAAGAACGAGGATTTCTTCAAGGAGCTGGACAAGGACCGCCGGGAGAAGGGCTGCGAGTACGCGGTGCTTGTCTCCCTTTTGGAGGCGGACAGCGAGCTTTACAACAACGGCATTGTGGACGTGTCCTACCGCTATGAAAAAATGTACGTGGTGCGGCCCCAGTTCTTTATCCCCATCATCACCCTGCTGCGCAACGCGGCCCGGAACTCCCTCAAGTACCAGCGCCAGCTTGCCGAGGTGAGGAATCAGCAGGTAGACGTGGAGAACTTCGAGGAGGCGATGGAGGATTTCAAAAAGCGGTTCGGGGACAATTACCGCCGGGCAAGCGAGAGGTTCAAAACTGCCATTGAGGAGATTGACAAGTCCATTGACCATCTGCAAAAAATCAAAGATAACCTGCTGGGTTCTGAGCGCCAGCTCCGCCTGGCCAACGACAAGGCCGAGGATTTGACTATCAAGCGGCTGACCAAGAACGCCCCCTCGGTCCGGGCCATGTTTGAGGAACAGCGGCAGATTCGCCTGGAACAGGCCGATTCGGGCGAAAAAGATGAGGAGGAGACATGAGCTGGCAGAACGTCCTTCTGACAGATTCGGGGTTCTTTGACCCCTTTGACCTGCGCAGGCCCCTCTCCCCCATTGTGGAGCGCTTTGCCCAGATGCTGGGCAAGCCCTCCCCCCAGGCCCGGGTACTGTTCATCCCTGCCGCGGCCTGTGACGATGAATCCAGGCAGCTGGCGGATATTCTTCGGCAGGAGCTGGAACGGCTGGGCTTTCTGCCCGGGCACATTATCCCCTATGAGCTGGACGGCTCCCTGGGCGAGGCGGAGGTTCTCTCCTTTGACGTGATGTTCTTCACCGGCGGGTGGTGCGAACACCTGCTGAAGCAAATCAAAGCCACCCATTTCGACCAGGTTATAAAAAAGTTTGTGTTCTCCAACAAGGTTTATGTTGGGGTCAGCGCGGGCAGTATCCTTGCCACGCCCAACATCATGGGCTGCTTCGGCGGCGCAGAGGATGAGGAGACCGCCGGGCTGGGGCTGGTGCCCGCGTATATTGACTGCCACTGTGACTTGAAGCCGGATTTAACCCCTAAGCGGCTTCCCCTCCTCCATGTCCTGCTGCACTTCAACCAAGCTCTGGCCGTCAGCAGCAGTGGATTTGAACTGTTAGAAGACAGGCAGGCTTGCCATGCAATTGACTGGGCATCACCACCTGAATTTGGCGTGGATGTTTTCCAGCCTGTATCATAGCTATAATTATCGGAAAGGATGATACCAAAATGAACGCACCCATTACCTTCGCCATCTGCGGCTTTGGCGACCGGGGCAGCACCTATGCCTCTATGCAGGAGCTGTTCCCTGGCCGGATGAAAGTGGTGGCCGTGGCTGATTTGAACCCGGACAAGGTGAAAAAAGCCCAGGCCCTCTATAGCATCCCCCCTGAGAACTGCTTCTCCAGCGGCGAGGAGATGCTGGCCCAGGAAAAGCTGGCTGATGTGATGATTGTCTCCACCATGGACCGCCAGCATGTGGACCACGCCATCCCTGCCTTGGAGCGGGGCTATCATGTGCTCATGGAGAAGCCCATCTCTCCGGACTTGAACAAGTGCCGGGAGATTCTGGCCGCCTCCGCCGCCCATCCGGGCCAGCACGTCATTCTCTGCCATGTGCTGCGGTATACGGCCTTCTTCAACAAGCTGAAGGACATTATCGACAGCGGCAGGATTGGGGACGTGGTCAGCATTCTGGCCACAGAGAACGTGGGCTACTGGCACCAGTGCCACTCCTTTGTCCGGGGAAACTGGCGGAACTCTGATGAGACCAGCCCCATGATCCTGCAGAAGTCCTGCCATGACATGGACATCCTCACCTGGCTCATGGGCAAGAAGTGCAAGTCCGTGTCCTCTGTGGGCGGCCTGCGGCTGTTCAGAAAGGAATGCGCTCCTGAGGGCTCCGCTGAGCGGTGCCTGGACTGCAAGGTCAAGGACAGCTGCCTGTTTGACGCGGAGAAAATCTACCTGACCAGCGAGAAGACCGGCCTGCTGAAGGGCAGCAGCTGGATTAGCTCTGTGCTCAGTGTGGAGAACACCCCGGAGTCCACCTATGAGGCCCTGCGCACCGGGCCCTATGGCCGCTGCGTCTACCGCTGCGACAACAACGTGGTGGACCACCAGCAGACCAACCTGCTTATGGAGGACGGCAGCACCATCCACTTCACCATGTGCGCCTTTACAGAGGACTGCTACCGGACCTTCCGGGCCATGGGCACCTTGGGGGAGATTGAGGCGGACATGAAGTCCAACATCATCCGGGTGCGGGAGTTCGGCAAGCCGGAGGAGCTGATTGATTTGAAGACCCTGACCGGGGATTTGAAGGGCCACGGCGGCGGGGACAGCGGCATTATCTCTGATTTGCTGGATATGCTGATTGAGGAAGCTCCCCCCACCCAGCGGACCACCACCCTGAAAAACTCCATGGAGAGTCACTATATTGCCCTGGCCGCGGAGAGCTCCCGGCTGGCAGAGGGCAGGCTGATTGAGCTGGAGGAGTTCCGCAAGGCATAAGCCCCACAAGCGCAAAAAGCAGAAAATATAACCCCCGCCTGCGCCTTATCTCTGAGGCGCGGGCGGGGGTTATTTTATGCCAGCAATCTGCTGGGCAGGTTCAGGCTAATCTTTCTGGCCAGTACGGCTTAGTACATGCCGCCCATATCCGGGGCCGGGGCCGCGGGCGGGGTGGGCTCCTTAATGTCAGCAACCAGAGACTCAGTGGTCAGGATGGTGGCCGCCACAGAGGAGGCGTTCTGCAGGGCGGAGCGGGTGACCTTGGTGGGGTCCACAATGCCCGCCTCAATCATATCCTGGAACTCGCCGGTAAGGGCGTTGTAGCCCTGGCCCACCTTATGCTCCCGCTTGAGCTGCTCCACAATCACAGAGCCCTCAATGCCGGCATTGGCGGCAATCTGGCGCACAGGCTCCTCAAGGGCCTTGAGCACAATGGCAGCGCCGGTCTTCTCGTCGCCCTCGGCAGCGTCCACATAGGCCTTCACAGCGGGGATGGCGTCAATCAGGGCAGTGCCGCCGCCAGCCACGATGCCCTCTTCCACAGCGGCCTTGGTGGCAGCCAGAGCGTCCTCAATGCGCAGCTTCTTTTCCTTCATCTCAATCTCAGTGGCAGCGCCCACCTTGATGACTGCAACACCGCCAGCCAGCTTGGCCAGCCGCTCCTGGAGCTTCTCCTTATCGAACTCGCTGGAGGTGGTCTCAATCTGAGAGCGAATCTGAGCCACACGGCCCTGGATGGCAGAGGAATCTCCAGCGCCGTCCACAATGATGGTGTTCTCCTTGTCCACCTTCACCTGGCGGGCGCGGCCCAGCTGGTCAATGGTGGTGTCCTTCAAATCCAGGCCCACTTCCTCAGAGATGACCTGGCCGCCGGTCAGGGTGGCAATGTCCACCAGCATCTCCTTGCGGCGGTCACCGAAGCCGGGAGCCTTCACAGCCACGCACACAAAGGTGCCCCGCAGGCGGTTGAGAATCAGGGTGGTCAGGGCCTCGCCCTCAATGTCCTCAGCAATAATCAGCAGCTTTTTGCCGGACTGGACAATCTGCTCCAGCAGGGGCAGAATCTCCTGGATATTGGAAATCTTCTTGTCAGTAATCAGGATGTAGGGCTCATCCAAATCAGCCACCATCTTGTCCGTGTCTGTGGCCATATAGGGGGTCACATAGCCCCGGTCGAACATCATGCCCTCAACCACCTCGCTGTAGGTCTCGGCGGTCTTGCTCTCCTCCACAGTGATAACACCGTCAGAGGTGACCTTCTCCATGGCGTCAGCAATCAGCTGGCCAATCTCGTCGCTGCTGGAGGAAACAGCGGCCACGCGGGCAATGTCCTTGGTGCCGCTGACCTTCTGGCTGTTCTTCACAATGGCCTCCACGGCGGCGTCTGTGGCCTTCTGCACGCCCTTGCGCAGCACCATGGGGTTGGCTCCGGCGGTGACGTTCTTCATACCCTCGCGAACCAGGGCCTGGGCCAGCAGGGTGGCGGTGGTGGTGCCGTCGCCAGCCACATCATTGGTCTTGGTGGCAACCTCTTTCACCAGCTGGGCGCCCATGTTCTCATAAGCGTCCTCCAGCTCCACCTCTTTGGCAATGGTCACACCGTCATTGGTAATCAGGGGGGCGCCGAACTTCTTATCCAGCACCACGTTGCGGCCCTTGGGGCCCAGGGTGATTTTCACAGTGTCGGCCAGCTGGTTGACACCGCTGAGCAGCGCCTTGCGGGCCTCCTCGCCGTATACGATTTTCTTAGCCATACTTGATTCAATCCTTTCCTATTTTCAGTGTCAGCTTTGTTTACTCAACCACAGCCAAAATGTCGGACTGCTTTACAATAGTATACTCCTCGCCGTCAATCTTCACTTCTGTGCCAGTGTACTTGGCGGAGATGACCCGGTCGCCCTCTTTCAGGTACATTTTCACTTCCTTGCCGTCAATCTCTCCCCCAGGGCCCACAGCAACGACCCGGGCAATCTGGGGCTTCTCCTGGCTTTTGGCGGCCAGTACGATGCCGCTCTTGGTGGTTTCCTCGGCGTCCTCCGTTTTGATAAGGACTCTGTCCAGCAAAGGCTTTACCTTCATTACAAACACCTTGGCCCTAATATAATCTGAAAAAAGCGGGCCTTTCCTTTCTCCCGGCATTCCGCCGCCGGGGGGCGATTATCTGCAAAAACAGAGATAACAGTTTATATCCGGCTTCCGCCGGGTTTAGCACTCGAACCTCTCAAGTGCTAAACCTATTCTAGCCTTATGGTCAGTAAAAGTCAAGAGCCTTTTTGCATTTTTTTGACTTTTAACAATTCTGTCACAATTCTCCTGGCCCGGCGGCATATTTTTTGCGGCCCGGCCTCCGGGCGGATTCCGGCGCAGCTGCGGGACAGAAGGAAAGCAGGCCCAGAAAAAACTCTTGCATTTTGCCGCGAGTTGTGGTATACTTTCTGGAAGAAAGCCGCTTTGTCCGCTTGTCTTCCAAAAAGTATGATAGGCGACAGTAAGTCATTGGGTAAGGAGGTGTTACACTTGCCAAACATTAAATCCGCCAAGAAGCGCGTGAAGGTCATTGCCACCAAGACCATGCTGAACCGGGCCGCCAACTCTCAGCTGAAGACCCAGATTAAGAAGGCCAATGCCGCCATTGAGAGCAACGCTGGTGACAAGGCTGTTGTGGTTCGCGCCGCCATGAAGAAAATCGACCAGGCCGCCGCCCGGGGCATCATTCACAAGAACAATGCCGCCCACAAGAAGGCCGCTCTGGATAAGAAGCTGAACGCCAGCGCGTAAGCTGCGGCTTGGGCACTGTGTATGTATTTTGGGGATGACCCCCGCCAAGGCTTGGGCCCATTGGGTTCCGGCCTTTTTTCTTGCAAACTTTTTGCATCCAGCGTCCAAAGGCTTCCCCTGTGATAGGAGTAATCAACTGCTGGGGGTCCGGCCTCTCTGCCTGCTGGAAGAAATTGGGTGCTTTCTTCGCTCATTTTCCAAAAAACCGCTTGACTTTTCCTCTCAAATTGGTTATCATAAATATAGTTTAACTTATTGGAGGTGTCCATTTATGAAAAAGGGAACCAAGCTCACTCTGTTCATCGGACTGATTACCGCCATTGCCGCTGTGGCCGCTTCGGTAACGGCCCTGATGCTGTATCTGGAGCACAAACGGGACGAGGAGGAGCTGGAGCACTATCTGGACTGCTCCATTCAGTAAGCTCTGCCCCTGATTCGGCGGAGTCCCTGGGGACTCCTGCTTTGCTTTGCCCAGTTCCTCCCGTCTCCTATAGGAGGAAACGATGATGTTGGACAAGACTGGTTTTGATTTGTGGGCCGACGGCTATGACAAGGCAGTTGGCCTCTCTGACGAGAGCTGCACCTACCCCTTTGCCGGGTACAAACAGGTTCTGGGCTCCATCTACCGCCAGGTGATGAGCCAGGAGCCCTGCCCTGTGCTGGACTTGGGCTTTGGCACCGGGACCCTCGCCGCCCGCCTGTACCAGCAGGGCCGGGAGGTTTGGGGCCTGGATTTCTCCCCCAAAATGCGGGAGGCCGCCCAGGCCAAGATGCCGGATGCCCATCTATTTTCCGGCGACTTCACTGCCGGACTGCCCGCTCCTCTCCGGGAGCGGCGGTATGGGTTTATTGTGTCCACCTATGCCCTGCACCACCTGACCGATGGGGAAAAGCCCGGGTTTCTGCGGGAGCTTCTGCCCCTGCTGCTGCCCGGCGGAAAGCTCCTGATTGGGGACGTGGCCTTTGCCTCCCGGGCCCAGCTGGAGGAATGCCGCGCCCAGGCCGGGGATGATTGGGACGGGGACGAGTTCTATTTTGTGTATGAGGAGCTGCGCGCCTTCTTTCCTGCCATGACCTTTGAGCCCTGCTCCCACTGCGCGGGGGTGCTGGCCCTCTCTGCCAGAAACTGAAACCTGTATAAAGCCAAAGGCCTCCGGGATACCCGGAGGCCTTTGGCTTTACGCTTTATCCTTAGGCTTTGCCAGCAGCGCCGCCACATAGCCAAAGAACACAGCCGCCGTGGTGCCTGCCGCCCCGGCGGTCAGGGCCCCGGTGAAGATGCCCAGGAAGCCCTGCTCCACCACAGCCTTGCGCACCCCCTCAGACAGGGCCCAGCCAAAGCCGCACAGGGGCACCGTGGCCCCGGCTCCGGCATAGTCCACCAGAGGGCCATACAGGCCGATGCCCCCCAGCAGAACCCCCATGGTCACAAAGGTCACCATAATGCGGGCAGGGGTCAGCTTGGTCAAATCAATCAGCAGCTGGCCCACAAGGCAAATCAGCCCGCCCACCCAAAAGGCGTTGAAATACTCCATGTAAAATACCTCCTTTTCCCCTAGTCTGCCCAGTGGAAAAGGAGGTATTCCTCTCAGCTTCTCTGATTTTTTTACAGCATCTCTGCCAGAGCGCCGATGTTTTCCACCACCAAATCCGGCTGAACCTGGCTGGAGGCCAGCAGCTCCGGGGTGGTCTCCCCGCTCATAACCAGAATGGAGGTGACCTCTGTCCCCGCGGCAACAGCAATGTCCGTATAGAGCCTATCCCCCACCACCGCCAGCTCTTGGGGCTGGCAGCCAGTGTGTTTCAGCATATAGTCTAAGGTGTGCCGGGAGGGCTTGCCGAAAAATTCGCACTGGACTCCTGTGGAGGCCTTTACCAAAGCGGCAATGGAGCCGCAGTCCGGGATGAACCCGCCCCCCTCCACCGGGCAGTTCCAGTCCGGGTTCACCCCGTAGACCGGGGCCCCGGCCCGGATAAAGTTACAGGCCAGGCGGAGCTTTTCATAAGTCAGGGTGGTGTCAAAGCCCAGCACCACATAGTCGGGCGCGGTGCCGGACAGGGCCACCCCCGCCTCCTTGAAGTCCTCCTCCAAAGCCGGGGTGCCCACCACATAGGCGGACTGGCCCGGGCGGTTCTCCCGGAGCCAATCCAGAATCACCCCGTTGGAGATAAGCATCTTCTCCTCTGGCACCAAAATGCCCATGCGGCTGAGCTTCTCCAGATAGGCCCGGCGGTTTTTGGAGCTGTTGTTGGTGAAGAAGCAGAAGTCCCGGCCAGTCGCCTTCACCCGCCTCAAAAAGTCCAGGGTATAGGGGAACAGCTCCTCTCCCAGGTAGATGGTGCCATCCATATCCAGCACAAACATTTTTACATCCGACAGCTTTCCCATTTTGACCTCCTGCTACTCCACTGTCACGGACTTTGCCAGGTTCCGGGGCTTGTCAATGTCGCAGCCCTTCATGCCCGCCGCGTAATAGGCGAACAGCTGCAGGGGCAGAATGCTCATGCTGGGCAGCATGAAATCCGCTGTGGCGGGCACGCAGAACTGGCAGTCCGTCTCCTGGGCCAGCTTCTCCCTGAGCTCCTCTGTGGTGATGCCCAGCACCACCGCGCCCCGGGCCTTCACCTCCCGGATATTGGACATCATCTTGTCAAACAGCCGCCCGCAGGTGCAGATGGCAATCACCAGGGTGCCCTCCTCAATCAGGGAGATGGGCCCATGCTTCAGCTCCCCGGCAGTGTAGGCCTCAGAGTGGATATAGGAGATTTCCTTCAGCTTGAGGGATGCCTCCAGGGAGGCGGCATAGTCCACGTTCCGGCCAATAAAATACATATCGTGGGCGTTGAAATACTGGGACGCAAAATACTGGATGGTCTCCTTTTCCCTGAGGCAGCGCTCTGCCTGGGCGGGCAGGGCCTCCAGGGCCTTTAGATACCCGGCCAGCTCCTCTCCCGGCAGGCGGCCCGTCTCCTGGGCCATATACAGGGCGATAAGATAAATCACCGCCAGCTGGGTGCTGTAGGCCTTGGTAGAGGCCACCGCAATCTCCGGCCCGGCCCAGGTGTAAAGCACGTCGTCCGCCTCGGCGGCAATGGTGCTGCCCACCACATTCACAATGGCCAGGGTGCGGGCCCCCTGGCGCTTGGCCTCCCGCAGGGCGGCCAGGGTGTCGGCGGTCTCCCCGCTCTGGCTGATGATGATGACCAGGCTGCGCTCATCCAGCACCGGGTCCCGGTAGCGGAACTCGCTGGCCACGTCCACCTCAATAGGCAGGCGCAGCAGCTTTTCAAAGGCATACTTGGCCACAGCCCCCACATGGTAGGAGGTGCCGCAGGCCACAATATACACCCGGCTGAAATTCTCAATCTCCTCCCGGGTCAGGGAGATATCGTCCAGCACCACCCTGCCCTCCCGCAGGCGGGGGGAGATGGTCTTGCCCAGAGCCTCTGGCTGCTCGCAGATTTCCTTCATCATAAAGTGCTCATAGCCGCCCTTCTCCGCCGCGGCCACGTCCCATTCCACCTGCTCCGCAGGCTTCTCCAGGGGCTCCAAGTCCGGGCCGAAGAAGCTGACCCGGCCCTGCTCCAAAACCGCGATTTCCCCATCCTTCAGGCGGCAGACGCGCCGGGTGCGGCTGAGGATGGCAGTCACGTCAGAGGCGATGAAGTTCTCCCCCTCCCCCAGGCCCACAATCAGGGGGCTGTCCTTGCGCACGGCATAGACCTTTTCCGGGCAGCTGGCGCAGATAATGCCCAGGGCATAGCTGCCCTCCACCCGGAGAATCACCTGGCGGATGGCCTCCAGCACGTCACCCTGGTAGTAGTGCTCCAGCATCTGGGCCACCACCTCTGTGTCCGTGTCAGAGACAAACTCCACGCCCCGGCGCTTGAGATGGTTTTTGATGTCCAGATAGTTCTCGATAATCCCGTTGTGCACCACCGCGAACAGCCCGCCATCGCTGACCTGGGGGTGGGAGTTCACGTCTGAGGGGGCCCCATGGGTGGCCCAGCGGGTGTGGCCGATGCCCACCGTACCGGGCAGCTCCTCCTCCCGCAAGATTCCTTCCAGCACTGCCAGCCGCCCCTTGGACTTCACCACCTGCACAGCTTTGCCGTTATACACTGCCACTCCCGCCGAGTCATAGCCCCGGTACTCCAGCCGCTTTAGGCCGTGGAGCAGCACAGGCGCGGCCTGTTCGCCGCCGATATAGCCTACGATTCCACACATAACTACCGCCTCCAATTTTCAAAGACTTTCTCCCCGCCGGGGCGGGGAGAAGCCGGTCAAGAATATAAGCCCATAGCGGGCCCATAGCGCCAACGAAACACACCTAACGGCTCGGGGCAGACGCTATCGCCAAGCACAAGCGTCCAAGCGGAAATGGGGTCAAGGGGGCGACTGCCCCCCCCCCCCCCCCGCCGGAGGCGACCTTGACCGTAGGGCGGCGCTCACCCAAACTTTTGCGGGGCACAGCTTCGAACGGCCCGCACAAGTCCGTCAGTGGCACCAGGATAGCGCCGCCAGAGAAGCCGAGCAGTAGAAGAGGGCGGACTGTACCATTGGGCGTGGGGCCCTAATCGTTCCTGGAAGATGCCACTATATGCAGAAAGCGGGAGAGTGCAGGGACGCTTAGGATTCAACGCCTGGGAAGACGGCCTGCGGCTCTCCGTGAGTTGGGAAAGCTCCGCTTTCCCAACTCAACGGATTCGCGCGACTGGGATAGTGGGCGGCGCTTGCCTGGTGCCACTGACCAGCTTGGGCTTGCCGCCGGACACACTGCCTCGCAGGCCTTTTGGTGAGCGCCACCCAAAGGTCAAGGTCTTGGGGGTTTGCCCCAAACCCCACCAGGGCGGACTTTTTGAAAAAAATCCCCCTGGACCCTTCAAAAACTTTTCACTGCGCTCCGCTCAACGCTTGTGCTCCGCCTCTTTCCGGTACGCACTGGGCGAACGCCCTGTCCGCGAGCGGAACACCTTCGCAAAATAAGAGGCGTCCCCAAACCCCGCTGCCGCGGCCGCTTCCGCCACTGTGCGGCCCTCCTGCAAGCTAATCAGGCTTTTTCCCACCCGGTAGTCCAACAGGTAGTCAAACAGCGACGTGCCCATCTGCCTCTTGAAGAACCGGCAGCACTCGCTTTTGCACAGTCCTACTTCCCTGGCCACGTCCTCCAGAGCCAGTCTTTCCCCATAATGGGCATGGAGGAAGGTGAGGATGGCCCGCAGACGCCGGAGCTTCTCCGTATCCTCTGCCGGGCCCCTTTCCACCGCCTGGGCACAGTTCTCGTACAGAGCCAGCCACACCCCAGTGAGCAGCTTCTGCACATGCAGCTCGTACAGGGGCGTCTTTTCCGCACACCGGCGGAAAACCTCCTCCAGGCTGTCCAGCACCTTGGCCTGCCAGCACACCTCCGGGGCCAGCAGCAGGGAGGAGACCGCCTGGCTCTCTATCAGCGGCGCCACATACTTGGCCCCCACCGCGCTGCCCTCAAACCCGGCCAGCAGCCTGGGGTGAAAGGTGATGGAGATATACTCGCAGTCCCCGTCCGCCATGCTTCCCGCATGGAGGGCGCCGGAGTTGCAGAACAGGCCCTGCCCTGTTTCCAGCAGATAGCGGCAGTCGTTCACCCGGTACTCCATCTGCCCTGAAACCGCCAGGGTGAACTCCACCTCGTCATGCCAGTGCCAGGGGAAGGAGCCGGTGGGATAGGCGGAGATGGGCTTTTTGTCCACATACACCGGGAAACCATACGTGCCGTGGGGCTTGAGTTCCCGGTTTTTTCCGTCAGTAAATAATTCCATATGCAATTCCTCGAGAGGTAATGCCTTTTAGAGTCTGTTTGAAAACTCCGAAATACTGTCTGTTTGCCCAGAAATGGTGTTTTCGGCGTCAAAAATCCTCGAAAGGCGGCAGCATTTCTTGCGGTTTTTTCCTTGAAACCACGCATTTCTGGCCAAATATCCAGCATTTCTCCGGTTTTCAAACAGACTCTAAGGCCATTATACCGGATTTGGAAGAGAAAAGCAAGCAGGCCCTGGAATCCTGCGGACAGGGCGTGAGAGTGTCCGTTCCGAGGAGTTTTTCGTGTTCCCCCGCCCTACGGGCGGGGGAACACAGATAATTATCTCTGAGGTTTGGACAATCCCGGGAGGAAACTGGGCCTGGACATTTGGGGGAAAACATGGTATGCTTTAAGGGAGTAAAGGGGGAAGGAGTGCAGGCGTTGGACGGAGCGCATCGAATAGTTTTTGAGCCGTCAGGAGGCTTTATCCTAATCGCTACTTAACGAGGTGAATTATCATGATTGCCATCATTGACTATGGCGCCGGGAACCTGCAGAGTGTGGAAAAGGCCCTGCGCCACATTGGCTGCCCCTGCCAGGTTGCGGACAGCCCTGCCCAGCTCGCCCAGGCCCAGGCCGCTGTTCTCCCTGGTGTGGGCGCCTTCGGCCAGGCCATGGCTGCGCTGGAGCAGCGCGGCCTGGACAGGGCCATCCGGGAGTTTGTGGACAGCGGGCGGCCCTTCCTGGGCATCTGCCTGGGCCTGCAGGTGCTTTTCGAGAGCAGCGAGGAATCCCCTGGCGTGAAGGGCCTGGGGCTCCTGCCCGGAAAGATTCTCCGCCTGCCTGGGGACAGGGGGCTGAAGATTCCCCACATCGGCTGGAACTCCCTGGAGGTGGGCACGCCCGGCTGGCTGCTGAAGGGCCTGGAGCCTGAGCCCTATGTGTACTTTGTTCACTCCTACTACCTGCAGGCCCAGGGGGATGTGGTCACCTCCACGGCCCAGTATGGGTGCCAAATTCACGCGGCGGTGGAGCAGGGGAACCTGGCGGCCTGCCAGTTCCACCCAGAAAAAAGCGGCAGCACGGGCCTGGGGATTCTGCGGAATTTCGCGGAAAAAGCCAAGGCCCAGCAGAGGAGGGATTGAGAGATGTACGCAAAGCGCATTATCCCCTGCCTGGACATCAAGGAGGGCAGGGTGGTCAAGGGCACGAATTTTGTGGGCCTGCGGGACGCCGGGGACCCAGTGGAGGCGGCCAAGGCCTATGACAGCCAGGGCGCGGACGAGCTGGTCCTGCTGGACATCAACGCTTCGGCGGACAGCCGGGGCATCCTCACCCATGTGGTGGAGAGGGTGGCTGAGAGCATCTTCATCCCCTTTACAGTGGGTGGGGGTATCCGCAAGGTAGAGGACTTTACAGACATCCTGCGGGCCGGGGCGGACAAGGTGTCTGTAAACTCGGCGGCTTTACAGCACCCGGAGCTGATTCGGGAGGCAGCGGAGAAGTTCGGCAGCCAGTGCGTGGTGGTTGCCATGGACGCCAAACGCCGCCCTGGCGGAGGCTGGACCCTGTATTTGAACGGAGGCCGGGTAGACACAGGCAAGGACGCCCTGGAGTGGGCCCGGCAGGTCCAGGACCTGGGGGCAGGGGAGATTCTCCTTACCAGCATGGACTGCGACGGGGTGAAAGGCGGCTATGATTTGGATTTGACCCGGGCTGTGTCAGAGGCAGTAAGCATCCCGGTGATTGCCTCTGGCGGGGCAGGGGGGCTGTCCCACTTTTATGACGCCTTTACTGCCGGAAAGGCGGACGCGGTGCTGGCAGCCTCCCTGTTCCACTTTGGGGAAATCACCATTCCCCAGCTGAAAGAATACCTGTCCGGCCAGGGGGTGCCGGTGCGCCTGTAAAGGGTGTAAAGGAGCTCTGCTGTAAAGCGGAGCGTCTTTACAGAAAAGCCAGCCTGTAAAGGGGCTTCCCTTGCAGGCTGGCTTTTGGTTTGGCTGAACTCACTGCACGTCCAGATAGCTGATGTATTCCTCTAAGCACATAGAGCGCTGCTGCATGGCAGAGGCGTTCTCACAGCCCACATACCGCAGGACAGTGGGGTCAGGGTCCACGTTGGTATAGTCGTCCTTGTCCTCCGGATAGCGGAACACAAACCCAAAGCGGCCCATGTTTCGGGTCAGCCAGGTATAAATCTTGGACTGCTTGAAGGTCTCTTTGTCCGCAGCCAGCCGCAGGCACAGACCGGTCTGCATGTCGCTCTCCCCGGCCATGGGCACCTGAGAGCGGGCCCCGGTCTTGGCCATGACAGCGGTCAGGGCATCGTCCTCCATCAGTTCCTCCACCTTGGCGTTATAGCGCTTTTCCTGCTCCTCATAGGAGACATACCCATCGGCGAACAGAAGAATAAGGTCCTCCTCCTTGGCGGCAGAGGACAGCTGGCGCAGGGCGTCAGAAATGCGGCTGTCCACCTGGATGTTGTCCATCTGGGTCAGGTTGGGGACATACTCTGGGTTGGGGGAGGACTGGTTGATGGTAAACAGGTTCACGTCATCTCCATAGACAGGCAGGCCGTTGCTGTCATAGTCAGGCAGGGGCTCCATGCTGGCGTTGGGGTCGGCCAGATTAGCTGTGCTTGTAATCAGCTCCTGGTGGAAGTAGGGGACCAGATAGAACCATAAAAACAACCCCGCCACGCAGGACACCCCCAGAATGGCCGCCACAGCCACCACCCGGGACCAGAGCTTAATCCGGCGGGCCGCCTGGTGCTGGGCCTGCTTTTCCTGAGAGACGAACATTCTGCGGCGGCTGAGGCCCAGCTCGGAGCGGCTGGGGTTGCCGATAAAATACTGTTTGCGCTTCCGTTTTCCCAAGTGTGCACCGCCTTTCCATCAGGATATATTGGTAACGTAGTTAGCAACGCGGTTCAAAAGAGGCAGAGCGCCTTTTTTAAGGGCAATTACTAAAACTATTATACACTGGCGGCAGAGAAAAAGAAACAGGGAATTTGTAAAAAAATTAACCCGCGGAAGTCCGCGGGTCAGGGCTTGTTTGAAAAAACGAAAACAAAGGGTTTTACGTCCGGAAATCCACATGCTGCACAGTACCCACCTGGCCGCTCTCTTTTAGGTACATGCCGGTTCGCCGGACTTGGGCGTTTTCATTGCCCTTGCTGTCTGTCAGGGTGAACTGGGTGCCCTGGCTCCCCAGGAAGATGGCCCCCACCCCAGCCTCTTTCAGGCTGAGGAGCTTGCCCTCCCCATCGCCGCACTTAACCCACACGGACAGCTTGGAAAACACCTGGTCGTTTTCGTCAATCCAGCCGTTGCCGTCCTGGTCATACTGGCTCAGCTCAGTGAAGCCATCGCCGGTTTTCGCGCCGAACAGCTCAGAGCCGTCGTTGATTTTCCCATCCCCATTCTTGTCCAGGGCCAAAAAGCCGCTGCCCTGGGCCAGGGAGGAAATCTCCTCCTCCGTGCCGTCGCAGTCCAAGTCAAAGTAGAAGCTCACATCATCCAGGGCGGCAGCGTCGGTGTCGAGGTTGATGATGAGGGGGTCAGTGAAGACTGCCTCTTTGCCCACCACTTGATAGGCAGCCTCAAAGCTGCGGGACATCTCCATGGTGATGCCAAAGTTGATGGTGCGCCCGTCCGCGGTGACAGCTGTGCCCACAGAGGAGAAAGCGGTATGCTCCTCTCCCTTCACAAAGCCGGACTCAATGGTCTGGCGCATCCAGTAGCCGTTGACAGGCTGGCCCGTCCCGTCCACCGGAAGCCCGCCCCCTGAAAGCCCGGTGCTCAGGCTGATGCTGCCCATAAAGGCGCTGGTGTGCTTGTAGCCGGCAGAGGCCATGGCAAAAGCGCCGCTGGAATGGCTGGGCTTGCTCAGAACGTCCCGGGAGCCTTTTTTGCCTGTGATACGCTCCAGCAGCTCCATCATCCGGCGGAGCATCTGCACCTGAGGGTCTTTTTCAATAGAGGCCTGTATGTTGGCCAGCCAGTTGGAGGCAGCGGGACGGCCATAGGCCTGGCCCTGGTTTTGGGTTTTTGTATTGGCCTGAGCAGGCTGTTGGCTCTGCTCCGCGGGCAGGGCGCCCCCTTGGGAAGTCTGCTGGAACACAGCGGCGCTGCCCTCTTTCACAGATGTATTGGTGCGGACAGTGGAGGCGGTAACCCGGGACTGCCCCTGGAAAGCGCCTTGGCCCCGGTCAAGATGGAGCTGGGTCACCTGGCTCTCAGACTGAAAAGAGCGGCTGGCAGCCATTGAGACGGTGCTTTTGGCAATGCGCATAGAATAACCTCCTTTTTGGTTTTGGTACAATGTATTCACAGCGGCTGGACACTGTATGGGCGCAAAAATCCCACCCACCTGCCGTATCCCCCGCTATGAATACTGGTTCTTATTATATAAGTCGGCAGGAAGGTGGGAAAATGAAGGGGCTGGAAGGGGGACAGAGAAAAAATATGGGGAAGGCAGTCACAAAACTGGAGAAAAGAAACAGAAGATAGGGGCAAATCGTGACCAAGAGGGGAAAACCCTGCCAAGGGGAGTGTCCGTTCCGAGGAGTTTTTCGTGTTCCCCCGCCCGTAGGGCGGGG
>CAJTXF010000039.1:16190-22776 GCA_910580045.1 uncultured Eubacteriales bacterium
GGGGAACACAGATGATTATCTCTGTGGTTTGGACAATCCCCCTGCCAGAGCCCCTCTTGATTTTCCCATCCCCTTCCGCTATAATGTAGTAAACGCGCTTGAAAATCGGTAAATCACGATTTTTAAGCAGGCCGGCGCAGACACGCCCGCACCGGCCTGCTAACTATATACCAAAACCCTGGAATGGAGCTCCTCTATGAAACATCTTGTCACTTTCCTTTATGCTGTCCTGGCCGGGGCCGCCATCTCTATTGGCGGCGCTGCTTTCCTGGCCTCTGACAGCCGGGCTGTGGGCGCTGCCCTATTCTCCGTGGGACTGTTCGCTGTATGCACCCTGGGCCTGAACCTGTTCACTGGCCGCGTCTGCTATGTTTTTGACAATCCCCCTGCCTATACTGCCCAATGCGCTCTTATCTGGCTGGGGAACCTGGCAGGGGCCTGGCTCAGCGGCGGGGCCCTGACCCTCACCCGGCTGGACTGGTCAGGGAAGGCTGCCTCTATCTGCCGGGCAAAGCTGGATGACTCCCTGCTCAGCCTGTTTATTTTGGCAGTGTTCTGCAATATCCTTATCTATCTGGCAGTGGAGAGCTACAAAAACAACCCCCATCCACTGGGCAAATACCTGGGCCTGTTTTTGGGAGTGGCTGTGTTTGTGGCCGTGGGGTTTGAGCACTGCGTGGCCAATATGTTCTATTTCACTGTGGCCGGGATGTGGAGCGGCCAGGCCTTTGTGGCCATCTTGGTGATGACCCTGGGCAACAGCGTGGGGGGCGTCCTTTTCCCCCTGTGCCGCAGGCTTCGGGACAAGGCCGGGAAATAGCAAAAAAAGCACGGCCCTGTCAGGGCCGTGCTTTTTTATCCTGTTCTGGCAGCCAGCCGCAGCGGGCCGGGCCCCTTACCCCAGCCTGCGCCGGAGGGTGTCCGGATTGTCCGCATAGTCCAGGGCCGTGTCCTTCTCAATCAGCCCCTGCTGGTACAGCTTGAGAATGGACTGGTCCATGCTGACCATGCCCTCGCTGCCGCCGCTGGCAATGGCCTGGTCGATTTGGTGGGTCTTGCTCTCCCGAATCATAGAGCGGATGGCCCCGTTCATTATCATAATCTCATAGGCAGGCACCAGCCCCCCCTGCTTATCCGGCAGAAGCTGCTGGCTGACCACTGCCTCCAGCACCATGGCCAGCTGGACCCGCACCTGAATCTGCTGGTCCCCAGGGAAGCTGTCCACAATTCTATCAATGGTGTTCACCGCGCCCTTGGTGTGCAGGGTGGCGATAAGCAGGTGGCCGGTCTCCGCGGCGGTCATAGCTGTGCGGATGGTCTCGTGGTCCCGCATCTCCCCCAGCAGCATCACGTCCGGGGCCTGGCGCAGGCAGGCCCGCAGGGCCGCCAGATAGTCCTGGGTGTCAATGGCAATCTCCCGCTGGCTGATAATGCTCTTGCAGTTCCTGTGCAGGTACTCAATAGGGTCCTCCAGGGTAATCACATGGGCCTCCCGGGTCTTGTTGATTCTGTCAATAATACAGGCCTGGGTGGTGGACTTGCCGCTGCCCGCCGTGCCGGTGACAAGCACCATGCCGTGGTTCAGCTCAGCCAAATCCATGACCCCCTCTGGGATGTTCAGGCTGCGCCAGTCAGGCAGGTCAAAGGCCACAATGCGCACCACTGCCGCCAGGGAGCCCCGCTGCTTATAGGTGTTCACCCGAAAGCGGGCCAGCCCGGGCACCGCGCAGGAGAAGTCATCGTCCCCGTCCTCCTCCAAGTGCTCCATGGGCCGGTGGGCAATCTCATATATCTCGTGAATCAGGGCCTTGGTGTGCTGGGGATACAGGGTGTCTGTGCCAATCATGCGCAGCCGTTTTTCCAGCTTTTCGCACACCGGGCTGCCGCTGATGATAAACAGGTCAGAGGCCCCGTCTGCCACAGCCTGTTGTAGATATGCCTGCACGTTTTCCATATAGACTGATATACCTCCTGTTATGCGTGGTTACGCATGGTCATGCTTGGTTATGTTCAGGGCTGCCCAAAGCGCGGAAAGCCTCTGCAAATGGACAAAATGGTTATCGCGGCCATTGGGCGGGGGAGAGGGGAGGGGGTTATTCCCCGTCCCAATACACTGTGTTGTCAGACTCCTGCCACTCTGTTGTGGACACGGCCTGCCAGCGCAGAATCTCATAGACGCCGTCCGTCTGGCGGAGTTCCACCGCCAGGGCCTGGGTATCCGAGATAGGGCAGCGATAGGTCACTGTATCCCCCTCCACAGTGACACCCTCCGGCATATCGCCCATGCGCAGCTGGGCCAGAATCTCCTGGGCCTGGGTGTCCGCGGCGTAGTAGTTTGTGACAGCTTTGGCGGAGGCGTCCCCCAGTCGCTGGTTGGCCCGGACCGTGGAAAGGCTCAGCAAGGCGAACACAGTCAGGCTCAGCACCGCGAACACCACCAGCAGGGAGCTGCCCCCCAACGCCGGGGGCGCGAAGCCGCTTTTCTCTCTTTTAGCCATTGATTCCCCCTCCATTCTGCCAGGCAAACTCCAGGCTGAACAGCTCCTTGCCGCTCTCTTGGTCATAGGCCGTGATTTGGCCCCGGTTCAGGGCCGCGTACTCCGAGGGGAGCCACACTGCCTCCAGCCGGTAGACAGCAGGCTCCTTCATCTGCTGTCCGTTTTCGTCGTAATAAAACACCGAGGCCGGGCCGGAGGTCTCCCGCTCCACATAGGAGCCCTCCTCTCCTCCGGCGGCGCTCTCCCCAGCCGTCAGGATGGGATGGGCGTCCGTCTGCCCGTACCCCAGGGCCTTGCACTGCTCTGCCAGGTTCTGGCACAGAAGCGCTGCCTGGTCCCGACGCTGGTTTTCCTGGGAGATGCTGTCCGACAGCACAAAGGCCTGCAGGCACAGGGCCGCCGCCAGGGCGAACACCAGAATCATCACCATCTGCTCCATCATCACCAAAGGCGCTTTGCTTTTCACCGGCTCCACCTCTCTCCCCCCCGCAGGGCCAGATAGACGCGCTGGGACTGGCCCTGGCTGTCTGTCACGTCAATTGTGATTTCCCTCTCTGAGCAGGAGATTGTCATGCTCTCCAAGGCCAGGATGGGCTCCCCGTCCTCTGGGCTCAGGCCGTCCTCTGGGGCGCTGTACAGCTCCATCAGGCTCCCGTCCCAGCAGTAGATTCGGGTTATGTAGTCCTCTCCCAGGCCCAGCACCAGGCAGTCCGCGCCGCCGAAATCCTCCACGGCAATGCTGCCGCTGGCATCCGCCTGGCGGACGCGCTGGGTGATGTACTGAACGCAGGTGCGCTCTTCATGGGCAGTGTCATCCCGCTGGGTCAGATTCCGATAGGCGTCCGCCCCGGTGAGCAGCACCATTAAAATGCACACCGCGAACACGGCGAAGAGCAGAAGCGCCGCCAGTCCGTCCAATCTATGTTTCACTGTGTTTCTCTTCATGATGTCTTTTCCAATACTGTAATATCCGGCATCAGGTTTTCGGCAAAGGCCACATACTGCACCGTGTACCGCTCCCTGTCAATCTGTACGCCGTAATGCTTCTCTAAATACTCCAAATCCGTGGGGTACGCCCCCTCTGTGGCATAGCAGGCCACGCATCCCTTGCGCAAAGCCTCTTCCAGCTGGCGCAGGCCCTCGGCAGACTGGCCCTCCTGCAGGCTGCCCAGGGCAGCCACAAAAAACACCAGCGCCGCGGCAGCGGCTGCTATGCCCAGCAGGGCCTTCACAGGCCCGCCCCACCGGGCTCGACCGCCGGTCATGGCCTCACCCAATGGCTGCCATGATGTTCATCAGCGGCAGCATCACAGACAGGAGAATCATGCCCACCAAAATGGAGCATACCAGCACCAGCGCGGGCTCTACCCGGCTGACCTGGTCCTCCAGGGCGGCCTGGCTCTCCTCAGACAAATCCTGGGCCAGCTTTTCCATCACAGTGTCTCCAGCGCCGCTGCGCTGGCCCAGCTCCAGCAGGCGGCACTGGGCCGCTGGCAGCAGGCCGCTCTCCTTCATGGCAGCGCTGAGGGTCTCCCCGTTGTCCAGGCGGCCCCGGCAGTCCTCGCACCGCTTTTGGGCAGGGGGGATGTCTGCCATCAGGTTTCCGGCCAGGGAGACAGCCTCCTCCATAGGCAGGCCGCTGGCCATGCCCATGGACAGGGCCTGGGCCACCCGGGCGTTGTTCATTTTGCGGGAGAGGCCCTTGTCCCCCCGCTTGCCCCGCCATAGGGCCATGACCTTGCCCCGGAAGCCGCTGGACCCAGCAAACAGCCCAAAGAACACCAACAGCGCCCCCAGCACTGCCAGCAGCAGCGGCATGGCCTTGTCCAGCCACTGGCCAATAACCAGAAGCCCCCCGGCCATCCCAGTGAGCCGCCCGCCCAGAGAGGCGTACACATCCTCAAAAATCGGCAGCACCTGTACCAGCAGCACGGTGATGACCACCAGCATCAGGGCCAGCATTACAGCAGGGTAGAGCAAAGCGCTGCGTACCCGCCGGTCCATGCGGGCTCGCTCCTCATAGTACCCGGACAGGGAGCGCAGGGCCTCCTCCAGCCTGCCCGCCTGCTCGCCCACCTCTACCAGGCCGCACACATACACCGGGAAGCACCCCGCCTCCCGCATGACAGCAGAGAGGCCCATGCCCTCGTCAGCCTTGGCGGACATGGCCTTGAGCAGCTCTTTGTCGCTGCCGGAGCTCTCCTCCACCATCAGGGCCAGGCCATCGCCCACACTTACCCCCGCGTGCAGAAGCATGGACAGCTCCAGGCACAGGGAAGCGACGCTCTCATTTCCCAGAATTTTTTTCACCTTCAAACCAGCCTCCTTTGCGAACTTACTCCCTTATTTTACCTTAAATCCGCCAGTTTGTAAAGGGAAAAATAGCGGTCCCCCAGCCTGCGCCGGGGGACCGCGTTTCATTTCAGTTTTTCTCAGCCCCTAGAGGCCGGATGTTCCATCAGTAGATGAGCTTGGGGTCGTAGTTGCTGCCATCGCCAATGTACTGCATAATCTTCTTGCTGCTATTGGCAGTGGAGGCAAAGGTGGGGTCCATGCGCTCCCACTTTTTGCCGTTGAAGCGGATAGCGCCGTCAATCCAGCCGTTCTTCTCACTCCACACGTTAATCCAGGCATGGTACACATCGCCCGCGTTGCCGACCACCAGCTTGCAGGGCACGCCCTGGCTGCGGAGCATACCTACCATCACAGCGGCATAGTCAAAGCAGATGCCCTTCTTGGACTTGAGCACCGCGTCCAAATCAGGCAGATAGCCGGACTTGACTGTGGAAGCCTTGGCGGTGTCATAGGTGAAGTTCTTGACCACATAGTCGTAAATCTTCTCCACCTTCTTCATGGGGTCCTTTTCCTTGCCAGCCAGCTTCTGGGCCATGGAGATGGTGTTTGTGGCATTCTCATAGTCTACGTACTGGTTGGGGCGGATGAAGGGGGCAAACTCGTCAGTGAGTGTCACGTTCAGGCTTAAGCTCAGCACCTTTGCGTATTTGCTGCCCGTGGTGTTCTCGTACACGGACACGGTGTACTTGCCGTTGCCG
The DNA here is from genome assembly GCA_910580045.1 of uncultured Eubacteriales bacterium. Lineage (GTDB taxonomy): Bacteria > Bacillota > Clostridia > Oscillospirales > Acutalibacteraceae > Acutalibacter. The sequence continues at coordinate 21,742 of CAJTXF010000039.1, forward strand.
TCAGAGAAGGGGAACGTGGTCCACTCCCGGGGGGTCAGGATGTACTGGTACTGGGTGCCGCTGGGGCCCTTCACCAGAACCTTCAGCCGCTTTTGGGTGGTGGCGGTGAACTTGACCATCACATAGCCGTCCTTGGCGTTGGAATAATCAATGATAGCCTTGGTGTTTTTCTCCACCTTTTTGCCGGAAGCCACAGGCTTGAGCACCTTTGCCACAGCCACAGGGCTGCTGGCCAGGGCCACGGCCTCATCCGCGATTTCTTCCTCAATGGAATCCTCGCTCAGCTCTACCGCGTCCACATACATGTTCTCTTCGTCCATACCGGTGTCGCCCGCGTTGGGGGTAGAACCGTTCTGCCCACAGCCCGCCAGCAGGACAACCGCCAGCAGCAGGGGCACCAGCCTTTTCAGAATACTCATTACTCAGCACCTTCCTTTTTTGTCGGCGGCCCTCTGGGAGTTTCCTCCGTCTTGGGCCGTATCGTCTTTTTGTACTTGTAGTATAGCACGTGGGGTTGGAAATTGGAAGTACTTTTTCAGATAAATCCTTCAAATTTCCGATTTTTTTGTAACCGGCGAAAGACTCTCCTGACCTAGAGTCCGCCAGAGACAGGCATAGCTGCCTATATAATATTATAGCATGGAAGGAAAATAAGTGCAAGTGTGGAAAAGAGAAGGGGGGAGGCAAGGGGCTGACGGCGCGGGGCTGGGGCTAGCGCAAAGCAGTGCCTAAAGCCGCCCCCAAGGTCGAAACCCAACGATAATAGCAAGCAAAAAAAAGAGCACCTCCAAGAGATTGGCGGCGCTCCTAAATTTATAGTAAGAGGCAGAAGCTAGGACGGCCCTCAAGCGTTCAGGAGGAGCAGAGAGTTCGCGCAGCGAACTCTTTGGAGCAGCCGCCAAACAGACCGAACAGCGCAAATCCAGAGCTGCGGACTGGCCTGACCACGCGTGGCGGCCCTAGGGCTTGTTTGAAAAATTGAAAACACCGTCTTTTTGCCCAGAAGCGGCCATCTTCCGCGTCGAAAATCCTCGT
>CAJTXF010000040.1 GCA_910580045.1 uncultured Eubacteriales bacterium
TATTTTCCTCTATTTGCATCACTTTGCGGTTACACAGATTTTGGGACAGACCCGTGCAAATTTTGAGCTAATAATTTTCTCTCTTACTTGAAAATGCGAAATCCTCTCAAACCGTCCGTAATATCTTTTTTGATCCCTGAAAATCTGGCGCAAAACCGTCATTTTTCGTGTTGCAACCCCACTTTTTCCGCAAATTACGATTCGTGACCCCTCTCGTGATTTTGCACTAAGAATCCCGGAACCCCTTGAAACGACCGGCGTTGCCGGGCGTTGTGAATCGAGTAGGGGACGCACCGCAACCCCTACTCTTTCTCCTGCTTGTTTTTCGACACCGGCAAATCAGCGGCATTTGTGCAAATTGCGCCCTCTGCTACGGAATACAATCTCTCTGCACTGGTCTCAACTCGATAACTCCTGTATGGATGAATATAGACCGGAATGCTCAGGCGGGCGGCAAACAATCTGATCCAGAACCGCATAAATCATAAGGGCATGGTTGCCGCATTTTATCCGTATTGCGGCGGCAGGAATCTCCTTTACCGTTTACTGGCCGCTGTGTAAAAAAGCAGGTATATGCTTCAATTCGGATTTCCACCCAGCCCGCAGGAAATCAGCCGTATGGTCAGCCGTATCATATCCTCCATGGGCTCCCGGCGGCCTGTTTCCACCCAATGGCGGTAAACGGCGCCCAAGGACATATTCACAAAGGTGAGCAGATACGGCTGCTCCTGGCGTGTATACTCTTGGTAATTCCCGTCAAACAGCTCCATCTCCCGCGGGCTTGGCGGGCTGTTTTCCACTGGGAACCTTCCCTTGCTGCACAGAATCTTTTCGTTCATGGCGTCGGCATTCTCCGAGGCCGCATAGCAGTTGCGCACCACCTTTTCCAAATCCCCCGGCAGCTTTGCGCCTTGGATGGGGGCCAGAAATTCTTCGATGATATCCTTCTGCATTTTGAGCAGCAGCTCGTCGATGGAGGAATAGTGCAGATAAAAGGTCTTGCGGTTGATCTGGGCCCGGTCCGCCAGCTTTTGTATGCTGATCTGCAAATAGTCCATCTCCCCCATCAGCTCCCGGAAGGTCTGCTGAATCAGCCTTTCTGTCTTTTGGTACCGCAGGTCATCCTGAGGCTTTCTCATGGCAAACACCACCTAATCCACATTTGTCATCAATCTGTTGATTAAGCAACAGGAATCAGAAAACTGGCCATTGATAGCCGGTTTTTTCTTCATTATAATTCAAAGGTGAGGAATAAGCAATGCTTTGGGCTTTTTTTCAACGTCTAATTCAGCAAAAGGAGGCTATTTATTCATTTGGATACGAAAAATATTGAACTGATGGAACGTTCATCCGTTCCCAAAGCGATTCTAACCCTGTCCATCCCTACGCTGCTCTCCACCATCGTTTCGCTGCTGTACAATTTGACTGACACCTATTTCATCGGCCTGCTGGACGATCCCATCCAGTTGGGAGCCATCTCCCTGGCCTTCCCTGTATTTATGGTGATCCAGGCCATCGGGAATGTGTTCGGCAACGGCGCGCCTTCCTATGTTTCCCGCTGCCTGGGGGCCGGAAACCAGCAGGAGGCCCGCCGGACCGGTGCTGTGGCGACCTATGTTTCCGTTGCCGCCACCCTGGTGATGACCGCCCTGTGCTTCGTCTTTCTGGAGCCGGTTCTGCAGGTGCTGGGCACCAGCGCCGACACCCTTGGCCCCACCCGGCAGTATGTGCAGATTGTCCTGAGCTTCAGCGTCTTTATGACTCTGCAGTCCGTTCTTCCCGCGCTGCTGCGCTCTGAGGGCAGGGTGAAGGAGGCGGTCATCGGCATGGTCATCGGCACAGGGCTGAACATTGTGCTGGACCCTGTGTTTATTTTGCTGCTGCACCAGGGTGTGGCAGGCGCGGCATGGGCCACCATCATTGGCAACATTTTCGCTGTGGTCTACTACCTGAGCATCTATCTGCGGGGCAAGACCTCTCTTTCTGTTTTTCCCCGGGATTTCAAGCCCAGCAGGAGGATTCTGGCGGAGGTGCTGAAAATCGGTCTGCCAAGCTCTGTGTCGCAAATCATCATGAGCTTTTCCAACATTATGATGAACAACCTGGCCAGCGGCTACGGCGACTATGTAATCTCCGCCTATGGCGTGGCAGGCAAGCTGACAACCATGTTTTATACAAATTTCATCATTCATGTTACGATGTGCCTGCAAGTCGGCAGTGTTTTGGTGCAGCTTTTGCCATCCACACAGCTGACGGAGTTCACCACCAGATGATTGTGGAGGTGTCCAGTATCCAGGTGAGTGACAATTACAACTTCAAAACCAGGAAATTCCTTCGCCGCAAATTCCAAACCGTTGGCGGTTACCTCCTGCGGGGAGAGGTCATCCTGTGCCGGAAACGACTGCACGAAATGATAAAACTGCCGCCCGTCCGCCTTGCGGAAACGCTTTTTGGTAGTCATCATCTCGGTGAAAGCGCACTGCGGAATGCAGTTATGCCCGGTTACAAATTTCAAATCTTCTCACTTTGTATTATGATGCTGCGCCACATATTTCAAGCACTCCCTGCATCGCGCCCGCCGTTTGCTTTCGATAACAGTATGGTCGCCAGTGTCCAGAACATGGACACCCATTCCGCCACCAGTTCCCACGAAAAAACGGACTCCTTGGTTCGGGAGAGATAAGCGCCCTCCCACATCAGAAGTCCCTTTTCCTGGGGCTTGTGCCCCAGCCGTATGCCGTCCACAAGAATCTCCGTGTACCGCTCCTGGTAAGCCGATTTTAGTTACTCGGCCCGCTCAGCCATGTCCGGGTTGACGGAAAAGAAAAGCTCGATTTGGCGCTTCTTGTACCTTAAATCATCGTACTTGTTGGACACCAGCGCCATAATGAGTTTTTCAACCAAAAGCGCAGGCAGGCCGCTGTCTTTATCAGCTAACTGTAAATCAGCTCGTTCAGTACCGCTTCCTCCGCTGACTGCCGGATATTGTTCATCAGTCCCACTCACTTCATCTGGTTGCGGGCTTTCAGTTCCTCCGTCACCCCCAGGGACTTCGCCAACTCCAATGTTGCCAGCCACTGGGAGGTATGAAACCCCAGGGGAATCCCCTCGTCCGTGGTGTCAATAATCTTAAACAGCAAATCCAGCATAAGCTCGTCATGAATGTGTTTGGAGAGCTTTGCCTTGAGAACATCGTGGGGAACGCTGTCAAAGAAATGCCTGATGTCCATTTTTAAGACATACTTCTGTATTTTGCGGCTCAAATGTCGCGCGATGCAAACTCTTGACGCTTCCCTTCTCTCCACCCAGCGGGCGGGGAGAACCCCAAAAAATATTTCCTGCTTTTTCCTGCCAAAGTAATATCCCGGCTGTTTTTCACCTCTGCCGCAGGCTTTTTGCACGGACATGATGCCCGTCAATTCGTCCCCAGGATATCCTCCTGATATTGCTTTGGACTGACCCCTACCACACGCTTGAAGGTCCTGCTGAAATGGGAGTAAGTCTCATACCCCACTGCGGCTGCTGTGTCGGAGGGGAGATATCCTGCCCGCAGCAGTTCCTGGGCTTTGGTGATTTTTGTCGTTACAATGAAGCTGGCAAGCAGTTCACCGGTTTTCGCCTTGAAAACCCGGGAGAGATAGGTGGCGTTATAGCTGAAATGGGCGGCAAGGCTGGCAATGGAGAGCCTGCTGTCGGTATTCTCCCCGACATACTGCTTTATCTGGCTGATTAGATAATCTTCCTGCCCGTTTTGTATACAGTTCAGGTGTTCCAGATACAGGGACGTGGCTTTATGACATTGGCAATGGAGGTTTTCCACCACATCCGCTCCCATCTCCTCCATGAAGTCCAGCGACGTGCCGCCCCAATCCTGGATGCTGATTCTTCGCTGGAAGGAGTCCGCAATCAGCGTCCCTGTCACCATGTGATAGATATACAAGCACTGATCATGGCAGTTGCTATTATGCTGGCCGAATTCCTCAAAGGCTTTGTCAATCCATTCCAAAGCCGCGGCGGACTGGTTGGTAGCGATCAGGGTTGGGAAGGAGGGGTGGCTGTGCAGGGCAGAGGGTTCCCAGGCCGAACCGGGCTGCCCAGAGCTTTCCGGGCCGCAGACCAGATTTTGAGAGTTTCCGGAAAACCGCAGGGCCTTTCGGTTCAGCTTTCGGTAGCATTCCCCCAGCTTGTCCAAAGGATGAAGATCGCTCCAAAAGATTCGGATGGAGCCATCTATCATGTTTTCCAGAGAGCAGAGCACCCATTCCAGCCGCTCTATGGCGCGCTGGAATGAGGAGCGGTTGGCAGTCCGGGCACGATTGGCGTCCAGCAAAAACAGGAAGCAGTGAATCTGCTGGGAGTTGAGGAAATCCCCAATGCGGTTTCCCTCTGAGAGCATTTCCTGGCACAATTCCAGCATGGCATAGTGGAGAATCTCATCATGGGAGATGGTCCGGGTTCGGCGGCTCAGCCGGATCAGCACAAAAAAGCCCTGGTCCGCAGGTGTGATATGCAGGCCGTGCTCATCCGCCTCTTTAAGGTCTTCCCAGGGACGCACCGCGTCCTTTTCCAGCCAGTTCACAAGATAGTGCTGGCGCATCAGCGGCCCTGCCTGGAGGGCCAGTTTTTTTGCCCTTTCCAGGGCCGCCTTTCCCTGCAGCTCCTGGTTAAGCTCCAAAAGGGCCTCTCCCGCCGTTTTCTCCAAATCCTCATACCGCACCGGCTTGAGCAGATAGCGGAACGCCTTAATCTCCACAGCGCGCTGGGCATAGGAGAAATTCTGATATCCGGACAGGATGACTACTTTTGTGTAGGGGTAGTTCCGCATAATCGTTTCGCCCAGGGCCAGCCCGTCCTCGCCGGGCATCTGGATGTCGGTAATGACCAGGTCAATCCGATGGCTGCGCAGGCATTCCAGGGCCTTGGGAGAATTGTCCGCGGTAAAGACATCCTGGATATCCAGCTTTGCCCACTCGATATTCTGGCTCAGCCCCTCTAAGATGATAGTTTCATCGTCCACCAAAAGCAGATTATACATGACTGCCGCTTCCTTTCGTGTACGGAATACGCAGGCAGACCCGGGTTCCCCTGGGTTCTGCCGGTTCTATGGAGAGGGAGACCTGCTCCCCATGCAGGAGGTGGAGCCGTGCGTAAATATTCTGCAGGCCATGGACCTCCCCCTCCTCGTTGTAGTTTTCCAGGCGCCGCAGGATTGTTTCTTTGTCCGCCTCATCGATTCCCGAGCCGTTGTCCTCCACGCTGAGCGCTACAAAATCCCCTTCACGGACAGCCTGTATCTTCAGGTAAGCGCTCTGCTGTATCTTGTTGAACGCGTGGGTGATGGAGTTTTCCACCAGCGACTGCAGGGAAAGGCACGGGATTTCAAAATCCTCCAGGCCGGGCTGGATGTCGCAGGTGAACTCCAGCCCGCCGCTCATGCGAATCTGATGTATCTTCAGGTACGGCAGGATATTCTCCACCTCCTGGGCCAGGGTCAGCTCCTGCTTGTCCAGATGGGCGCCGATCCGGTAATACTGCCCCAGGTAAATGGCCATATCCGCGGCGTTGTCCAGCTCCTGGCTTTTAATCATGTTGTAAAGGTTGAACAGGCTGTTATAAAGGAAATGAGGATTTATCTGGGAGCGCAGGAAATTGACCTGGGCGCTTTTCAACTTGACCTCGGCCAGATACTTTTCCTTTACAAGGGTCTCCAGCCGCTGGGCAGTGGAGTTGAAGTTTTCTGCAAGGACCTGGAATTCCCCCTTCAGCTTTTGGTCCACCCGCACCGAGAGCTCCCCCAGAGCCAGCCGCTCCATGGAGCTTACCAGCATTTGGGTGGGGATATAAACCTTCCGGTAGCCATGAAGGAGGTATGCTGTTGTAAGAAGGAATCCGGTGATTAGCAGGACGGTCAGTACCCGCTTCATAAATGTGACCGGAGCCAGGATGATTTGCTCGTCAAAGGCGATGCCCAGAACACACCGGATATCATCCATCTGGACAGGGACAATGCGCAGGTATTTTCCGTTGGCTTCTGCGGTGGAAAAGATGTCCCCGCTCTCCATATGTCCGGGAACGTCCTCAATGGCAGCCTCCGTGAGATAGCCGCTGGGGTCGGAGGCAGTCCATGCGCCCTGATAGTCCAAGAAGAAGGAAGCCTGCACCCCGGAGCTTTCCGGGAGCAGGCCGGAGAGTTGGGAGTCCAGGGCCTCCTCGCTAATCTCCAGAATGATTACGGGCCGGGTCTGGGCGGCGTGCACATAGCCAATGGCGATGGAAAGGCATTGCTTTTCCGGGTCCCGGTAGGATGGGCGAAGGGCCCAGGCGGGCTGCGACCTTCCCAACTCCTCCAGATCGGACAGTAAGGGATAGCGGCTGAGATGCTCGACCCCGTTCTTTGTGGAGACCGCCAGCTGCTGGGCGGGGAACACGCAGGTCATGTCCGCTTCCAGGAAGCTGGACAGGAACTGCTGCCTGATCCGGGAATGGAACCTGGCCAAGGAAAAGTAATTGGGCTCTGCGGCCGAGACCGCAGAGAGCCGGATGCACTCATCGTCCAGCAGATAGGTGGCCGCGGTGTTCTGCAGGGTCAGAAGGCTGTCGGAAAGGGATTCGGACACGATCTTCGCGCTGCTGTAATAGGAGCGGGTCATCTCATCCTGCAGGTGCTCCGCGCCCCAGCTCAGACAAAAGGAACTTAACGTAGTCAGGGGGAGGATAATAAGCAAAAAGCCCCCAAAGACGGTTCGGACAATGGTGGATTGGAAGAAAGACATTTTCTTGCTCATGGCAACCTCCTTCACAGGCGCTGTCCGGATACTGGGCGGTGCCTGTGAGTAAAGTGTAGCATACTTTTAGAAAACAGGAAAGCCTTTTTTTGGTTTATACCAAAAAGTAGTCGCGTTTTGTCAAGTGGTATGTTAGTTTTGTTATGTACAAGGCCTTCGCCCTTGTGATATTATCTAAGTGCGCAATGACAGCTGTAATTTCCGGAAAAGCTGAATGACAGGACTAAAACCAAAAACACTACTACCTATAAGGAGTGAGACAAAATGGCAAAGAAGAAAATAGTGGCCAGGATCTTGTGCGCGGCGTTGGCGGCTTCTTTGGTGCTTTCAGGGTGTGGCCAGAACGGCGGGCAGAGCAGCGAGAGCGCCCCTAGCAGCCAGGCAAGCCAAAGCAGCAGTGAAAACGAGAGCTCGGAAGCCTCTGCGGAGGAGAGCTCTCAGCCTGAGGAAAGCGGCACAGCGGAAAACGGCATTGTTTTTGACGAGCAGGGCCGCTTTGTCAAATATGACCCGCCCATCACCCTGACCACCCATGCCGTTGTGGGCGTGGACACCATGTTCCATGAAGGCTGCGACATAGAAAATAACGGCTGGACCCAGTGGCTCAAGGAGAACCTGGGCATTGAGTGGAAGATGAAGTGGGTATCCGCGGACAGCGAGAACAACACCCAGAAGCTGGACCTGGCTTTCGCCAGCGATGATATGCCCGATGTAATCTACCCCAGCGTGGGCCAGACCACCAAATTCGCCCAGGCGGGCAAACTGACCGCCCTGGACGAGCTGTTGGACAACGTCCCGCCCATTGTACAGTACTATTTGGATGACGCGGAGGCGCTCTCCCAGGGCGCTTTCTGGAAGCCCTTTACCGTGGACGGCAAAAAGTACGCAGTGCCCGCCGGAATGGACTCTCTGGCCTTCTGGACCGACAACTTCATCCGCACGGATATTCTGGCCGGCCTGGAGATGGAGATTCCCGAAACCATCAGCGACCTGGACGCCCTGTTCGCGGCCTACCATGAGAAATATCCCAGCGGCAGGGCCATGCGGTTGGACAAGGACCTGGGCGGCTGGGAACTGGTCCTTACCGCCTATGGGGCCAACACCGCCTGGACCGAGAAGGAGGGCAAGCTGGTATACGGCGGCGTTCAGCCCGAGATGCGGGACGCCCTGGCAAAGCTGGCGGAGTACTACTCCAAGGGCTATATCGACCCGGAATTTGTGGTGAAGGACGGCTCTAAGGCCAACGAAGACATGATTGCCGGCAATATGCTGGTCTGGAACGGCGCTTGGTCTGCCATCGCCAATCCCTTTACCCCCATGTGGAACGCCCTGCCGGACGCCGAGCTGAAGGCCATTCCCTTTATCACCGGAGACGATGGCACCTGCAGCGTGGTAAAGGATACCTGGTGGACAGACCGTCCCACCGCCATCACCAGCGGCTGCGAGCATCCCGAGGCTGTTTTCTACGCCTTCGGCGACAACCTGGACTCCTACTACCGCAACGAGGCCGGGCTGCGGGAGACCTTGAAGAACGAGTACAACTACGAGATGAAGTACCCTGTCACCCAGGTGCAGGACCCCATCAACGCGGAGGAGATTGCAGAGAAGTATCCCAACGTCGGCCAGCCCCGGCAGCTGTACCTCTATGAGTACTCCGATGAGGAAGAGGGCTGCGGCTATATGAACGACTACTACACCCAGCAGGGCTCCTGGCTCGGCATCGGCGCGAAGATCGTCAGCATCGGCAACGGGGACTTCGGCACAATGACCGAGGCCTATAACACCGGGGACCGCAGCGTACTCTCCACAGACGGCGGCAAGATGTTCGATGAGTGGAACAGCACCCATCCCAACATGGTAAAGACCTTTGCCGAGGGCATCTATCCCTATTGGGACGCCCTGATGGCAGGCGAGGGCGGCGTGCTCAAGCCCAACGGCTACGCGGGCGCTTCCACTGCTACTATGGTGGAGAAGCAGGCCTATCTGGACAAGCTGCAGATTGAGACCTTTACCCAGATTATCATGGGCACCCAGCCCATCGAGGCCTTTGACGAGTTTGTCAACAACTGGAACGCCAACGGCGGCGAGGATATCACCGCTGAGGTGAACGAGTGGTACAGCTCTAACAAGTAAGCGCCGACTGTTTCATACCGCACAGCAGGGGATCTGCCTGTTTTCCCACGTTCCCCTGTTGTGCTTTTATTTTATAGAGAAAGAGGGGACGCGTACATGAGCGCTCCAACACGTATGCAGTCAAGAGGAGGCTTCTCCTCCTATTTTAAGCGCAAGTGGCAGCTCTATGCGATGCTGCTGCTGCCAGCCTTTGTGGTACTGCTTTTCAACTATGTGCCGTTGTATGGCCTTGTCATCGCATTCAAGGATTTTAACCCCGGGCAGGGGATGCTGAACAGCCCCTGGGTGGGGATGAAGTGGTTCAAAACCGCTTGGGCCATGCCGGACTTCTCCGGAATCGTCTGGAACACCTTTATTATTGCCGTGGGAAAGATTGTCTTCGGGCAGATTGCCGCGATTCTCTTTGCCCTGCTGCTCAATGAGGTGAGCAACCCCATCTATAAACGCACGGTTCAGACCATCACCTATTTCCCCCATTTTCTCTCCTGGGTGATCATTGGGGGCATTTTCACGGATATGCTCTCCACCACGGGGGTCATCAACCAGTTTCTGGGGCTGTTCGGCATTGAGCCCATCTTCTTTCTAGGCAGCAACCAGTGGTTCCAGCCCACGATGGTTTTCCTGGAAACCTGGAAGGAGTTCGGCTGGGGGGCGATCGTGTACCTGGCCGCTATGACGAACATCAGTCCTGACCTGTACGAGGCAGCCGCCATGGACGGGGCGGGGCGGCTGAAAAGCATCTGGCATATCACCCTGCCAGGAATCAGCTCTATTATCGTCATGCTCTGCGTGCTGAATATCGGCAACGTGCTCAACGCGGGATTTGACCAGATTCTGGTCATGTACAACCCGGCGGTCTACCGCACCGGGGATGTGCTGGACACCTTTATTTACCGGCAGGGCCTGCTGGACGCCCAGTACTCCCTGTCCACAGCCATCGGCCTGTTCAAGTCGGTCATTAGCCTGGTCCTGACTCTGACAGCCAATTACCTGGCCGTTCGTTTTTCCAATTACCGTGTCTTTTAGGAGGAGAGTATCATGAAAAGCAAACTTGCCAAGAGCTTCGGTGACCGGGTCTTTCTGGTGGTGGACTATATTCTCCTTTTCATCGTCAGCCTGACCTGTCTTCTGCCTGTGGTCCATGTGGCGGCCCTTTCCTTCAGCGACACAGTTTCCGCCTCTACCAACTCGGTGCTGTTCCTGCCCAAGGGCTTTAATATGGCGGCGTATGAGACCATGTTCTCCAACCCCATCTTCCTGAACTCATTTTTCGTGTCCATTTTCCGGACCCTGGTGGGTACTGCCATCAACCTGGTCCTGGCTATTCTGGCCGCCTACCCCCTCTCCAAGGAGGATGAGGAGCTGCGGGGGCGCAAATGGATTAGCCTGTTTTTCATCATCCCCATGATGGTCTCCGGCGGCTTGATTCCCAACTATCTGCTGGTAAACAGCCTGGGGCTGATGGACAGCCTTTGGGCCCTAATCCTGCCCGGCTGCCTGCCCATTGCCAATGTGGTGCTGATGATGAATTTCTTCCGGGGCATCAACAGGAGCATCTTTGAATCCGCGGAGATTGATGGGGCCAATGATTTTACCATTTTGCTGCGGATTGCTCTGCCCCTGGCTACGGCCTCCATCGCCACGGTGACCCTGTTCCAGATGGTGGCCCACTGGAACGAGTGGTTTGGGGCCACTATCTATATCAATGACCGGAACAAATGGCCCCTGCAGACCCTGCTGCGGCAGATGCTGACCAGTATTGACTACAACTCCTTTGGGGCCGAGAGCCTGGGCAAGCTGCGGCTGCTGTCAGACCGCTCCTTCCGGGGGGCGATGATTGTGTTTGCCACAGTCCCCATTATGTGCGTGTACCCCTTTATGCAGAAATATTTTGTTTCAGGTATCACTATCGGTTCGGTGAAAGAGTGACGATATTATAGATGTGAGCGGAAAACCGCGGAATCAATGTGGAGGTGTATTGCTATGAATCAGGCGCTGAACGACATTCTGAACGGCAGGGAGGAAAACTATCTGCTCCCTTTCTTTTGGCAGCATGACGGCCATAAAGAGGAACTACCGGAGCGAATCCAAAAACTCCGGGAGAGCGGCTGCCGGGCCTTCTGCCTGGAGTCCCGGCCCTTTGAGGATTTCTGCGGCGAGACCTGGTGGGAGAATCTGGAGGTCATCCTGAGGGAGGCCAGGAGGCTGGACATGAAGGTGTGGATTTTGGACGACAAGCACTTTCCCACCGGCTACGCCAACGGCATCGCTGAGGCCAAGTACCCAGAGCGCAGGCGCTGGTACCTGCGGGAGGACCATGTGGACCTGATGGGCCCTGCCAGGGAGATGTCCGTTCTGGTCCCGCCCTGCGGGAGGGAGGAGAAGCTGATTGCAGCCTGCGCCTTTCTGCGGACCGGGGAGGGAGAGGAGCTTGCCGGGGAGCCGATGGCGCTTTCCGTCCAGCCGGGGGACAAGTTCCTGTATCTTGATGTGCCCGAGGGCTGCTGGCGGGTGTTCTTCGTCTATAAGACCCGGGCCAAGGATTCCAACTACATCAGTATGCTCACGCCGGAAGGGCCCCAGGCGCTGATTGAGGCGGTGTACGAGCCCCATTTTGAGCGCTTCGGGGAGTATTTCGGCAATACCATCGCGGGCTTCTTCTCCGACGAGCCCAGCCTGGACGCCCCTTATACCGGCCCCTGGGGGCAGGATACTGGATTTTATTACCGCACCGTAGGCCAGCCGGGGATAGCCCTGCCCTGGGAGGATATGGTCCTCAGCGAGATGGAGCAAAGGGGCTGTAAGGAGGCCTTGAACCAGCTCCCCGCCCTCTGGTATCCTCTGCGGGGGGAGAGCCAAAACGTGCGCCTGGCCTATATGGACAGCGTGACAGCGCTGTGGAGGAAGAATTTCTCCTGCCAGCTGGGGGACTGGTGCCGGGCCCATGGCGTGATGTACATCGGCCACATCATCGAGGACATGAACGCCCATGGCAGGCTGGGCTGCAGCGCAGGCCACTTCTTCCGGGCCCTGGCCGGGCAAGACATGAGTGGCATCGACATTGTGCTCCATCAGGTCATGCCGGGTATGGGACGATACCAGACGGCAGCCTGTATCTCCCAGGGCGTGGCTGACCCGGAGTTCTTCCACTATATGCTGTCCCAGCTGGCGGCGTCCCAGGCCAGGCAGGACCCCGGCATGAGGGGCCGGGCCATGTGTGAGGTGTTCGGAGCCTTCGGCTGGGCGGAGGGCGCACCGTTCATGAAGTGGCTCATGGACTTTCTGCTGGTACGGGGGGTGAACCACTTCGTGCCCCACGCATTCACGGACTTCTTCCCGGACCCGGACTGCCCGCCCCACTTTTTCGCGGATGGGAACGACCCGCAGTTTGAGGGGTTTGCCAAGCTGATGAACTATGTGAACCGGGCGGCGCATCTGCTCTATGGCGCGGATATGGAGGCGGCGGGAGCCGTTCTCTACCACGCGGAAGCCGAATGGATGGAAGGCCAGGGCTGTATGCCGTCCCAGAAGCCCGCCAAGGCCCTCTATGACAAGCATATCCCCTATGACGTCGTGTCTGTCGATCTCCTTGCCCAGGCCCAGGCCGGGGCGGGGCGGTTCGTTGCGGGAGGGAGAAAGTACGGCTTTTTGGCCGTGCCCGCCTGTAAATATCTGCCAAAAGAGTTCTGGCAGGCGGCGAAGCGCCTAAAGGCCGGGGGCGTACCTGTCCTCTTTGTGGACGCTGCGCCGGAGTGCGCCGGGGAGCTGCCCGGGGAAATCGTGGGGCTCCAAGAGCTCCCCGGACGGATTCTGGACAGCGGCCTTGCCCACGACTACCGTACAGACTCGGCCCTGCTGCGCATCGCCAGGTTCGACCGGGAGGCTTCCTCCGCGTTTTTCGTGTTCAATGAAGACCCACAGCGAGCGGCAGAAGCCATCCGCTTCCCGGTAAAGGGCCGATTCCTGCGGCTGGACCTACTCAATGAGGTCTATGAGTGGGCGGAGACAGAGGATGGCACGGTGGCCCTTTCCCTGGAGCCGGGGGAATCTGTTATCCTGCTCTGGGGCGGCGCGGATAGCGGCGAATGGGCTGCGTTCCCGGAACAGACCTGCTGGGAGGAGGGAGAAGATCTCCATGCCCTTTGGGACATCGACCTTTGGGAGCAGGGCAAGCTGGAGGGCTATGCGCCCTTCAAGAGCGGCTCGGAGCTCTTCAACATCACTGGCAGGAACGGCGAACCGGAGTTCTCCGGGAAGATACGCTACCGCGCCAGCGTCCGGCTGGAAAAAGCGCCGCTTTGCCTTGATTTAGGCCAGGTAGGGGTGTCGGCCCAGCTTCGCGTGAACGGCCGCGATCTGGGCTGGCGTATCACAGCCCCGTACCGATGGGATATTACGGATTACGTTGCAGACGGTGAAAACGAGATTGAGATTATCGCCGCAAATACCCTGGCAAATCGTTTACAGGACAGTCTCTCACGCAAGATGCCGATCCCGCCCAGCGGGGTGCTGGGGCCGGTACGCATATCCCAGGCGAAGGGAGCCCGGTAAGACCGTCCGTTTAGGCCTATCCAATCTATTTTTCCATAAAAGTGAGGTCATGGTGGTGGCTCAAGGAGCCTGGAACTTTTATACCGCGAAAGAACTGAAACCGGAGGGCTGGCTGAAACGGCAGTTGAAGCTTCAGGCAGAGGGCCTGCATGGTAATCTGGACCGGGTGTGGAGAGACGTAAAGGACAGCGCCTGGATTGGGGGCACAGCGGAGAGCTGGGAGAGGGTCCCCTATTGGCTGGATGGCTTTATCCCCCTGGCCTACCTGCTGGAAGACGAAGACATGATTGCCCGGGCCAAGCGTTATATCGATGCGATTCTGGACCGACAGAAGGAGGACGGCTGGCTCTGTCCCTGCCCAGACCAAGAGCGCTGGCAGTATGACACCTGGGCCGTGCAGCTTGTTTCTAAGGTGCTGGCCGTGTATTACCAGTGCTCCGGGGATGAGCGGGCCCTGAAAGCGCTGTATCGGATGCTGAAAAACTACTATGCTCTGCTTTCCAGCGGCAAAATACATCTTTTTGGCTGGGGAAAGGCCCGCTGGTTTGAGACCTTTATTGGGATTGGCCTGCTGTACAAGCGCTGCCCGGAGGACTGGCTGGTGGAACTGGGCAGGCTCCTCCGGGAGCAAGGCCAGGACTACAATCAGGTCGTGAGCCGCTGGAAACGCCCCCTGAATCAATGGTCCTTAGAGACCCACATAGTCAACCTTGCCATGATGCTGAGAGCCGAGGCGGCTTCCTGTGAGGTTTTGGGCCTGCCGTATACCGGGAAGGCAGACCGCTGGGATAATCTGCTCAAGAAGTATAACGGCACCCCAGTGGAGTTGTTCACCGGAGACGAATGCCTCTCAGGCCTGTCGCCCATTCAGGGGACAGAGCTTTGCGCGGTGGTAGAGCAGATGTATTCTTATGAGCAGCTTTACGCCTGCACCGGAGACAGTAAATGGGCAGAACTGCTGGAAACAGTAGCGTTCAACGGCCTGCCTGCCGCCATCAGTGATGATATGTGGGCGCACCAGTACGACCAGATGAGCAACCAGATTTCCTGCGAGCGGTTCCCTGGCAAGGCGGTTTTCCGGACCAATGGACCGGACGCCCATCTGTTTGGGTTGGAGCCTCACTTTGGATGCTGCACAGCTAATTTTGGCCAGGGCTGGCCAAAGCTGGCCCTCTCCGCCTTCCTCCATCAAGGAAACCGGATTCTGAGCGGCATACCGATTCCCAGCCGTCTGCGCACGGAGATTGGTGGAAAAAAGGTGGATATTTCCTTAAAAACGAACTATCCATTTGAAAGCCGTTTTGTTTATGAAGTGGACTGCCAAGAGGGCGCAACGTTTTGTTTGCAGCTCCGTGTCCCGAGCTATGCGAAGGAGCCTCTGCTCAACGGACGTCCGGTGCACAGCGGGACGGGCGTTTCGGTGGAGATTAGGGGGAAAACCTCTGTTACGTTGGAATGTCAGACTCAGCCTGTGCTGCTGGACCGGCCTTATGGCCTGAAAAGTGTCCGGTGTGGCCCGCTGGTGTTCTCATTGCCTATTGCCTATCAGAAGAGAAAGCTCGAGTTCGAGCGGGATGGAGTAGAGCGGAAGTTCCCTTACTGCGACTATGAATATATCGGACAGTCGCCCTGGAACTTTGGGTTTAGCAGCCGCCGCTTTGAAAAAGAGGAACGGGGGGTAACCGCCGTCCCATTCTCCTCAGAACACCCTCCGGTTGTATTGAAAGCGAAGCTGAAGCAAATCGACTGGGGTTTTGAGGACGGGTATGAGACTGTATGCGCCAAGACGCCGAACTCTTTGCGGCCGCTCTCGGAGGAAGTGGAGTTGGCTCTATATCCATACGGCTGCGCGAAGCTGCGTATGACAGAGCTGCCTCTGCTGGCTGAACAGGACCAATGGCAGGCTCCAAACGCCAGAGCGGCAAGGCAGAGTCAGGGCTGACAGCCCCGTGGCCATCGCAGACTGCTTGAACCTCCCTGTTAAATGGCTGACAGGACACTCTCAGCTGAAGGAGCCGAAAGCAGGAGAGGCGGCGGATTGTGAGTATCCGTGGCTCTTTCTGGGCAACTATGGACAGTGCCGCCCCCGGTCTATGTGCTGACTTATGCGCTGACAGGAGCGTCCGCCTTTTGGATGAAACAAAAACAGTACAAAAAGAAGAAAGGCCGGTGAGAGTCACTTCCCACCGGCCCTTTTGTGTTTTGCTTACCTGTCAAAATACGCCGAAACTTCCTTCAGCTTCTCAATAATGGGCAAATGCTGGGGGCACATTTCCTCACACTGGCCGCACTCGATACAGTCCTTTGCAGCGCCGAAGTTTTTGGTCAGGTTGGCGTAATTGGCGAAATTCACCGCCCAGCCCTTCTCCTCCAAATGCTCCCGCATATCCTCGTTGTAGAGGGAGAAATACTAGCGCTAATGTGCTGGGTACGTTGAAACTGCACATCGGCATGGGGTTGGACACCAGTGATACTGAGGATAACAGTTTGGATATCCAGATAAGAATAGCGGAAATTGACGCTGAATTCAAGGCCATGCTGCAGGCCATAGCTACGGATACCGTTGAAGATTTTGATGAGCAGAGGGCTACAGAACTCATGAACGAAAAAAGCGCACTGGAACAACAACTTGCTCAGTATGGCAACGTGCAGCAGGAAAAAGAAAATACCAAGTCCCGGCTAGATGAGATTTTTACTATACTGGAAGGGTTAGAAAATCATCCCATGGAGTACGATGACCGGCTGGTACGGCAAGTGTTGGAGTGTGTGGTGGTAGAATCCAAAGAAAGTATCAAGGTGATTTTGCGGGAGGATTGGAAGTTGAACAAACAATACCGACCTGATGTGAGAGTTCGAATACACCCACCAATTTGCCAAGAATATCTTTTTGGTCGTGCGTTCACAAAGATAAATCCTGAGAAATGGCTTAACACCGACGTTTTTCGGGATTTTTTCTTTTCCCCGGCACGAAGTTTTCCCTAAATTTTCTCTTATCAGCTTTTCAATAAACATCACAAAATTTAGTTGATAAACACGTCTCTGTATGGTATTATAAAACAAAACGTGAGACTATACAAGGGAGAGCCGAGATGAGTGTGTTATCCGCTGAGAACATAAGCTATACATACCAAAGCAAATATCAGAAAGTCCATGCCCTCTCCCGGATTTCCTGCGATTTTGAAGCGGGCAAATTCTACGCCATCGTCGGCCAGTCCGGGAGTGGAAAGTCCACTCTGCTCTCCATGCTGGCCGGGCTGGGCACGCCCGATGAGGGAGAGGTTCTCTTCAAAGGCAAATCCGTGAAGGAGATTGGCAGCGAGTGCCACCGGCGGGAGAATGTGTCGGTGATTTATCAGGCATTCAACTTGTTCCCAACCTTGAATTTGCTGGAAAACATCATGTATCCCATGCAAATTCAAAAGGGGCCAAAGGTGGAAGCAAAGTCCCGGGCAGAGGGACTGTTGGGCCTGGTAGGTCTGGGTGATGTGAACCCCCGGAAGCTCCCGGCCATGCTCTCCGGCGGGCAGCAGCAGAGGGTGGCCATTGCCAGGGCGTTGGCGTCCAGCGCGCCGGTGATTCTGGCGGACGAGCCTACGGGCAATCTGGACTCCGAGAACAGCGAAAATATCATTGCCCTGCTGAAGGGGCTGACAAAAAACGAGGGCCGCTGCGTAATCATCGTTACCCATGACTTGGGGATAGCTGGGCAGGCTGATGTGGTTTACAGGATGAGGGATGGGAGATTGGAGGGCACGGAGGTTGCATAAGAAACCCTTTGCTCTGCCCATAAAGACGCCGCTTGGTTACTGCTTCTGCGAAACCGCAAGAAATGAAATAGCCCGTGCCGGCAGAGAATCGCTCGAATATATTAGAAGCATTTTGAATTGAAAGTGGCAAGATTAGGTTCTTCTTGCCGCTTTACATCTATCATCTGCTTATGTATCCTGGAGTCCATTTGAAAACTTGAGGGATGTGATTTGTCATGTTTACTTTGCGCGAGGCAATCCGCAGTCTGAGCCACAACCGGAGCCGCAGTGTCCTGCTTTTGCTCTGCGCCGCCCTGCTGTGCGGCTGCATGGCATTCTATCTGGGCAACATCCGCGCCAACGAGGAGGCTTTGGAGCGCCTGGCCATGACCACGCCTGTCAAGGTTTGGGTGGCCAGCGAAAACGGGGAGCGCTCCTCTCCCCTGAACATCATGGAGCGGCACATGGAGGCTTTCACCGGAAATCCGTATTTGACGGATTTCAACGTGACGGCCCTGGGCGCTGCCGCTCTGAGCCAAGAGGCACGGACTCAGGAGCCCTTTACCGGGGGCGACGCGAAAATAACCGCAGTGAACAGTATAGAGATTCTTCAGGAATTGGGGCTGGAATGCAGCTTTGCCGGTGGATACGATGGCTCATTCCTTTCGGGTGACCAGCCCCTGTGCATGATGGAGCAGACGGCTATGGAGGGCCTTGGCCTTAGTCTGGGAGATGAGCTCACCCTGCCGGTATATTTTGTCCGAATGCGCCCGGGCGGGGTGATGGAATTCCTCCCTCTGGGGGAGCAGAGTCTGACTCTGGCGGGCAGCTGCACCGGCGCAGACAGCGCCCAGACTTTCTATGTGCCGGTAAACTGGCTGTTCCAAACCGCTAAGGCGGCAGGACAGGAATTTGCCTACAGCAGCTGCAGCGCCATGGTGAAGGACCCTCGTCAGCTCAACAGCTTTAAGGCGACGGTGGAGTCCATGGCCTTTTTGGATGTGGATTCGGAATCCTATGACGAGTTCAACGGCGCCACTCTCCTGGTAGATGACAGGAACTTTATCGCCGCCGCGGAACCTCTGGGAAAGAATATCACCTCTTTCCGGGGATTCCTGCTGCCGTTCTTCGGGCTGATTACCGTCCTTGTGATGTTGGTGATTTTCCTGATTCTCCGGGGCTCCCGCCGGGATATGGCCATTGCTGTGTCCTTGGGCAGGCCCAAGGTTCTGACAGCGCTGTCCAGCTTCCTTGCGGCTTTGGCCGCAGAGGCTGTGGGCTGCCTGCTGGCCCTGCCGGTGATTTTGTTGGGAGCGGGGTTGTCCTTTGCCGGGGGACTGGCCGTGTGCGGGGGTTTCCTGCTCTGCGCCGCTGTGGGGAACGCCTTGGGGCTTCTGCTCCTGCTGCGCTTTGACGTGATGGCCCTGCTCATCGCCGCAGAATAGGAGGAAGAAAAATGTTAAAAAACAGTCTAAAGCAGCTTATCCGCCAGCCGGTGAAATGCCTGATATTCTTCTTGCTCCTGACTGCCGCTACAGCCTTGGTGATAGTGGGGCTGGTCCTGTCTATGGAGAGCGCACAGCGCATCCAGGCGGTAGAGGATAACTATACCACCATCGGCACGGTGCATCAGGGCCCAGTGGGCACGGATGTGAGTACCTCTTACACCACATGCTGGGGCGCGTCCTTTGATAAAACGGAGGTCTCCGCCCCGGCCATTCCTCTTGAGGTGCTGAACTTCCCCGGTGCGGACTACGTGATTCCGCCGGAAAAGAGGCCCTATTTCATCTCCTATCTGCCGGAATTGAACCATCAGGAGTACAATACTGTGGACAGGCATATCTTGGAGTTCACCCCTGTCGCTCCCTTTGAGGAGGGCGCTCCTACAGAGGTGGAGGTTACAAGGGTCTTTTCCAGCGATATCAACGAGTACAGCGCCAATATCCGGGGCGGAAACTGCCCGGATAAGTCCATGCAGGCGGGGGACCGGTTCTGGTTCTGCCAGTGCTATGGAGATACGCCGGTCTACCCCCTGGAGCAGGGGGAGAAGTATGTGGCCAACCTGTTCCTCTACCGCCGGTGCAATGTTCACGACGTGCCGGAGTACGGCCTCTATCGGGGCGTGGACTCTGCCCAGTGCGACATAAACGGCAGCCTGATCGACCACGGGGCGTTTCCCAATAACACGGATATTTATGGGGAGCGGAAAGAGCCCCAGCAGATGCTCCTGCGCCAGGTGGACGAGGACTTCTACCAGCCGGGGCATATGGGAGAGATTTACGAAAAATGGGCAGGTTTTTACGAGATGGAGCCCCATCTTTTCCTTAGTACCTGCACCAACAGCTTGGACTTACTGCCCTCCTGGCACACCGGGCTCAGCAGGCTGAGCCGGGGGAGGGAGATTACCCCAGAGGAGTTTGCCTCCGGCGCGGCGGTGTGCATGATTCATGAATCTGCTGCCATGCAGAATCTTTTGAACATAGGCGACAAAATCAATCTGCCTCTGCTCTGCGCCTATAACGGGAGCCTGAATGGCGTCTTCCCCAACGAGGTCAGCCTCTTGGACGCAGACGGCAATTTCTACGAGCCCTTCTGGGAGCAGGAATATGAGATAGTAGGTATGTACACCGGCGTACCGAGAGGCGGCGAGGACCTGGTAGGGGATATGTTCATCATTCCCACTAAATCCATTGGGGCCAGTTGGGAGAATCATCTCATGCACTTTGGGCCTATGGACAAGGGTACCACCTCTTTCCAAATTGAGAACGGGACCATCCAACAGTTTGACCAGGCCCTGCGGGAGGCTGTGCCTGAGGCAGCTAGGCTCACCATTACTTACGATGATCTGGGGTATTCGGAGATAATGAGCGCGCTGAATTCCAGCCGTAACATAGCCCTTCTGCTGCTGTTTTCCAGCTTGCTGGCGGCTTTGGGTATCATTGCTCTGCTGCTGTACTTTTTCGTGGTGCGGGAAAAGAAGCGCACCGCAGTGGAGCGGAGCCTGGGTATGTCGAAGCGGCAGTGCCGGGTATCGCTGCTGTCCGGTATGCTCATTATGGCCATGCTGGCGGTGGCATTGGGCAGCTTCTGCGGCAATCTGGCGGTGAAAACTCTGGACAGCACAAAAGTTTCTCAAAGTGATTCTGCCGGGGCCTCTCCTGAGGAGTCCAGCTCAGCAGTGGAGGAATCCGGAGAGGACGGGGAGAGCGCAGAAGCGCAGGATGCGCTCCAAACGGATGGCGAGTATGTGTACAGCACACGGTACAGCTTCTCCGCTGCCAGCGAGCGAACTCTGGAGAGCGCTGACGCAGATGTACAGATTCCACGGTTTGTGTACTTGTCAGTACCGGCAGGCGTATGGCTTGTGGTTTTGAGCTTCAGCCTTCTGCTGCTGACCCGCAGTTTTAGAACGGAGCCAATCTGCCTGCTCAGCTCTAAGGGGCAGTAACAGACGGACGAGACGCTGTTAATTCTTGACTTTGCTATGTTTTGCCGCAGGTGCAGCTTTGCATCTGCGGTTAGTTTTGTGTTTGAAGTCTTTGGCGGGAGCCGCTGAAACCCGCTGCCTGCCGCTTGCAGGGGAAGCACTGTGTCCAGTGAGCTGCTGTATATGGAAAGGGGGATAAGCAGAGGCTTTGACTGAGGTGGCTTGTATTGAGATTTATAGCCATTGTGCCTGGCGCAGAGCAGCCAGCGCCTTTATTAGGCGGATATTTCCAATGCAGGATGGCCAGAGGACTGGGACCGCTCTATGCCCGGAGGTCTTGGAGAGCCGCCTGCTCTTATGCCAAAAAGTACACTTTTTGAAAGAATGCAGCCACGCGAATTGTTATATATATATTTTATCATAAACGCAGGGGGTTTTCAAGTGTAATAATAAAAATTTTGTGAAAAAGCGCCACAGCGTTTCCCTTGCAGTCGAACTTTCAAAAAGTGTAGCTTTTGGAGAGTTCAGCCAGCAGAAAGAGGCGAAATGGTATGTACAAAAAACTCTTAGCCCTGCTGCTGTCCCTTTTGCTGACAGCAGCGCCAGTGACGGCCTTTGCTGTTGAGAGCGAAATGCCGCCCTCAGGTCCCGGCACAGGTACCAGCGAGGGGAGCGGCTCCAGCCCCGCTCCTGAACCCACAGAGGAGCCTGCCCCCTCGCCCACAGAGGAGCCAGCTCCCTCGCCCACAGAGGAGCCCACAACGCCGGCTCCGGAAGTCACGCCGACCCCGGAGCCGCCCAAAGGCAATATCAAATGGAAGCTGCGGGGCCCATGGCTCTATGTCAGCGGAAGCGATGTGGTTGACGATTCCTATCCGGGAGACAGGGAGGGGATAACAGGGATAAATTTCACACCTTTTCAGATAACCGGGATTGCCTCCAATGCTTTGGTGTTTCCCAATCTGACCATAATCAAATTCAATGGCACCAAGGCTGACTGGAGAAAGCTCAGCATAGCCAGAGACGCCATCGCGCCAGGCATGAGGATTGAATTCAGCGATGGAAAGTTCATTCTCTTCGACGGGGACGCCACCCCGCCGCCCACCTCCGGCACTGTTCAGGGGGTGGAATGGGCGATAGAAGATAAAACACCCGGAGGGGCGCCTAAGCCCATCTCTCTCACCCTGCGGGCCACAGATGCCAGCAACGGCACCCTGGCCTGTGATAAGGCAGAGGATTACCCCTGGGACGCTTTCCGGGAGCAAATCACCTCTGTGGTGGTGCCGGAAAACATCACCGTCCTGGGCAATGATATTTTTGCGGGCTGCACCGCGCTGAACAGCGTCCAGCTGCCGCAGGGCCTGAAGACCATTGGAAACAATGCTTTTTCGGGCTGCAGCGCTCTGATGCAAATCCAGCTGCCCGAGTCTCTGGAAGTGATTGGCAGCGGCGCTTTTCAGGGCCTTAGGAGGCTGACGAAAATCGACTTCCCCTCTGGGCTGAAAGAGATTGGCAGCCAGGCTTTTTCAAAGACACGCCTAACCACTGTCACGCTTCCACTATCACTGGAAAAACTGGAGGATGGTGTCTTTTCCAGCTGCACTAAGCTGGAAGAGGTCAAGCTCCCGCCGAACCTAAAGGAGATTGGCGACAGCTGCTTTTCGCTCTGCTCTAATCTGGCGGCCATCGAGTTTCCCGAGTCCCTGGAAAAAATTGGTGCAAGCGCTTTCTCCAGCTGCTCTGCCCTGACCAGCATCCATTTCCCCGCCTCTCTCACTTCCATCGGGGACAACGCCTTTTTCGGGTGCAAAGGGCTGACTCAGGTGGGGCTCCAGGGCGCGGAGGAAGAACCCAAGCCTGCCCTGGCCCAGGCCAGCGCACGGTATTATAGCTCCGCCCAATCTGCCGCGGAGTCCGGCGGGGAGAGCACAGAGCCGGGCGGGGAAGATACAGAGCCCTCAGAACCTGAACAGCCAACTCCTGAGCCGCCCCCAGAGCCAACTCCAGAGCCGACCCCAGAGCCGACCCCAGAGCCAACTCCTGAGCCGACCCCTGAACC
>CAJTXF010000041.1 GCA_910580045.1 uncultured Eubacteriales bacterium
GTTTGTCATCATGTCCATCCTGCTCCAGCTGAAGCCCGAGAAGGACCCTGTTTACCAGTTTCTGGACAAAAAACGTTTTGAGGGCAAACCGTTCTACGTTTACACGACTGCCGGAGGTACCAAGTTCCTGCGTATTTACTATGGCAGGGTCAGGGATTGTCTTAAAGAGAAGGGACTCTGGGACGAGTCTGTGACGGACTGACAGAAATAATTTTTTCTTCCTGACTGCCGCTTTTGGGCGGCGGTCTGTTTGCTGTATTCACTTTTTCCATCCGCTTCCTTTCATATTTTTGGCTTAAGGGGCTTGACTTTTTATTTGCAGGCTTTTTTCTGGACAGAGACGCATTGGAGTACATCTACTGTTAAAAATATTACTGACAAAATTATAATAGACTATCTGCCGGGTTTTGTCAAGGGAAATGTGGAAAAATATTTGAAAATTAGGTTCAAGTATGCTATACTAGGTCTACATAATAAAAAAGGTCTGCCTTACAACAAGGTCAGGCTTTGGTTTTTATATCATTTTTTCTCCAGTCTGTCACCGGCCCGGGACGAGAGGGAAACCCGGCAGCGAATTTTTGGGAGGGTATTGTCGTTGGATTCATTTGACCAAGCATGGGAGATTATTTGCGAATACTGCAAATCACAGATTACGGATGTGGCGTATAAAACCTGGTTCAGCAGGCTGCGCCCTGTCTCTATGGACTTTGAAAACGGGAAAGCCATTATTGAGGCGCCCAATGAGTTTCACAAGCAGACTTTGCTGCGCTGTTACAGCGATTTGCTGGAAACCGCGCTGCGCAATGTGTTTGGGGACAATATTGGCTTTACCTTGCTGGTAAAGGAGGACGAACCTATTCCCGCTGAAGAAAATTCTCACCGGGATGAAGGATATGAGCTCACATTTGACACCTTCGTGGTGGGCTCTTCCAACCGGTTTGCCCACGCGGCCTGCCAGGCAGTGGCAAGCAAGCCTGCAGTACTGTATAACCCACTTTTCATCTACGGCAATTCCGGCCTGGGAAAGACCCACCTGCTCTCTGCTGTGTCCAATGAATTCAAAAAGAATTTTCCAGAGCGCAGCGTGGTCTATGCAAAAAGTGAAGATTTTACCAACGAGGTGATTGAGGCCATTGCCCGGGGCACTACCTCTGCCCTGCGGAGCAAATACCGCAGCGCGGATTTGTTTTTGGTGGATGATATCCAGTTCATTGGGGGGAAGACTTCCACACAGGAGGAGTTCTTCCACACCTTCAATACCCTGTATGAGGCCCAAAAGCAGATTGTCCTGACCTCTGACCGGCCTCCCAAGGATATTGCCACTTTGGAGGACAGATTGAAAACCCGCTTTGAGTGGGGCCTTACCGCTGACGTTCAGGCGCCGGAATTTGAGACCCGCGTGGCGATTATCCGCCGCAAGGCTGAGAGCTTTGATTTTGACATTCCTGAGAGTGTATGCGAATATATGGCCAATAAGCTGAAAAACAACATCCGCCAGTTGGAGGGCGCGGTAAAGAAACTGCGGGCCTTCCATCTTTTGGAAAACCGGCCGGTCAATATTGCCACAGCTCAGACTGCTATCAGCGATATCATCAACAATTCCCAGCCAACCCCTGTCACGGTAGACAAGATTATTGAAGAAGTGGCCAGAACCTATCAGGTCACGCCAGAGGATATCCGCTCACAAAAACGTAATGCCTCTGTGTCCAAAGCAAGACAGGTGGCCATGCATGTTGTGCGGGAAATCACCCAGATGTCCATGGTAGAAATTGGCCAGACCTTTGGAGGCCGGGACCACTCTACAGTGGTATACGCCCTGCGCCAGATGGAGGACAAGCTGGAAAAGGAAAGCCATACCCGGGACACAGTAAATGATATTATAAAGAATATCCGGGACAGGTAAAAAATGGGATTTTGGGAGACCATAAAGCAGGCTGAATTCTTCGGAAACCAGCTGCCAAATATTCCACTTTTCCCCAACAATCCACACCCGGCTTTTCCCCCTGCTGTGGAGACATTTTTCTGCTCTCAACTTTCCCACCATTCTCCCCACAGCCAGAAGTGCATAAATTTTCCGCCTTTTTCCCCTTGTCTCTAGCGCTCCGGGAGCTTTCCACAGATTTCACAGCCCCTATTACTGCTTCTAAATCTTTACAATAACAACAAGGATTGGAAGCAGCCGGGAGCTTCCTGGGTTTCATCAGGCCTTGCGGAAGCCCGTCTATTGGATGCTCCTCTCAACCAATCACGAAAGGATACAAAGCATATGAAATTTACTGTCAATAAAACTGATATGAATGAAGCTGTCTCCAACATTCAGCGGACAGTCTCCTCCAAAACCTCCATTCCCGCTTTGGAAGGCATTCTTCTTGACGCTTCAGAAGACCAGCTGTCCTTGAGCGCCTATGATTTGGAATTGGGTATTACCACTGTGATTCCTGCTAAAGTCCAAGAACCTGGGCGCTCTGTTCTCAGCGCACGCATTTTTTCTGAAATCGTACGCCGTACCCCCAGCGACGCCATTGAAATCACGGTAGACAGTAAGAATATGGCTACCATTGAGAGCGGCTGCAGCAATTTCACCCTTATCGGCATCCCGGCAGAGGAATTCCCGGAACTGCCCAAAGTGGCTGACGCTGTGAAGATTCAGCTGCCCTCCAATGTACTGAAAAGCATCATCCGCCAGACTGTATTCGCTGTAGCTGAGAGCAACGCAAAGCCTATCCATCAGGGCAGCCTCTTCCACATGGAAGACGGCCGTTTGGATGTGGTTTCTGTTGACGGCTACCGGCTGGCCATGCGCACAGAGCCTGTCAATTATGAGGGGAAGCTCTCCTTCGTCACCCCTGGCAAGACCTTGAACGAGATTTTGCGGCTCCTAAAGGATACAGAAGATATGGTGGATATTTACGCTGGCCAGCGGCATATCCAGTTTGCCATCTCCAACTATACGGTTATTTCCAGTCTTTTGGAGGGGGATTTTCTCAACTACAAGGCAACCATCCCCGCAGCCTCCAAGACGCATGTGTCTCTGCGCTCCCGGGATGCTATTGAGAGCGTAGAGAGGGTCTCCCTGTTAATCACTGACCGGCTGAAAAGCCCTGTCCGCTGCATTTTCTCCAACAATGAGGCCAAACTCCTCTGCACCACCTCCATGGGCCGGGCCAGCGACCAGGTGGAGATTGAAAAAGAGGGCGAGGATGTAGAAATTGGCTTTAACAACCGGTATCTGCTGGATGCCCTGCGCAATACCGAGTGTGATGAAATCCGCATGGGTCTCAGCGGCCCTTTAAGCCCCATGACGATTCAGCCTAAAGAAGGGGACAGCTTCCTGTTTTTGGTTCTCCCGGTACGGCTGAAAAATGACTGATTGGGCGGTGGGAATATGATGGAAGAAATTCAGATTGAGACAGAGTTTATCCGGCTGGACGCGCTTTTGAAGCTGACTGGCCTGGTGGATACAGGCGGACAGGCAAAGGCAGCTATACAGCAGGGCATGGTGCAGGTGAACGGTGAAAGCTGCCTTATGAGGGGAAAAAAGATGCGCCCAGGAGACACCCTTACAGCTGGAGGCAGGAGCTTTCTAATCGCTCAGGCAAAAGAGAGCGAATAAAAGCCCAAACACCCGCCCTGTGCTGAATAGGTGCAGGACAAGAAAAAAGTAAAACATATCATGATGAAATGAGCGAATACCTATGACTGTCATCAGATTCGCAGCCCAGAACTTCCGGAATATCGCGGATGAAGAAATTTTCCCCTGCGAAGAAGTGAATGTGATTTACGGAGGCAATGCCCAGGGAAAAACCAACCTGCTGGAGGGACTTTGGCTTTTTACAGGCGGCCATTCTTTTCGGGGCGCAAAAGATACCGAGCTCCCGCGGCTGGATAAGCCCACGGGAAAGAACAGTCCTTCCACCACCATTGAAATGGATTTTTTCAGCGAGGATAGAGAGCAGAATGCTGTCCTGCAAATTGAGAGCGGTCGCCGCACCAGCTGGATAAATGAGGTAAAAAAGAACAGCGGTTCCGCCCTGGTGGGGAAGGTCCGGGCAGTTATCTTTTCCCCTGAGCATCTTATGCTGATTAAGGAGGGCCCCCCCTACCGCCGGAAGTTTATTGACACTGCGCTCTGTCAGATTAAGCCCAGCTATGCGGGTTTGATGGTCAACTACCGCAAGACAGTTGCCCAGCGGAATGCTCTGCTGAAAGAAATAGCAAAAGAGCCAAAGATGATGGGGACTGTCAGCGTCTGGGACGCCCGGACCGCTGATTTGGGCGCGCGGGTCATGGAGGAGCGGCGGCAGTTTATTTCCAATATTGAGCCGTTTATCCAGGAAACCTTCCAAGGCATCAGTAAGGGCAGGGAGAGTATTCACATCAGCTATGTCCCCTCCTTTCAGCCTGGGAACAGTGTGCAGGAGACAGCCGCGCTTTTTGTGAAGGAGCTGGAGCGTACAGTCTCCTCTGACGTGCGCTCTGGATTTACCATCACCGGGCCCCACCGGGACGATATAGAAATTCAAATCAACGGTGTTTCAGCCAGGGTATATGGCTCTCAGGGCCAGCAGCGAAGTGCTGTTTTGGCCATGAAGCTGGCTGAGGCCAGAATTTTGGAGGAGTGCACTGGCGAGGCTCCGATTGTGCTTTTGGATGATGTGCTCAGCGAATTGGATAAGGAGCGCCAGGATTATCTTCTTAACCACCTGCATGACCAGCAGGTTTTTATTACCTGCTGTGAGCCGGATACAGTGGATATCATGAAGACCGGTATGCGGTTCCGTGTGGAGTCGGGAATCATCTATCCAGAGGAAGCCTGATAACAGGGCTGATTTTTTCATGGATTAAGAGGAAAAAATATGAAAATGTACCTGCATTTGGGGCAGAATACCATTGTAATGACGAACCGTATTTTAGGTGTATTTGATTTGGACAACACCACAGGCTCAAAGAGTACCAAAGAATTTTTGGCAAAAGCTCAGCGGGAGGGCCGGGTGGTAGACGTGACCTGGGAGCTGCCGAAGTCCTTTATTGTCTGTGAGGAGCAGGGGCGGGAGATTGTCTATCTCTCCCAAATGACCCCCGCCACCCTTCAAAAGAGAACTCTCTCCTAGAGTCTGTATGAAAATGGAGAAAGTACCAGATTTTTGATGGGATAGTTTTCAGAATATTGATTTCTAAAACCATTATGCAATTTCTGATTCGTCAATAGAAAAATAATTTCTATTTGATAAAAATGAACCGAAAGGAATGTTTCTCAGCCTATGCGTTATCTTGGCGTACCCACCTGCCCATACTGTAAAAAACGGGTGAATCTGATTCGTACCTGGTCCTTAAAGCGCCAGGGGGAGTATCTGTGCCCCCGCTGCGGCGGAGCTTCCAATATCTATCTCTCCCCCCTAATCTATGTGCTTGCGCTGCTGGCTGTATTTTCCAGCGGGGTGCTGTATTTTTTCCATAAGTATGTTCTGGATGACATCACTCTGGAGACAGGAATCTACGTGTTCATTCCCTTTGCAGGCTTCTTCCTGTTCAGCTTGTTTATGGTCTATCTGGAAAAGCCAGTGATTAAAAAGGTCTCCCGGGCTGAATATGAGAAAAAGCGCCGTTTCCGCTCTTCTGCCGGGGAGGCCCCTGCTCCGGTACGGAACAGCTCCGGAAACTTTGATGACGGCGACTTTGCTCCTCGGAGCTCTCACCGGCCTGGACCTGCCCCCCAGCAGGAGCTCAGCGATTCGGGCGTGGTAAACCAGCAGGCTTTCCACCGGGCCAGACAGCAGGCGGAAATAGAGAATACCCAGAAGAGCCAGCGGGTCCGTATCCCAAACCAGACGCCGCCTCCCCAGCGGCCCAGGCCTCAGCAGCCTGCTCAGCCCCAGGCAGCAATGCGCGCTAAAACTGTGCCGCCGCAGCCCAAGGCCCCAGGATTTCAGAGCACAGCACGGCCTCAGATGTCTGTACAGCAGCGCTCTGCCGGATATGCCCAAGGACAGCAGAACCGGAGCCCTGAGCCAAACCGGGTCCAGGGTACGCAGCCTCAGCAACGGATGACCTTTGCCCAACAGGGGGCAGCAGCCCGCTCAGCACAGGCGGCCCAACAGCGGACCGGGCAGGGATTTTCCGCCCAGCAGAATGGGGCAAGGCCTGTCTCCGGGCTTCAAAGGCCGCTGAGCGGTCAGCCGTCTTCCCAGAGCAGATATGACAATACAGCCTATGTGCAGCGGAAAATTCAGGAAGCAGAGCGAGAGGCCGGCAGGGGCGCAGGAAACAGAAGATAGGATTGGATAAGACTGGCTGAGACAGAGAATCTGTTTATTCTGCATATTCTGAAAATTTCCCCAACCCTTTACAAAGTTACAAAAATATGCTATACTGTAGCCATAGATTATTTCAGCAGGGCTGGGAATCTTTTGCGGACAAAGGCTGTGCTGGCACTAGGATAGGATTAAGAATCAGGCTGAGTTTCCGGCTTTGCGCCTGTTGTTCATGGCGCAAGGCGGGCTTTGCCTTTTTGGAGGGCAGTTGCTTTTGGATATCAACGAAATCACAGATATGACGAAAAGTGAACAGGCATACGACAGCGACCAAATCCAGGTTCTGGAGGGCTTGGAGGCTGTGCGTAAGCGCCCGGGTATGTATATTGGCTCTACCGGTCCCCGGGGCCTGCACCATCTGGTCTATGAAATCGTAGACAATGCCATTGACGAGGCCCTGGCAGGCTTCTGCGACAAGATTGTCGTCCGTCTTCTGCCAGGGAATGTGGTCTATGTCTCGGACAATGGCCGCGGCATTCCTGTGGGTATCCAGCATCAGACTGGCCTGTCCGCTGTTACTGTGGTCTTTACCATCCTGCATGCAGGCGGTAAATTTGGCGGCGGCAGCTATAAGGTCTCCGGTGGCCTGCATGGTGTGGGCGCCTCTGTGGTCAATGCGCTTTCTACCTGGCTTGAGGTGGAGATTATCAGCGAGGGCATACGGTATTACCAGCGGTTCGAGAGGGGTAAGGCTGTAACCGAGCTGATTGAAAAGGGCCCGGCCCCTGAGGGGAGCAGCAATGGCTCTGTCATCTGCTTCCAGGCTGACCCGGAAATTTTTAAGGAGACCACTGTCTACAGTTACGAAACTTTGCAGACCCGCCTGCGGGAACAGGCTTTCTTAAACGCGGGCATTACCATTGAGCTGATTGATGAGCGTGACCCAGAGGAGCGTATTCCGGAAGAGCGGGAGTGGGAGCAGCCTGTAGTCAACAGCTATTGCTATGAAGGCGGTATCCGGGAGTTTGTGGACTATATCAACAAGAAAAAAGCAGTAGAGGTCCTTCATCCTGAGATTATGCACTTCTCCGCTGTGGCAGAGGATGAAAGTGCCACGGCCGAAGTGGCCATGCAGTACACTGACAGCTTTAACGAGCTGGTGCTCTCCTTTGCCAACGATATCCGCACTGTGGATGGCGGCACCCATGAAGAGGGTTTTAAGCGGGCTCTTACCAGGGTTATGAATGACTACGCCAGAAAATACAATATATTGAAGGAAAATGACAAGAACCTCTCTGGTGAGGATGTTCGGGAAGGCCTGACCTGTGTTATCAGCGTGAAGCTGAAAGAGGCCCAGTTCGAGGGGC
Organism: uncultured Eubacteriales bacterium; assembly: GCA_910580045.1. Lineage (GTDB taxonomy): Bacteria > Bacillota > Clostridia > Oscillospirales > Acutalibacteraceae > Acutalibacter. The sequence goes on from CAJTXF010000041.1 coordinate 7,619, forward strand.
AGGTCAAGGCCAAGCTGGGCAATACGGAAATAAGTGGGCTGGTCAGCTCCATGCTGTATAAAGAAGTCATGCAGCATTTGGAGGAAAACCCTGCCTCAGCCCGGGCCATTTTTGATAAGGCCCTCACAGCCTCCCGGGCCCGAGAGGCTGCCCGGAAAGCCAGGGAGCTGGCAAGGCGCAAGACTGCTTTGGAGAACAACTCCCTGCCCGGCAAGCTGGCTGACTGCCAGTCCCGGGACCCAGAGGAAACTGAAATTTATATTGTGGAGGGCGATTCTGCAGGCGGCTCTGCCAAGGGCGGGCGGGATAGGAAGTTCCAAGCTATCCTTCCCCTTTGGGGAAAGATGCTCAATGTAGAGAAGGCCCGGCTGGACAAGGTCTACAGCAATGAGAAGCTGATGCCTGTGGTTACAGCCCTTGGCACTGGTATTGGCGAGGATTTCGATATCAGCAAGCTGCGCTATGGCAAGGTCATTATCATGGCGGATGCTGATGTGGACGGCAGCCATATCCGTACCCTGCTGCTCACTTTCTTTTTCCGCTTTATGCGGCCTTTGGTGGAGCAGGGCCATGTATATCTGGCGCAGCCGCCCCTGTACCGTATTACCAAGAATAAGCGGCATTTCTATGCCTTTTCTGACCCCCAGCGGGACAAGATTATAGCAGAGCTGGGCGGGAACTGCCCTATCCAGCGGTATAAGGGCTTGGGAGAGATGGACCCCATCCAGCTGTGGGAGACCACCATGGACCCAGCCGCCCGCACCATGCGCCGGGTGGAGGTAGATGACGCGGCCTTGGCTGACCAAGTATTCACCATCCTGATGGGTGATAAGGTAGAACCCCGCCGGGAGTTCATTGTGGAGAATGCGCAAAAGGCTAACTGGGATGTATAAGAGCCATCTGCCAGAAGAAAAAGAGCATCCAGTCCTCGTGAAGGAGAAGTCAATCGATGTCTGAATTTGAAAACAACAACATCCAGCCTGAAGAGCCCGGCGGGCACGTGATAGACGTGGCGCTGACCAAGGAGATGGAGCAGTCTTTTCTGGACTATTCCATGTCTGTTATTGTGCAGCGCGCTCTGCCGGATGTGCGGGATGGTCTAAAACCGGTTCACCGGCGCATACTCTATCAAATGTATCAGGATTCCCTGTGGCCGGATTCCGCCTACCGCAAGTGCATGGATACTGTGGGCAAGACTCTGGCGTCCTGGCATCCCCATGGTGACGCGGCTGTATATGACGCTATGGTGCGTTTGGCCCAGGATTTTTCCCTGCGCTATATGCTGGTAGACGGACATGGCAACTTTGGCTCCGTGGATGGTGACCCCCCTGCTGCCCCCCGTTATACCGAGGCGCGGATGACCAAACTCTCCGTGGCAATGCTGGATGATATCAATAAGGAAACTGTAGATTTTAAGCCCAACTATGACGACCGCCTGAAAGAGCCTGAGGTGCTGCCCAGCCATTTCCCAAACCTGCTGGTAAACGGCTCTATGGGTATTGCTGTGGGTATGGCCACCAATGTGCCCCCCCACAACCTGAGTGAGGTCATAGACGGGGTATGCTGTTATATTGACAATCCAGAGGCCCCCTTGGATGAATTGATGGAGCACATTAAGGGGCCGGACTTCCCCACCGGCGGCATTATTATGGGCCGCAGCGGTATTCGGGCCGCCTATGCCACTGGCCGGGGCAAAGTGGTGGTTCGGGCCCGGGCGGAGATTGAGGAAGATGAAAAAGGCGGCCGCTCCAAAATCATTGTCTCAGAGATTCCCTACAAGGTCAACAAAGCAAAGCTGATTAAAGATATTGCTGATTTGGTGAAAGATAAGCGCATTGAGGGCATTTCCAATGTAGATGACCACTCTGACAGAGAGGGTATGCGCATTGTCGTGGACGTGAAGCGGGACGCTTCTCCCCAAATCGTGCTCAACCACCTGTTTGCCCTCACTGAAATGCAGGTTTCCATTGGCGTTATTATGCTTGCCCTGGTAAACGGCCGGCCGGAAATTCTCAACCTGCAAAAAATTCTGCAGAACTATGTGGAATTCCAGATGGAGGTCATTGCCCGGCGTACCCGGTATGATTTGAGGAAAGCCCAGGACAGGGCCCACATTCTGGAGGGCTTGAAAAAGGCCATTGACATTGTGGATGAAATTATTGTGACCATCCGGGGCTGCAAGGGCGGACGGCCTGAGGCAAAGCTGGCCTTGATGGAGCGCTTTGACTTTGACGATTTGCAGGCTGACGCTATCTGCCGGTTCCAGTTGGGCCAGTTGGCTGGATTGGAAATTTTGAAAATAGAAACTGAGCTGAGCGAGCTGCATGAGCAGATTGCGGACTTGAATGATATCCTGCAGAGCGAAAACCGGCGCAAGGCTATTGTAAAGGATGAAGCCTTGGATATGAAAAAGCGCTTCGGTGACGAGCGCCGCACAGAGATTGCCGCCATCAGCGGTGAGGTGGATGTGGAAGATTTGATTCCTGTGGAGGAATGTGTCCTCACCCTCACCCAGTATGGGTATGTCAAGCGCCAAAAAATGGAAGCATATAAGACCCAGCGCCGGGGCGGCAGGGGTATCTCTGCCATGAGCCGCCGGGACGAAGACGCGGCCTCTGACATTTTTGTCACTGGCAGTCATGATTATATTCTCTTCTTCTCCGATTTGGGCCGCATGTACCGGGTCAAGTGCTATGAGGTGCCTGAGGGCTCCCGTACCAGCCGGGGTATGCACATCCGCAACCTTCTGCCTTTGCAGGGAGAGGAGAATATCACCTCTGTTCTGCGTCTGGACAGCTTGGATGATGATAAATACCTGGTGATGGTCACCCGGAAAGGCGTGGTCAAGCGCACCAAGCTCTCTGCCTTTAACAACGTGCGCAAAGCCGGTCTGATTGCCGTGGATTTGGATGAAGGCGACCATCTGGCCTGGGTGCAGGTCACAAGCGGGCAGGATGATTTGCTCTTTGCCACCAGGCATGGCATGGCTCTGCGGATGCGCGAGACAGAGATTCGCGAGCTCAGCCGGAACGCCCGGGGCGTGAAGGTTATGAGCCTGAATCCAGGCGATACGATTGTGGGTATGGATGTAATTCGGGAAGGCTGCCTGGTGCTCACGGTGACAGAGACTGGCTTTGGCCGGCTGACTCCCCCCGAGGAGTACCGTATTCAGAGGCGGGGCGGCAAGGGCCTGCTCAACTATCATGTGGATAAGTTTGGCCCTGTGGCTGGTATTCGGATGGTTTCCCCTGAAGAAGATGTGATTCTTATCTCCAGCGATGGTATTGTGATTCGTACACCTGCGGAGCAGATTCGCCAGTGTGCCCGTCCCAGCAAGGGTGTCCGGGTGATGAAGGTTCAGGAGGACAGCAAGGTGGTCACCCTGACCAGCGCACCTAAGGATGAAGAGGATAGCTCGGAAGAATTATCTGCAGAAGACAGCGAAAGGACTGAAACTGTAGAGGAAGAAATCAGCCCCAGCGAGACTTGAGGAACAGTTTCGCCAGGCTGATGGGGGTAAAAAACCCGGAATCGCCGGGAAAATTCGCTTGGGGAGCGGATGGAGCTGCTCTGCCAAGTTTTAAGGACGAAAACACCTCACTTTAACCCTCATATTATAAAAAGCAGGTCCGCTCCGAAGTGCATCGGGCGGACCTGCTTTCATTTTTGTTGGATAGCATCAGTAGAGTACCTGAAAAGCAATGGTTAAGTTTTCAACGGGTACCCAGACAAGATGTGGAAAATTATCCCAATCAGCCCATAGGCGCGTCACTGAGAAGCTCCTCAAAATCAGGGAACTCGCCGGTCAGTTCAGTATACTTCCTGCAGAGCTCTAACCCCCTATCCCGGGACAGGGATGCAACAGCGGCCGCGACTTCTGTGGCTTTATCCAAATCTGACTGTATCACTTCCTCCTCGGAAAGCTCACCCAGCACAGACTGGATGGCAGACTCCCGCTCAGCAGACCAGTCTTCAGCGGCTTTGTCAAAGGCCTCTTTCTCCGGGCCGTCAAGCAGCTCATTGGAGAGAATGTCAGTCAGCCGGTCAATAAAACGGGTCCAGCTTTTCCGAGCTGTCTGAAAGGCGAGATAAGCTGCCTTTCCTGTGGAAGCGTTGGCCAAATCCTCATCCTTTTGAACTTCAATGGGATTTTCCTCGAACAGGGCGTCCACATCAACAGCAGGAGCCGCTGGCGTTGGGCTTGCGGTAGGTTCTGGAGAAGGAGTAGGCTCTGGCGTGGGCTTTGGGGTAGGGCTGGGCTCTGAAGAAGCAGGGGGATTTGACTCAGTGGAAGAAGATAGAGTTTCTCTCCCCTCACAGCCGGAGAGCACAGCGGGAAGAAGGGTAATGGCAAGAGCCATCAGTACAGTGGCAATTCTCTTTGCGTTCATTGCAATCATTCCTTTCTTTAGCAAAATTGGGCTATCATGGCCAGTCACAAACTGGTCACAACCGCTCTAAAGCAGACCTTTTTTCACCAGCTGGGCGGTTTTTAAGATGCCAATCTGAGTTTTTGCGTCCGGGATTTCATTTCTGCACACCATCTCCACTGCCTCCTCCAAAGGGATGCGCTCTGTGTCCAGGAACTCGTCCTCGTCCAGATGGAGGTCCTGCTGCTCGCCTATGACCCGGCAGGCCCACAGACGGATGATTTCCCCGCAGTAGCCGCCAGTAGGGTACACCTCACCCAGAGAGATGTAGTTCTCGCCCTGAGTGCCGGTCTCTTCCATTTGCTCCCGCTTCATGGCCTCAAAAGGGTCTTCGCCAGGCTCCAGCTTGCCTGCGGGAAGCTCTAACAGCACCTTGTGATAGGGATAGCGGAACTGGCGCACAAAAATCAACTCATTCTTCTCTGTAAGGGCAGCGACGCTGACTCCGCCTGGATGGTCAACCACCTCGCGCATGGCAGTTTTGCCGTTTTCCAGCTCCACTTCATCCACATGGACATGAATGATTTTTCCGTCAAAAATGGATTGAGAGCTTAGAGTTTTTTCGTATAATTTCACGGATAGTCTCCTTTGCAAGATTCTTTACAGACAACTGGCAGGGCCCCTCCTTAGAGTCTGTTTGATAAATCAAAACCGCCGTCTTTTTGCCCAGATGCGGTCCCCTCTGCGCCTAAAATCCTCATAATACGCAAATATTACTTACAAGCTAACCGCCTCTGGCCAAAAATCCAGCATTTCTCCGGTTTCCAAACAGACTCTAGTCTTCTTCCAGATTGTTCATCACCAGCCCAGTGATGAGCTTGGGATAAAAGTAGGTAGATTTCTGAGGCATTTTCTCCCCGCAGCCGGCTACAGCTCCGATTTCCTCCACACGGGTGGGATTAAGCAAAAAGCAGCAGCAGCTCTCCCCTGACTCCACAGAGTTTACAGCCTCTTCCGCTGAGCGGGTATAGGTCAGGTTCCGCTGGGCAGCCATATTTTCCTTGTCTATGCCCAGCAGGCATTCCAGTACCAGGGTGTGAAGAATACTCACATCCAACTCACGATAGGCAGAAGATGTCTCTGGCAGGCGCTCCTCCATGGCGGCCATGTCCCGCAATATCAGGCAGTGCCAGGCCTTGCCGTCATAGCAGGCAAAAGCGTGTTTCCCCTGCTTATAAGCATCCTCCAAAGCTGTCTGGGCGCTCTCCATCCCCGCAGCGGGAATCACTTCAAACCACTTTTCACAGCCCTGCATCAGAGCTTCTCCATGGAAGTCCGCCAGCCCCCGAACCAGCCTGTGGGTGGGGAACACCACCAGCCCTGCATCAGCCATATCTGCCAGCATCATCATCACATAGCCGCTGCCCGGGCAGTATATGTTCTCCTTCTGCAGGTGATTGCGGAAGTTCAGGGCAGTTTCATAGCGGTGATGGCCGTCGGCAATGTAGAGTTTCCGCCCAGCAAAGTCCTCCTGAATGGCCCGGATGGCCTCAGGGTCATTGACCACCCACAGCCGGTGGGTTACAAGCCCGTCAGAAAACTCGTAGCGGGGTGCACAGCCCGCAGCCAGGTTGTCCAACCGCTGGCGGGTCACATGGCCCTCGTCCTGATACAGAGAGTAGATTTGGCTGAAATTGCAGCGGGTTGCCTCCATCAGCTGGAAACGGTCCTCCTTGGCCTTGCTCAAAGTCTCCTCGTGGGGGAGCACTACTCCAGCGGCAAAGTCCTCCAGCCGCACCCGGCAGATAAGTCCCCGAAGTTTTTTCGTCTCTCCCCTGTCCACTTGGCTGAGGAATTCCTCTTCGTAGATGTAAAGGCCCGGCTCCATGTCTGCGCGAAGGATGCCCTCTTCCATCCACTGGCTCAGGGTAGATTTTGCCTCCTGATAGGGCGCCTCTCCCTTGGGAAGCTCCAGACGAATCACATTGTGGGGGTTGCGGGCAATATATCCCTGCCTTTGCTCCTCACTGATAATATCATAGGGCGGACAGGTCAGCTCTTCGATTTTACCGGCCTTGGCCGTGTCGTACCGCAGAGCCCGGAATGCTCTGATTTCTGCCATGACTGTACCTCCTTGTTGCCGGTCCCCCAGGGCGGTTCATCCTGCCCCAGGCGCGGCCGCCAGATTTACTACACATACATTGTAACCATATTGTGACCTCTCGTCAAGCAAGAATCACGGAGAGTTCACTTAATATTCACATTTGAAGGGTATACTCATTCCAGAGGACCCCCGCAAGGGTTGACAAAATGGGGGTTTTTTGTCATACTATAGGGAGCTCATAAAATAGGAGGAATCACGGAAATGGTAGAGGTCAGGAACCTGACAAAGCGCTACGGCGCGAACCTGGCGGTGGACCACGTGAGCTTTTCAATCGAGGAAGGCTCTATTGTGGGCTTCCTCGGGCCGAACGGCGCGGGAAAATCCACCACCATGAACATTATTACCGGTTATCTTTCGGCAACAGAGGGAGACGTGACTGTCTCGGGCAAGAATACCCTGGATGACCCCAATGAGGTAAAAAAGCTCATCGGCTATCTGCCGGAGCAGCCCCCCCTTTATTTGGATATGACGGTAAAGGAATATCTCAATTTTGTCTACGAGCTGAAAAAGGCCAGCCAGCCCCGCAAAGAGCATATTGACGAGATTTGCCGCCTGGTGAAGATTGACAATGTATACAACCGTCTGGTGGGCAACCTGTCAAAAGGGTACAAGCAGCGGGTGGGTATTGCCCAGGCCCTGATTGGCAATCCCCCTGTCCTGATTCTGGACGAGCCCACTGTGGGTCTGGACCCCAAACAGATTATTGAGATTCGCACCCTCATTAAGAATCTGGGCCGGAACCATACTGTTATCCTCAGCTCCCACATCCTGCCGGAGGTCCAGGCAGTGTGCGAGCGAATTATTGTCATCAATGAGGGCAGGCTGGTGGCAGACGGCGCTACTGCCACACTGGCCCATGACCTCTCCCCAGAGCACCGGCTTATTATTCGGGCCGAGGGCCCTGAGCGGGAGATGGTTCACGCCATTGAGGCCATGGAAAATGTGCTGGAGGTCTACTCCATGGGCGAGAAAGAGCCCGGCGCCTTTGACATCAGCGTAGAGTCTGCCCTTGAGGTGGACATCCGCCGGGATTTGTTTGCCCTGATGGCCCGCAAAGGCTGGCCTGTGCTGGGCCTGAAGAACACAGATCTGACCTTGGAGGATTTGTTCCTGCAGTTGACAAGCACCGACCACAATGGTGCAGCACATAATGCTGGCCGGAAAGGAGACGAATCACTATGACAGCAGTTCTCAAGCGGGAAATCCGCTCCTATTTCAGTTCGCCTATCGGTTACGTGTGCGTGGCCGTACTAGCGGCCCTGTACGGCCTGTTCTATTTTATGGTTATGGCCCGGGGTTCTTCGTCCTTTATTCCCAGCTTTGTCTACAGCACCATGTTCAACTTCTCCATGCTGGTTATCCCGATTATCACCATGCGCAGCATGACGGACGACCAGAAGAATAAGACAGACCAGATCCTGCTTACAGCCCCTGTAGGGGTCACGGCCATTGTGATTGGCAAGTTCTTAGCCAGCTTTTTTGTATTCTTTTTGGCCTCTACCCTGGGCCTGCTTCCGGCGGTGGCCATGAGCTTCTTTTCCAGCCCCAGCTGGGGAGAGATTTTGGGCAACTATATCGGCACCATGCTCTATGGCGGAGCGATGATTTCCATTGGCGTGTTTATCTCCAGCCTGACCATCAGTCAGATTATCGCCGCTATCGGCACCTTTGCTGTGTCTGTATTTTTGATGTACGTGGACGCTTTGGCCTCCTCCGTCAACAATGCGGTGGTTGCCACTGTAATCAGCTGGCTCTCTTTCAGCAGCCGCTACAGCGTCTTTACCCAAGGCCTGTTCAGTGTGTCCAGCGCGGTATTTTTCCTCAGTGTGATGTCGGTTTTCGTCTTCCTTACCGCCCGCAGGATAGAAAGCCGCCGCTGGAACTGAGATTGCGAGAGAATGGAGGTAACCAAAAATGGACGAAAATAAGCAGAATCAAGAGCCCCAGAAGGACTTGGAGCCAGTTGAGGAGGCGTCCGTGTCTCAGGCAGAGCCCCAGCCAGAGTCAAAGCCGGAGCCAAAGTCCCAGCAGACCCCTGAAAGGAAGCCCTCTGTTTTCCAGGGGAATAAATTCAAGCGGGGCGGCATGGCCACTGTGATGACTGTGGTGTTCATCGCTGTTGTGGTTGTACTCAACCTGCTGGTCTCCCTGCTCTCTGAGCGCTTCCCTTCCATGAATATTGATTTAACAGCCCAGAAGATGAATACCCTGTCCGAGCAGGCCCTGGAGGTTGCCGGTAAGGTGGAGGAGGACACTACCATCTACCTGATTGGCGCTGAGGAGGCCTACCGCAAGGACCAGCTGTATTCCAACTATGGCTTGAAATACAGTCAGGTGGCGAACCTGGCTGACCGCCTGGCTGAGGCCAACAGCAAGGTTAAGGTGGAGTTTGTTGACCCGGATACCAACCCGGAGTTTATCAGCAGCTATGCCGGCGAGGTGCTCACCTCTGGCCGGGTGCTGGTGCGCACAGAAAAGCGCTACCGGGTTTTGACCGTGGATGATATGTTCTCCATGAGCCAGAACCAGCAGACCGGCGCGACAGAGATGTACTCCAACGTGGACAGTGCCCTGGCAGCCGCGCTGGAAATGGTAAACATGGACAAGGTGCCCATCCTGACCATTGCCACTGGCCATGATGAACTGCTCAACACCAGCAACATGGCCGCTTTCTTGAAAAAGATGGAGGAGCAGAACTTTGAGCATCAGGAAATCAACCTGCTCACAGACGAGATTCCTGAGGGTACCCAGCTTTTGATGATTCCTACCCCCACCACGGACTATACGGACGACGAGCTGGAGAAGCTCCGGGCTCTTCTCTCTGACCAGAGCCGGGAGGAATCCATTGCCATTTTGGTCACCTTCCACCCCACCCAGACATCCCTGCCCAAGCTCAGCGGATTTTTGGAGGAGTGGGGCATCTCTGTCCAGAGCGGCGCTATGGTCACAGAGAGCGACAGCTCCCGCTACATCTCCGCCGACCCCAGCTATGTGATGGTAGACGCTGTGGGCAAGGCTCTGGAGGATAATACCTACAGCCGCATTCTCTGCCCCATGAGCGCGCCTGTGGAGCTGCTGTTCAGCGGCAACGGAGATATTGCCACAGAGGCCCTGCTTGCGACTGGAGAGGGCGCTTATATTATGACAGAGGACACCTCAGAGGCGGACATAGAGAACCCGGACACTGCCCAGCGGACTACCGCGGCCCGTGCCTCTTCTCTGGCCCAGTTTGAGGGGAATCAGTTCTACTACCGCTCCTTGGTGGTATTTGGCTCATCCTATATGTTTACAGACACCTTCCTGGAGACAGCCTTTGACAACAGCCAGTATATCATAGACTTGATGAAGTTCGCCACAGATACAGATGGCAGCCGGGTCTCTGTGTATACAGACAAGGTCCAGACCAATGTGGTGGACGTAACCGCCTCTCAGAACACCATTACTGTCCTGGGGCTGGGCGTGTTTACCATTGGGCTGCCAGTGCTGATTTTAGCGGCTGGCCTGGTCATCTTCCTAAAGAGGAGGCACCTGTGATTCGATGAAAAAAACTGGTAAGTATATTATTATCTTGTTGTTGGTGCTGGCCCTGCTGGGCGGCGCTGTGGCCCTGCTCATCTATCTTCCTTCTGAGAACAGCCAGGAGGAGTCTTCCTCAGCGGTCGAGTCCACAGCTGAGCAGATTTCCCTCCTGGACCGAGATGTGGCGGAGGTAAAATCCGTGGAGGTAGAGAACTCTGCGGGCAGCTTTACTCTGCTGCCAGTAAAAAGCGGTGATGATATTGACTTTACCCTGGACGGATATGAGGAGTATGACTTGAATACCTCCCTGATTACAGCCAATGTCCGCACTCTTTTGAGCCTGAATGCCAGCAAGGACTTGGGCAGCCGGGAGGATTTGGACTCCTTTGGACTGGGCACAGATGCTGCCTCTGTCACTATCTCCTATACCAGTGGGGACAGTGAGACCTTGCTTCTGGGCAATAATGCGGGAGAGTCTGTGGGTAAATACGTGCTGCAGGATGACACAGTCTATATTGCGTCCGGTGTGCCAATCAATCTGTTTGAAAGCAAGTTCAGCTATTTTAATACCAGTGTTTACAGCGTTCCGGACCGCACGGAGATTACGGAAGACGAAGAGGGCAATGAGCAGGAGACCACTGGACTGGATATCCTCTACGAGGCCGAGTTCAGCGGCACGGCTTTCCCAGAGCCCATCTCTTTGAAGTATTCGGACGAGGCCACCAGCACCTACTTGATGACTGAGCCTATTAAGGCTGAGACTGGCAACACCGCTTTTGACGAGTTGGTAGCAGCCCTGAAGACTCTGACCGCTGACAGTGTGGTGGAAGCGGGTCTGAGCGATGAGGTTTTGGAGGAGTATGGCCTGGCTGAGCCTGAGGCAAAGATTGTTTTCAATATGAATGACAGCGAGCATACCCTGGCTGTCAGCGCCAAGAACAGTGACGGCAACCGCTACCTGATTGCGGATGACAAGGATGTTGTCTACCAGGTGACCAACAGCTTGGTAGAAAAGTGGGCAGAGTGCAGCGTTTCTACCCTGCGCATGAGCTATGTCTGGATTCCCAATATCAAGAATGTGGAAAAGCTCACAGTGACAGTGGATGGGGACCAGGTTTATGAGTACAATATTACCCGCACCAAGAATGAGGAGAAGTCCACAGAGGATGCTGTTCAGTATGATTTGAGCGTCAAAAATGCCGGGGGTGAAGAGGTCAGCTATGAGGATGCCTATCAGCCCTTCTATCAGAAGCTCATCAGCTTGGCAGTTTTTTCTCAGGAGCAGGGAGACCTGGCCAGTATACCGGAGATGAAGGTGGTCTACGAGTATTTTGGCGGCGGCAGCGATACCCTGGAGCTCTATAAAGTGAAGGATGAGAACCGCTACGCGGCTATGCTCAATGGCAAGTTCAATGGGCAGATTCGTGGCACGGAGGTCAGCGCCATGCTGGAGAATATCCCGGAATAAAGGCTCTCATTGAAGGAGAATGCGTATGAAAAAATTGATTTGCGGTCTGCTGGCTCTTGCGCTGGCAGTGGGGGCCTTAGGGGGCTGCTCCAATAAAGACAGTGAGCAGTCCTCTTCCCCGGAGGTCTCCTCCACCGCGCCAGCAGAAAAGAAAGAGCAGGAGCCCTACCGCATTGGTGTGCTGCAGTATCAGGAGTACGCGCCTATGGACGAGGCGCGGGAGGCCTTTATCAGCCGTTTGGACGAGTGGGGCCTGGATGACGGTGAGATGGAGATTGACTATCAGAACGCTGGCGGCAGCTCGGAAAAGGCGGAGGAAATCTGCGAGAAATTCGTAGCCAATAAGGCGGATGTGATTGTGGCCATCTCCTCCCCTGCGGCAAAGGCTGCGGTGAAAGCAGCAGATACCAGCAGTACAAAAGTCGTGTTTCTGGGGGTTCGGGATGTGAAGGCAGAGTTGGGCCTGGAAAATCCCGCCGCTCCGGAGGGGAATGTCACCGGTGTAGAAGAGCCTACCTCTGCCCTGGCCCTTCTGGAGCTGGCTCAGCGGGTGAATCCTGCTCTATCCTCTGTGGGGCTTTTCTATGACCCCAGCTGTCCCTATGGCACAGCTTTTGTGGAGGAATTCAGAACTTGCTGCGCCCAGCTTGAACTCACGCTGGTAGAGGGCCAAGTGACCGCCTCCTCAGAGGCAGCAGCCCGTATGACTGAGCTCTGTGCCCAGGCAGATGCAGTGTTCACTCCTGTGGACAGCACTGTGGCTGCCGCGGCCAAGGACGCGGCCAAAGCTGCTGCGGATGGAGGCAAGCCCTGGTACGCTTCTACCCAGGATATTGTCCGGCAGGGGGCCCTGGCCTGCGTGGGCATGGACTACGTGGAGGCCGGTAAGCATGCGGCAGACATGGCCGTACAGCTGGCGGCAGGCCGGAAAGCCGCTGATTTGCCAGTCTACTCCTTTGGCAATGGGCAAATCAGTGTGAATCAGGAGGTTATGACTGCTCTGTCAGCGGAGATTCCTGAGGAGGTTCTCAGTACGGCTATTTATTGCCAGCCTCAGGCATAAGCAGGAGAAAGAATCTAAAAAGTATATCCTTTTGATGAAACAGCATTTCCACAGTTTTCTGGCAGGATGTGGAAAAAGAAAACGGCTGGGCGAGTGACTTCGCCTGGCCGTTTTGTTTTGATGACAGATAAAGTAAGTGTCCTTCTCTATGGAATCTACAATATATTCAAATCTTTTGACAAGTGTGCCCAATTTCTGGTATCCTTTGTAAGTAAATATTTCAAAACAGCAGACCGCCGGTGAGGTGGGCCGGCGTTTTGCCTCCCGTGGCCTGCGGGAAGGGGCAACAGAAATGGCGAACATCCAGGAAAGAAAGAACAAAGAGGGCAAACTTATCTCCTACAGCATACGGGTCTATCGGGGCCGCGACCCGGAGACCGGCAAGCAGCTCACCCCCTATTCCTGTACTTGGCGGGTGCCGGAGGGTTGGGGGGAAAAGCGTGCCCGCAGAGAGGCGGAAAAGCAGGCTGTCCTCTTTGAGCGGCGGTGCAGACAGGGCTCTGCCCCTGACAGCCACCAGACCTTTGCTGAGTATGCGGAATATGTGCTGGACTGTAAAATCACCATGGGCATGAAGCATCTCACTGAACTCCACTACCGTCAAAGCCTTAACCGTGTCCTTCCTGTGCTGGGCCCCATGAAGCTCTGCGACATCCGTCCTCAGCACCTGAACCTTCTCTATCAGGCCCTCTCCTCCCCCTCTGCCCGGAACGACAATGAGATGGAGCAGGTCAAGCCTATTTTTTGGAAGACACTGGAAGAGCGGGGCGTGGTGGGTGACCTTCCTGTGGCTGGGGGAGGACGGCTCAGTCTGGCCAGGCTGCGGGCAGGAAAAACCATTAAGCCTGCCACTGCCCAGCGCATTGCAGAAGCCTTGGGGATGCCTGTTACCGCTCTATTTACCCCTGTGTGCCAGGAGAGGACCCTCAGCTCCAGTACAGTGATGAATGTGCACCTTTTAATCTCCGCCGTGCTGGGTCAGGCGGAAAAGGAAATGCTGATTCCCTTTAACCCGGCGCGAAAGGCTGTCCCTCCCCGGCGGGGAGAGGCCATGGACCCCAACTATTTCCAGGAGGAGCAGGTGGGTGCTATCCTCAACGCCCTGGAAGCAGAGCCGATTAAGTGGCAGGCCGCAATCAACCTTCTGCTGGCCTCTGGCTGCCGCCGGGGGGAGCTGCTGGGCCTGAAATGGGAAAAGGTGGACTGGGAGCGCCGCTCTATACGGATTGACTGCGCCATGCACTACGCGTCAGACAGAGGGCTTTTTGAGGGGCCGCCCAAGACCCGGGACTCTATCCGCACCATCCGCCTGCCTCAGGAGACGATGGATTTGCTCCGCCGGTATTGCCGCTGGCAGGAGGAGGAGGCCCGCTGTCAGGGGGACAGATGGAAGGAATCGCCCTACATATTCACCGGCGAGCACGGGGGAGCCATGAATCCCTCTCAGCTGGGGAACTGGCTCACCCGTTTTGAGAAGCGTCACGGTCTCCCCCACCTGAACCCCCATGCCTTCCGGCACACCATGACCAGCCTGCTGCTTTTCAGCGGGGTGGACAGCATCAGCGTGAGCCACCGGCTGGGACATTCCAGCGTGGCGACTACGACAAATATCTATGGCCACATCATGCAGCAGGCGGAGGACCGCATCAGCGGCAGGATTGAGGAGATTATTGCCAGGGCAAAGGGCGAAACAGAGGTTTCCAGTGAGTTTGAGGACTAAAAAGGTGTAAAAATCTCACCATATAGCACAGAGCAGAGGTGCACTCTCAACATTCAGCGAACACAGGCAGGAGGCCGGGCAGGCTTTCCGCCTGTGTTTTTTGCTATTTTAACAAAAATGAACGCTGAATTATTATGTATCACTCAATAAAATCGGATAAATCAACAAATAATCACCTGAAAACTATGAATTTATACCAATAAAATAGCTGTCTCCCCCTCTGTTAAGACACAAAAAAGTGTGTTTCAAAAGAGCAAAATTCAACTTTGTGCCAAGTTGAATAATTGTTGAATTCCTTGGGAAAACCCATAGTTTTTTACATAATTCACAGTTTTTGAACAAAAACCGTCAGAATACCGGGGAAACAGAGGCACTAGTTGAATAAAAGTTGAATTATTTCCCTTTTTGCCGCAAAAGAGCCTAGAAAAACCGACAAAAATCCCCCCAACCGCGAGTATATAGTTAACTTCCACTCTCCGGCCCAGGGCCGGG
>CAJTXF010000042.1:0-3063 GCA_910580045.1 uncultured Eubacteriales bacterium
AACCCCTGCCACCTTTTGAAAAAGGGCGAGGGTCGCCAGTGGCGACCGTCCCGAGCCGACCGAGGCGGCAGCCGAGACGGCGAAACTTTTATCCCGCCTCTCCGTACTGCTGGGAGAAAGCAGCTGCCTCGCGCCGTTGGACGGTGATTTAACTGATTAAGCTGGAATAGTCGGGCACGTCGTGATACTTCTTCCTCAGCTCATCCAGCTTTTCCAGGGGGACCCCCTCCCCCGCGTGGCGGCCGCACCGGGGGCAGGTCTCGCCGATAATGCCATTATACCCGCACACCGGGTCCCTATCCACCGGGTGGTTCACAGAGCCATAGCCCACCCCGGCTTCCTTCATGCAGCGGATGACGCTCTCAAAGGCGTCGATATTCTTGCACACGTCCCCGTCCAGCTCCACATAGCTGATGTGCCCGGCATTGGTCAGGGCGTGGAAGGGGGCCTCTTTCTGGATTTTCTCAAAGGCGCTGATGGGGTAATACACCGGCACATGGAAGGAGTTGGTATAGTACTCCCTGTCCGTGACCCCCTCAATCACGCCGAATTTTTTCTTGTCGATCCGGGTGAAGGTGCCGGAAAGCCCCTCTCCCGGGGTGGCCAGCAGGGTGAAGTTCAGCCCGTGCTTTGCGGACAAATCGTCCATCCGCCCGCGCATGTAGGTGATAATTTCCAGCCCCAGCCGGTAGCTCTCCTCGCTCTCCCCGTGGTGCTTGCCGGTAAGGGCCTTGAGGGTCTCCGCCAGGCCGATAAAGCCCACGGACAGGGTGCCGTGCTTGAGCACCTCTGCCACAGAGTCATTCCTATCCAGCTTTTCCGAGTCAATCCACACCCCCTGGCCCATGAGGAAGGGGTAGTTATAGGCCTTCTTGCTGCACTGAATCTTAAAGCGGTGGAGCAGCTGCTCCACGCACAAATCAATGCGCTCATCCAGAATCTGGTAGAACTTTTTCACATCCCCCTTGGCCTCAATGCCGATACGGGGCAGGTTCACAGAGGTAAAGCTCAGGTTGCCCCGGCCGCAGGTGGTCTCCCGGCTCCGGTCGTGGACATTGCCCATGACCCGGGTGCGGCAGCCCATGTAGGCGATCTCCGTGTCATAGTCCCCGGCCTTATAGTACTGCAGGTTAAAGGGCGCGTCGATAAAGCTGAAATTGGGGAACAGCCGCTTGGCGGACACCCGCATGGCCAGCTTGAACAAATCGTAGTTAGGGTCCCCCTCGTTATAGTTGATTCCTTCCTTCACCTTAAAAATCTGCACCGGGAAGATGGGGGTCTCCCCGTCGCCCAGGCCAGCCTCTGTGGCCAGCAGCAGGTTGCGGATGACCATCCGGCCCTGCTCGCTGGTGTCTGTGCCATAGTTCAGGGAGGAGAAGGGCACCTGGGCACCTGCCCGGGAGTTCATGGTGTTCAGGTTATGTACCAAAGCCTCCATGGCCTGATAGGTGGCCTTATCCGTCTCCCGCCAGGCGGTCTCCTTGGCGTAGGCGGCGGCGTCGCTGGCCTCCTCCCAGGTCACCTCCTGGAAGCCGCTCTCCCGCTGGTGCCGGGGGAGGAAATCCGCAAAGCGCTGGCCATAGGCATCCACGTTCTTCATGGTCACCCGGTTGTGCAGGGCCACCTTGGCCGCCTCTACCATGGCCTCAGCCTGGCCGTGGGGCATCAGCTTCATCAGCTGGAAGAACTGGGTCAGGGCCTTGAAGTATTCCTTGTGATAGGTCTTGTCCACCCCCTGGGCCATGGCGTAGTCAAAGTTAGGCACGCTTTGGCCCCCGTGCATCTCGTTCTGGTTGGCCTGGATGGCAATGCAGGCCAGGGCCGCGTAGGAGCGGATATCCTTGGGCTCCCGCAGATAGCCGTGGCCAGTGGAGAAGCCGTTCTTGAACAGCCGAATCAAATCGATTTGGCAACAGGTCTCGGTGAGGGTATAGAAGTCCTTGTCGTGGATATGGATGTCGCCCTGGGCGTCGGCCTTGGCCAGGTGGGGGGGAATCACGTACTTGTCATAGAAGCTCTTGGCCCCCTCCGAGCCGTACTTGAGCATGGTGCCCATGGCGGTATCCGCGTTGATATTGGCGTTCTCCCGCTTCATGTCCACATCCTCGGCAGGGGCGAAGGTGAGGGCGGAGTAGATTTTCACCAGCTCGTCGTCCATTTCCCGCAGACGCTGGTGCTGGGCCCGGTAGAGGATATAGGCCTTGGCGGTTTTGGCGTAGTCCGCGGCAATGAGGGTCTCCTCCACAATATCTTGGGTCTGCTCTACAGTGGGGGTGGACTTCATGCTCTCCAGCTTTTTCACCACCCGGGCAGTGAGCTCATCCAGCTCCGCGTCGCTGAACCGCTCTGTGGCGATACGGACATTGGCCTTAAAGATGGCCCCGCGAATCTTGGCGGCGTCGAACTTGACCTCTTGGCCGTTGCGTTTGATAATTTTCTTTGGCATAATTTGACTGACGGCTCCTCTCGGAAGAATATATGCGTACACACCTGATAGGGGAAAATTCCAGCCGGTACGTTCTATTATAGGGCATTCAAGGGAAGTTGTCAATACCATATCTTGTGTTAAGAAAAATATTCATTTTTGGAATACCGCAAAATATAGAAGCGGAGGAGGGTGTAAAAGCCCTTCTCCGCCTGGTATTTCCTGGGGTTCCGCGGTATTTGGATTGCGAAAATCGATACTGAAAGAGGGATAATCCCCGCTGGATTTTTTCGCTGCCGGGGGGCATAGGGGTTGGTGCTCTGGGTGAGGCGGGGTGTTTTTTCTCTCAGCGGCATATTTGGGGGGAGGTTTAGGGCCTGGCGCTTGGGAAGACGGTCTGCGGCTCTCTGTGACTTGGGAAATCTATGATTTCCCAAGTCAACGGATTCACGCGGCAGGGATGGTTGGCGGCGCTGCCTTGTGCCACTAACGAACCCGTGGCCTTGCCGCTGGACGTTCTGCCTCGGAGGCTTCTTGGTGAGCGCCGCCCTATACTATGCTTTCGGCTCTGGGGGAAAGCGCTTTTGGGGCAGTGTCTCGGTCTTGGGGGCTCTGGTCTCGCCTGCCGGCTCGGTCGG
>CAJTXF010000042.1:3072-12182 GCA_910580045.1 uncultured Eubacteriales bacterium
GCCACCGGCGCTCGCTCACCCCCAAACCCCCGCAGCCTTTGAAAAGGCTGGCGAAACTTTCCATTCCGCCTTTAGGCTGTACTTACAGCCAACGCCTGCCCCGAGCCGTCAGGCTCCGCTTTCATCGTCCTCTCTTGCCGTCACCGCGATGCTCAGCTCTTTCAGCTGGGCGTCTGTGACCTCCCCCGGCGCGCCCATCATCACGTCCTGGGCGCTCTGGTTCATGGGGAACGCAATCACCTCACGGATAAACGTCTCCCCGGTCAGCAGCATAATCATCCTATCCACCCCCGGGGCAGCTCCCGCGTGGGGCGGCGCGCCGTAGCAGAAGGCATTATACATGGCCGGGAACTTGCCCCGCACGTCTGCCTCGGACAGGCCCACCAGCTCAAAGGCCTTCACCATGATTTCCGGGTCATAGTTCCGCTCCGCGCCAGAGGCCAGCTCATAGCCATTGCACACCAAATCATACTGCTTGGCCCGGACCTCCAGGGGGTCAATCTCTCCCCGCTCCACCTTTTCCAGGGCCTCCCGGCCCCCATAGGGCATGGAGAAGGGGTTATGGCCGAATTCCAGCGTCCCGCTCTCCTCCCCAATCTCGAACATGGGGAAGTCCACAATCCAGCAGAACTCGTACCGCTGTTCATCCATATGCTCTGGGCAGGCCCCGCCCAGGAGCTTCCGGGCCACGCCCGCGGTCTTCTGGGCCGTGGACTTCTTCCCCGCGGCCAGCATAACAAGGGTATTGGGGGCCAGGCCCAGGGCTTCGATGATTCGGGCGGCCAGGCCCTCGCTGCCGTTGATGAACTTGGCAATGCCCCCGGCGATTTCCCCCTTCTCGTCCAGCTTGAACCAATAAATCTTTTGGGCGGTCTGAACCTCGGTTTCGGCCACCACCTTGTCAATGGCCTTGCGGGTGAGGGCGCAGTTTGAGACAGGCACAGCCTTGACCACAGCCCCCTCAAAGGGCCCAAAGCCACAGCCTCCCAGCAAATCCGTCACGTCCTGGATTTTCAAATCAATCCGCAAATCCGGCTTGTCGCTGCCATAGTCCTCCATGGCCTGTAAGTACGGGATGCGCCGGAAGGGGGTGGGAGACACGGTCTTGCCATAGATGCCAAACTTTTGGAACACCGGCGGCAGCACGGCCTCAATCACCCTGAACACGTCCTCCTGTCCGGCAAAGGCCATCTCCATATCCAGCTGGTAGAACTCCCCGGGAGAGCGGTCTCCCCGGGCGTCCTCGTCCCGGAAGCAGGGGGCAATCTGGAAATATTTGTCAAAGCCAGAGGCCATCAGCAGCTGCTTGAACTGCTGGGGGGCCTGGGGCAGGGCGTAGAATTTCCCCGGGTGCTTCCGGGAGGGCACCAGGTAGTCCCGGGCCCCCTCTGGGGAGGAGGCGGTGAGGATGGGGGTGTTGATTTCCAAAAAGCCCTGCTCCTCCATGGCCCGGCGCAGGGCAGAGACCACCTGGCTGCGCAGGACGATATTTCCCTTCACCCCTGGGTTGCGCAAATCCAGATAACGGTACCGGAGCCGCTGGGTCTCGTCCGCGTCCCGGGAGAAGTTGATTTCAAAGGGCAGCTCATTATACTGGCAGCGGCCCAGCACCTGAATTTCGCTGGGGGTGATTTCAATATCCCCAGTGGGCTGCTTGGGGTTCTTATTGGTACGCTCCCGCACAGTGCCAGTCACGGCAATGGTGGTCTCTTTGTTCAGGGCCTTCACCTGGCTGAGCAGCTCCGGGGTCTCAACCACCACTTGGGTGGTGCCGTAGAAGTCCCGCAGCACCAAAAAGGCAATGCCGCCCCCCACCTCCCGAAGGTTCTCCAGCCAACCGGCAAGGGTAACGGTTTCACCGGCGTGCTCCAGCCGGAGCTGGCCGCAGGTATGGGTTCTGAATTCTGACATGGTTCCTCTCTCCAATCGTTCTGCTGATATCTCAAAATGCTAGAAGTGCCTAAGGTTGAGCCCCGATACGGGGTCCAGGGGGATTATCCCCCTGGCAGGGTTCGGGACAACGCCCCAAGGTCTTGCCGGAGTCGGCGCCCTGTGCCGGCGGAGGCCTTTTCATACTAACGCCCTTTATCATCATTTTCCAAAGGAAAATGATGATATTTGCGCTCACTCCGCTCGCTTGTCTGACGACGTTTTTTGGCGCTGGCGCGCAAGGCCATGGGGCTTTGCCCCACACCCTACCAGGGGGCAAGCCCCCCTGGACCCCGGTCGCCGACTTTGGTCAGCTGCTGAGAACCGGGCACTGCCCCGGGCCGTCAGGCGGGGCTTACAGGCCCAGCTCCTGCTCCGCGCTGATGGCGGTATATTCCTCTATAAAGCTGCCCCCAATGCTGATTTCCCGGGTGGTCCCGTCAGACATGCGCTTGAGCTGGGCCTTGCCTGCCGCCAGCTCGTCCCCGCCCAGCACCAGGCTGTATTTGGCCCCGATTTTGCCCGCGTACTTCATCTGGGCTTTCAGGCCCCGGCCGCACACGTCGCAGTCCGCAGGCACGCCGCAGGTGTGCAGGGCGTTCACCAGGCTCAGGGCCTTGATTTGGGCCTCGTCCCCCATGGCCGCGATGAACACCTCCGCCTTTACCGGCTCCGGGAACTCCACCTTCTGCTCCTCCAGGGCCAGCATCAGCCTGTCCATGCCCAGGCCGAAGCCCAAGGCCGGGGTGGGGCTGCCCCCAATCTGCTCCACCAGGCCGTCATACCGTCCGCCGCCCCCCAGGGCAAAGCCCAGGCTCTTGGAGGGGAACTCGAACACTGTGCGGGTGTAGTAGTCCAGGCCCCGCACCAGCCCTGAATCCAGAGTAAATTCAATGCCCAGGGCAGTGAGGCAGGCCTGCACCTGGCTGAAATGGGCCTTGCAGTCCTCACAGAGGTAGTCCGTGATTTTCGGGGCCCCAGCGGCAATGGCCTGGCAGTCCGGGCTCTTGCAGTCCAGAATGCGCATGGGGTTCTTGTCCAGCCGGGAGAGGCAGGTGGGGCAGAGCCCCTCCTTTCGGGCAGAGAAGTACCCCTTCAGGGCCTGGTGGTACTCCTTCCGGCACGCGGGGCAGCCAATGGAGTTCAGCTGCAGGCCCACGTCATGAAGGCCCATGCGCCGGAAGGCGGACAGGGCCATGGCAATCAGCTGGGCGTCGGCGGCAGGCTCCGCCGCGCCGAACATCTCCACCCCAAAGGTGCGGAACTCCCGCATCCGCCCGGCCTGGGGCTTTTCATAGCGGTAGCAGGGCATATTATAGTAGAGCTTCACCGGATACCCGGCGTTATACAGGCCGTTTTCCAGCATGGCCCGCACAACCCCTGCTGTGCCCTCGGGCCGCAGGGTGACAGAGCGCCCTGCCTTATCCTCAAAGGTATACATCTGCTTTTCCACCACATCAGTCACATCCCCCATGCCCCGCTGGAAAAGCTCTGTATGCTCAAAGGCCGGAACGCGGATTTCGGCAAAGCCGTTCAGCTCCGCCTCGCTGATAAGGGTGCGCTCTGCCCAGCGCCATTTGGCGGTCTGGGCTGGCGTCAGGTCAGCTGTACCTTTTGGTGCTTTTGTAATTAAATCCATATGGCTCTCCTTTTTCGATTCTTTTGAGCGCGCTGTCAAAGCCGGCTTAAAAGCCAAACTCCAGAGCCGCCGTTGGGGCCGCGGTCAGCGCAGCAAATCCCGCCAGTCCAAATCGCCCCGCTCCAGCCCGTGAATCAGGGCCTCTGCCGTGGCGATATTGGTGGCCACCGGGATATTGTGCATGTCGCACAGCCGCAGCAAATTCAGGGCGCTGGGGTCATTGGACGAGGGGTTCAGCGGGTCCCGGAAAAACAGCAGCAAATCTATCTCATTGCAGGAGATGCGCGCCGCAATCTGCTGGTCCCCCCCCTGAGAGCCGCTGAGAAACCTCTGGATTTTCAGCCCCGTGGACTCCGCAATCATCTTTCCTGTGGTTCCTGTGCCGCACAGCGAATGCCGGCTGAGTATGCCGCAATAGGCAATGCAGAATTGTACCATCAGCTCCTTTTTTGCGTCATGGGCAGTTAAGGCGATTTGCATAGTAAATTCCTCCCAAACAGTAAATATCTATAAATACTTTTGCAAAGCATATCCCACTTACAGATGTCTCACAGCCGCTCCGGCATGGGGACAGTCTCCCCCTCCAGCCGGGCGGCAATCCGGGAAACGGCCATTATGCCTGGCGAGCGCTCTGGGGCGGCCTGGCCCTTCAGAAAGGCCGCGGCCATGGTCAAGTCCTCTGGAACCAGCCCGAACAGCCGCACCCCTGAGGCGTCAATCACCCCGTCCAAATCACTGTAGACCCCGGTCTCGTCAAAGAAATCCCCATTGAACCGGTTGATAAGCAGCCGCCTGTCCGTGACCCCCAACCCCTCCAGCAGGCGGCGCACATGGCCCGCGCTGCGCACACAGACCGGGTCCGGGCTGCACACCAGCAGGGCCTGTCCCGCGGCGCAGGCCGCTGAGCGGAACCCTATCCCCACCCCCGCGGGCGAGTCCAGCAGCACATGGTCATAATAGCGGGTGAGCAGGGGCACCAGCCGCTGCATCACGGCAGGGCGAATCAAGTTATCCGCGGAGGCAGGGGCAGGCAGAAGGAAGAGCCCGTCGCTTCCCGCGCAGGGATAAATCGCCTCCGCAGGAGAGCACCTGCCGAACACCACGTCAGAGATATCAAAGACCAGATTTTCCTCAACCCCGGTCATTCGGTCCAGGCTGCGCAGGCCCGCGTCACAGTCCACCAAAAGGACCCGCCTGCCCCGCAGGGCCAGGGCCCGGCCCAGGCCCACGGCCAGGGTCGACTTGCCCACGCCCCCTTTGCCGGAGGTGATTACGCTCGCAATTCCCATAGAGAACACATCCTTACCTTACATCTTACCACATCGGGAGTGTTTTGTCAAAATCAAATATTATTTTCTTGGAATTATATTAGCCTTGCACAAAGACTGCCCACTTTTTTTGGTGTATATTCAGCTCCAGCCAACACCGCGCTAAAAAGCGTTTTCAGCGAAACAGCCAGAGAACAGCCGGGAATCCCCCCGCCGCCCTCTGGCTGTTCTGCCTGCCGCGCCTCAGCTGCTGTCGTCCGCGCGGGCAGCTGTCCCTTTTCCGTGATAGTAGGGGGTGTCGTTTGCGGATGGGGTTGGGCTGGGCCCTGCGCCTTCTTCCCCAGGCTGGGCCCCGCTGTTTTCATCCCCCTCCGGCTCCGCGGTGCCTGCCGGCTCTCCGCCGGTAAAGATGGTATCCGGGATGGCGCTTCCCCGCCCGGGCCAGGGGGTGGGAGTGGGCTCTGCCGGGGCGGTATCCTCCCCGCCCTCCCCGCCCTCCCCGTCGTCCCCGTCCTCACCCTTTTCCCCTTCCTCTGGGCCAGGGGTGCTGCTGGCCGCCTTTCGGGCAGCCTCCTCGTCCAGCTCCTCCTTGGTCTTTATAATCTCCCCGTCATCGTCCACCAGGTTGCCGTCCTCATCATAGCGGTTCCCCTCCTCGTCCCAGGTGTAGAAACCAAAGTAGCAGTCCAGGATATCCTTGGCCACGTTCATGGCGTAAGCGCCGCTTCTGCCATGCTCCAGCACCACAGCCACAGCGATTTCCGGGGCCTCGGCGGGGGCATAGGCAATGAAGGTGATGTTCTCCTCTGTGCCGCCCTGGTCCCAGTCCAGGCCAGAGGTCTGGGCTGTGCCGGTCTTGCAGGCCACGGCCACGGGATAATCCCCGAAAACAGGCTTGCCCAGACCGTCAGAGGCGGTGAGGACCATGGCATTGTTCACCACGCCCAGCACGTCCCCCCTGATTTCCGCGTCATACATCACCTCCGGCTCATACCGGCGGATGAGCTCGTCCCCGCTGTAATCCATCACCTGCTTGAGGAAGTGGGTGCGCATCCTGCGGCCCCCGTTGGCAATGGTGGCGCAGTAGGTGGCCAGCTGCAGGGGGGTGAACATATTGTCCGCCTGGCCGATGGAGGCCTGGGCCGTGTTGCCGTCCGTCCAGTCCGCGTCCGGGTGGCGCTCCCGGTACTCCTGGGGGCTGGTCATAATGCCCTCCGACTCATACAGCTCCACGCCAGTGGGCTGGCCCAGGCCGAAGTATTCGGCATAGGCGTCGATTTTCTTGATGCCGATTTCCAGGCCCAGGGCGCAGAAATAGCAGTTGCAGGACTTCATCAGCGCGGTGTATACATCCGCGTAGCCGTGCTCGCCGGTACATT
This sequence comes from uncultured Eubacteriales bacterium, assembly GCA_910580045.1. Classification (GTDB taxonomy): domain Bacteria; phylum Bacillota; class Clostridia; order Oscillospirales; family Acutalibacteraceae; genus Acutalibacter. The sequence continues at coordinate 9,288 of CAJTXF010000042.1, forward strand.
TCAGCTTCAGGTCCTCATAGGTGTACAGGCCCTGGCAGTCATACCAGCCCTGACCCGCGCTGGTAACCCCCTCCTGCAGGCCTGCAATGGCTACCAGGGGCTTGAAGATGGAACCCGGGGTGTAGATGCCCTGCATGGCCCGGTTGAAGACTGGCTGGAACTCCTCGTCCAACAGCATGTCCGTGCGGTAATCGCTGTCCGTAAAGTACTGGTTCAAATCATAGCCTGGATAGGAAGCGCTGCACAGCACCCCAAAGTCAGACACGTCAATGGCCACCGCGGCCCCGAACTTACAGTTATGGGCCCGCTTGTCATCCTTGGCGCCAGTATTCTTGTTGGCCTTGATGTTTTTTTCCAGGGACCAGTTGGCCACCTGCTGGAGCTTGGAGCTGAGGGTGAGCTGGACGCTGTGGCCCTGCTCCGGCTGGATGGTGGTGGCTGTGGAGGTGACCTGGCCGTTCTCGTCTGTAAAGACGTTTTCCAGGCCCCGCTTGCCCCGCAGCTCCTCTTCAAAGGCAGCTTCAGCCCCGGACATGCCAATCACGTCACTGGCCTTATATCCCGCGATGTTTTCCTCGCTGTCATAGGCGGTGCCGTTCTCCTGGGCAGCCTCCAGCTGCTCGCCTGTAATGCCCCAGGCATAGCCCACCACATGGGGTGCTATGGTGCCGTCCTCCCCATAGTAGCGCTCCACCCCCACCCGGCTCTCAATGCCCTTCCAGCGGGAGGCGTACTCGCCGAACACGCCCACTGTCTCGGCAGAGACCCCGGAGGCAATCACATAGGGGTCATTGATGGAAAAGCCGTCCTTGGTCATGGAGTAGCGCACGGACATCACCGTGCGGGTGGCCTCTTTGGAGTAGCCCTGGTAGCGGTATTTTTTTGCCAGCTCCCGCATACAGTCATCTGCTGTGGCGTAGTCCGCCAGGTTCAAAAAGTCCCGGCCCTTGAGGGTCTCAATCTCGTCCTCTTCCCCCTCAATAAACTGATAATTCCCCGCCTCGTCCAGGCGGATAGGGAGAATGTCCCGCCACTTCTCCCCCCGCTCCTCCAGCAAATCCACCACCTCCAGAATGGTGGCATTGCGCTTGGAGTCATCCATGTACAGGGCGTTATAGATAATTTCGTAGACCACCCGGTTCCCGGCCAGCACATTGCCGTCCCTGTCCCAAATTTCACCCCGGGCGGCGTTGATTTCCACCGCGTCCGTGCGGTGGGCCATGGCCTCCTGCTCAAAAGCCTCGCCGTTGATAATCTGCCAGTTGAACAGCTGGCACTCAAACAGGGCAAAGCACAGAACCACCACTAAAATACAGGAGGTAGTTCGTCCGATTTTGATATGGGGTAATTTCATAAGGAAGTCCTCTTCTAAAAATTCTGCTTGTCCTGGCCCTGCAGGGTGTCAGCAAGCCCCTTGTTCAGCAGGTAGAGCAGGGGCACGAACAGCAGGGTATAGAGATATTTGGGCAGATAGTGGTGCCGGAGGGCATAGCCGGGCATGGAGTAGCGGAAAAAGTAGAAGCAGAGCCACTGGCCGCCTATCAGCAGCCCAATGGCCAGAATGCCCGCCAGCAGGGCTGTCAGCCAGCTGACCTGCAGATAAGTACGCACCAGCAGGCTGAGGAAGAAGCACAGCACCCCCAGCAGCAGCCCATGGAAGCCCAATACCCCGGAGTAGCCGAAATCGCACAGCAGGCCAGCGGCAATGCCAAAGGCCATGGCCGGGGTCTCCTCCTCGAACATGGCCATCGTAAGCCCAGCGGGCAGCACCAGCACCGGCCGCGTGCCGAACACCTCCGGCAGCAGCCCTGGGGTCTCCTGAATCATAAACAGCACCAGCAGCTCCAGCGTATAGGCCAGATAGCGGATGAGGCGGTTGAAATCCAGAATCATTCCGCGTCCTCCTCCCCGCCGGACTCAATCTCAGAGGGGTCAATGGCAGCGTCCTCCTCCCCCTTGCCGGGGAAGCCGATAATCACCTGCACGTCCGTGACAGAGGACAAATCCTGGAAGGGCCGCACCACCGCGTAGCGGGACACGTCCTTGTCAGACTTCTCCACGCTCTCCACCTGGCCGATTTTCAGCTTGGCCGGGTACACCCCCCCAGCCCCGGAGGTGGTGATAATGTCCCCAGGCTCCAGCTTGGTGTCCGGCGACAGGTATTCCAGCCGGAGCAGGCCGGAGCTGGCCATCATAATATTGCAGGTGACGACCCCGGTCTCCTCCTTGTCAATGGACACCGCGGCCACCTGCACGTCCTCAGAGAGCAGGCACTCCACCTTGCTGGTGGTGGCATAGGCATGGGTGACCACCCCCACCAGGCCCTGGGAGGTAATGACCGGGTCCCCGGCGCTCACCCCGGAGAGGGTGCCGATGCCAATGGAGAAGCCGAAAAACACGTCATTGGGGTCCCGGCCAATCACAGCGGCAGAGCGCATCTCCACCTGGGGGTCAGCCTGTGAGATTTTCAGCTGCTGGCGCAGGCGCTCGTTCTCATGCTTAAGCTCGTCATAGTCCACCAGCCTGTCCTGGAGCTGGCCGTTCTCTGCCTGGAGGGAGTTCACCAGGGCTTTCAGCTCGTCTTTGGTAAAGCCGTCCAAATCCAGGAACTCTGTGACAGAGCCGGTCACATTGGTGGCCACGCTCTGCATGGGGGTGGAGACAAAACCCAAAAGGCTGGCGATAAAAGAACCGCCAGCAGAGGTTGTATAGATGATAAGGCCCAGCAGCACCACCACGGCGATAACCAGGGCCTTAAATGAAGATGCTTTCAGAATATCTTTCATATTGGGGATTCTCCTTGAAAGGGTGGAAACAAAGAAGGCAAGGCGCGGGCAAAGGGCCTGACGGCGGGCCCATCCCGGGGTCCAGGGGGGCTTGCCCCCTGGTGGGGTG